>NZ_CP150484.1:6892531-6954950 GCF_037997115.1 Amycolatopsis coloradensis
CTTCCGATCTGAACCCGAAACGCCACTCACGACCACCCTGTACCGACCACGCCACCTTTGCCTTACCTCTCAATAGAACCGTCCTTACCACTCACGAGACTTCAGCGAGGAGCGAGCCCACGCACGTGCGCGAACGGGTCCTCCCCCGTCGGCAGCAGCGCGATGATCGGCGTCGTCAGCCCGTTGTCCACATAGGACTGCACTTGCTCGCGGCAGGAATCGAGACTGCCGTGGACGATCAGGTCGTCGACGACCTCGTCCGGGATGACCTGGTTCGCCTTCTGCCGGTCGCCCGCGGCCCACGCCTCGTGCATCGGCGCGAGCGCGTCGCCGCGGCCGAGCCATTCGTGGAACGCCGCGTACACCGGCACGGTCAGGTAGCTCGAGATGAGCATCCGGCCGAGCCCGCGCGCGGCGGCCTTGTCCTCGGTGGGGCAGACGAAGATCCGCGCGGCCAGTTCGACGTCCGGCCCGATTTCCGCCCGCACCTTGGGCACGTCGGAGGCGGCGAGCCAGTTGGTGATGGCGCCGTCGGCCTCCTTCGCCGCCAACCGCAGCATCCCCGGCCGCAGCGCGGCGAGCATGATCGACGGCGGCGGATCGGCGGGCCGCTCCAGCCGGAACTTGCTGACGGAGAACGACTCGTACTCCTCGGTGACCTTCTCCCCCGCCAGCGCCGACCGCAGGAAGCGCAGGGTGTCCCGCGAACGCGCGAACGGCGCTTCGAACTCGGCGGCGTTCCAGTTCTTCACGATCACCGGCGACGACGCGCCGATGCCGAGCACGAACCGGCCGGGCGCCAGTTCCGCGACGGTCGCCGCGCTCATCGCCAGCAAGCCGGGTCCGCGTGTGTACACCGGCACGATCGCGGTGCCGAGCCGAAGCTGCGGCGCCCACTGCGAGGCCAGCACCAACGGCGTGAAGGCGTCGTGGCCCGCCGTCTCGGCCGACCACGCGTCGGTGTAGCCGAGATCCGGCAGCTCCCGCACCATATCCTCGTGCGCCGCGAGCGGCACCCCGGTCAGCGGAATGGTGATGCCCCACCGTTTCATGCGTTCTCCTCGCTCTTGACCGCGGCACCGGACAGCTCACGCACGATCCAGTCCACCTGCGTGCGCATCAGGTTCTCCGCGACCTCTTCGGCTTGCGGCGTCATATGCGTCGCGCCGGCCAGCGGCAGGAACACATGCGCGCGTCCCTTGGCCAGCAAAGCCGACGACAGGCGCAACGAGTGGGCGACGAAAACGTTGTCGTCGGCCAGTCCGTGCACGATCAGCAGTGCCCGCGAGAGGTCGCCGGCGCCGGCGATCAGCGAGTTGTGCTCGTACGAAGCGGTTTCCTCCTGCGGAAGCCCGAGGTAACGCTCGGTGTAGTGCGTGTCGTACAACGACCAGTCGGTCACCGGGGCGCCCGCGACACCGGCGTGGAAGACGTCCGGGCGCCGCAGCACGGCCAGCGCGGACAGGTAGCCGCCGTAGGACCAGCCCCGGATCGCGACCCGTTCCAGATCCAGTTCCGGATGGAGCGCGGCCGCCGCGTGCAGGGCGTCGACCTGGTCGGCGAGGGTCACGTCGGCGAGTTTGCCCGCGATCTCCTTTTCCCAGGCCGCACCCCGGCCGGGGGTCCCGCGCCCGTCGGCGACCAGCACCGCGAAGCCCTGGTCCGCGAGCCACTGCGGGGTCAGGAAGGCGTTGCGGGTCTGCAGGACACGCTGGGCGTGCGGGCCGCCGTACGGGTCGAGCAGCACCGGGAGCTTGCCCTCGCTCTCTTCGTACCCGGTCGGCAGCACCAGCGCGGCACGCAGGCCCCGCTCCCCCAGCGTCAGCCAGGTCAGGTTCGGCACGACGTCGGGGTCGACGGTGAAGGAACCGATGCGCGCCACCGTCTTCTCGCCGGACACGACGGTCACCACCGGGCCGCTGCGCTCCAGCGTCCACGACGAGAGCACGGTCAGCGCGGCGTTCCCGGAGCCGACGTGTACACCGTCCTCAGTGGACAGACGGCGGAGCTCGCCGCCTTCCGTGCGGAAGACGTGGATCTGCGTCGGATCGCCCTCCGACGCGCTGAACAGCACCTCGTCGCCGACGTGCAGGATCGACCGCACCTGCAGTCCCGGCGGGGTGACCGCGACCCCGTCGACGACCAGCCGGTGGTCACCGTCGGCGGCGCTCTCGCGGACCAGGCGGCCGTCGGTCGTCCACGCCGGGACGCCCGCGGCGAGCTCGACCCAATGCTCGTCGGTCTCGGTGTGCAGCACCTCGACGGCGCCGGTCGCCGGGTCGACCGACTGGATCTGGAGTTTCCGCTGGTCCCGCGACTGCACGGACAGCAGCGGCTGGCCCGCGGCGGACCAGTGCACCGCGGCCAGGTACTCCCAATCGGTCTTCTCGACGTCGACGCGGGAGCCGTGGAGGCCGAGGATCGCCAGCGTCACGTCCGCGTTCGTGGTGCCCGCCGCCGGATACGCGACGACGTTCGCCGCCGACTGCGGGTTCGCCGGATCGGCGATCGTCCAGCGCGGCACGGCCGCCCGGTCGGACCGCTCGGCCAGCAGGCTCTTCCCGTCCGGCGACCACCAGTACCCGCGCGTGCGGCCCATCTCCTCGGCCGCGATGAACTCCGCGAGCCCCCAGGCGATGTCGTCGCCCGCTTCGTCGACGAGCAGCCGGTCCTCGCCGGTCGCCCGGTCGATCACCCGCAGGCGGCGGTCGCGGACGTAGGCGACGTGCGTGCCGTCCGGGCTGGGCCGCGGGTCGACGACCGAACCGTCGACCAGCACCGACACCTCGCCGGTGGCCAGGTCGAGGGTGTGGAGCTTGCCCGAGAGCGAGAACGCGGCGACGGTGAAGGCGTCGTCGACCGCGTAGCCGACCACGCCGCCGCCGGTCTCCCGGCTGCGCTCGCGGCGGGCACGCTCCTCCGGCGGCAGGTCCTCTTCACCGGGCAGCAGCTCGGCGGCGTCGACCAGCTTCGTCTCCTCGCCCGACGCGACGTCGAACGACCACAGGCTGTGCCGAGGGTCGGTGCCGGATTCGGACCGCAGGAACAGGATGCGGGAACCGTCCGGGGCGACCTTGAACTCTTTCGGCGCGCCGAGGGTGAAGCGCTGGGTGCGGGCCTGACGGCGAAGGAACGGGAGATCTTCGAGGCTGGTGTCGGTCACCTCCGCACTCTCTCAGACGCTCAAGCCGGTACGCCAATGCCTTCCAGCTTCTCGATCTCCGTCTCGGGATCGAAGTCGGCGGGCGGGAACTTCGGGTCCTTCAACTCGATCGTCTCGATCAGGAGCCGCGCGACCAGCCAGTTGCGGTACCACTTGCGGTCGGCCGGGACGGCGTACCAGGGCGCGGCCGCCGTGGAGGTCTTGGCGAAGATGTCGGCGTAGGCCTTCTGATAGTCGTTCCACTGGGCCCGCGCGTCGAGGTCCGCGGGGTTGTACTTCCACCACTTCGCCGGATTCTCCAGCCTCGCCTTGAGGCGCTTCAGCTGCTCCTCCGGCGAGATGTCGAGGAAGACCTTCACGATCGTCGTGCCGGCGTCGGTCAGCTCCTTCTCGAACGCGTTGATCTCGGCGTAGCGCTTGCGCCATTCCGTCGCGGGCACCAGCTTCTGGACGCGCGGGGCCAGGATGTCCTCGTAGTGGGAGCGGTCGAACACGCTGATCTGCCCCGGCGCCGGGAGCTGTTTGCGGATCCGCCACAGGTAGTGGTGGCGACGCTCCGCCGCGGTCGGTTTCTTGAACCCGGCGTACCGCACGCCCATCGGGTTGACCAGGCCGAGGACGTGCCCCACGGTGCCGCCCTTGCCGGAGGTGTCCATCCCCTGCAGGACCAGCAGGACACTACGGTTTCCCCCGCCGACGCCCTCCGCGTACAGCGCCTCCTGCAGCTCGGCGAGCCTGCCTCCGGCGTCGGCGAGGTCTTTGAGCCCCTTGGGCTTCTTGGTCGGCCCGATCGGGAACGAGCCGGGATGGTGCCGCTCGGCGCCCTTGCCGATCCTCAGCGTGTCCCGGACGGAGACGGTGTCCTTTTTCGCCATCCGGCAACGATAACCGCGCTCCGGAGACCGCGCCTCCGGTGATCAAGTACGCCGACGCACGATTTCGCCACCCGAAGGAGTCGATACGCAATGAACAACGGGTCAAAGCAACGTTTCCCGGATGAAAGCGGCCGGATGGACCTCTAACCTGAACGCATGACGACCGCCGACTTCATCGCGCTCGACGAGCAGTGGAGCACGCACAACTACCACCCGCTTCCGGTGGTGATCGCCACCGCCGAAGGAGCCTCGGTCACCGATGTCGAGGGCAAGACCTACCTCGACTTCCTCTCCGGCTACTCCGCGCTGAACTTCGGGCACCGCCACCCCGGGCTCATCGCCGCCGCGATCGAGCAGTTCGGCCGCGTGACGCTGACCTCGCGCGCCTTCCACCACGACCAGCTCGGGCTGTTCTGCAAGGAGCTCGCCGAGCTGACCGGCACCGAGATGACCCTGCCGATGAACTCCGGCGCGGAAGCCGTCGAGTCGGCGGTGAAGATCGCCAGGAAGTGGGCGTACCGGGTCAAGGGCGTCCCCGACGGGACCGCTGAGATCGTCGTCGCCGGTTCCAACTTCCACGGCCGCACGACGACCATCGTGTCCTTCTCCACCGACGAGACCGCGCGCGCCGACTTCGGCCCCTTCACGCCGGGCTTCGTCACCGTCAAGTACGGCGACGCCGAAGCGCTGCGCGACGCCATCACCGAGCGCACCGCCGCGATCCTGCTGGAGCCGGTGCAGGGCGAGGCGGGCGTGATCGTCCCGCCCGCCGGCTACTTCGCCGAGGCCCGGCGGCTGTGCGACGAGCACAACGTGCTGCTGATCGCCGACGAGATCCAGTCCGGTCTCGCCCGCACCGGCACCGTCCTCGCGCTCGACCACGAAGGCGTCCGTGCCGACGTCTACACCCTGGGCAAGGCGCTCGGCGGCGGGATCATGCCGGTGTCTGCCGTGGTCGGCGGCAAGGACGTGCTCGGCGTGCTGCGGCCGGGTGAACACGGCTCCACCTTCGGCGGGAACCCGGTCGCCTGCGCGATCGGGCGGGCCGTGGTCGGGCTGCTGAAGACCGGGGAGTTCCAGGAGCGTTCGCGGGAACTGGGCGCCCACCTGCACTCGCGGCTCGGCGAACTGGTCGGCGACGGGCTCGCCGAGGTCCGCGGGCGCGGGCTCTGGGCGGGGATCGACATCGCGCCCGGTGGGCCGACCGGCCGCGAGGCGTCCACCGCGCTGGCCGAACGCGGCGTCCTGTGCAAGGAGACGCACGACCACACGCTGCGGATCGCGCCGCCGCTGGTGATCAGCCGCGAGGAGCTCGACCGCGGTATCGACGCCATCACGGAGGTCGTCAAGACCCGGTGATCCTTTCGGACGGGCTGTACGTTGCCTGTCCATGGGAGACGAGCGGGAGTGGGTGGAGCGGCCGCTGGCCGGCACCGAGTCGGTGTCGCCGGAGGACTGGTTCGCGAGGGGTAAGGCACTGCGGGACGAGGCGCCCTCGTCCGCGCACGACCACGCGGCGGCGGGCGAGGGGCGGCCCAGCGTGGCGGAGTTCTTCGCGCGCACCAACGAAGGCCGCCTGCCCGAACTGGTGGAACTGCGGCGCGAGCGCATGCTCGCGTCGCCGTTCACCTTCTATCGCGGGGCCGCCGGGCTGATGGCCGCCGACCTGGCGGGTTCGCCGTCGTCCGGGCTGACCGCCCAGCTCTGCGGGGACGCGCACGCCGCGAACTTCGGGCTGTACGGCACGCCCGAGGGCCAAATCGTCATGGACATCAACGACTTCGACGAATCCGTGCCGGGCCCGTGGGAGTGGGATCTCAAACGGCTCGCGGCGAGTCTCGTGCTCGCCGGGCGCGAGGGCGGCATCGGCGAAGCGGGCTGCCGTGAAGCCGCCGAGGACGCGGTGAAGTCGTACCGGCGCACCATCCGGGGGCTGGCGGAGCTGCCGTTCCTGCGGTCGTGGAACGCGTTGCCCGACGCGTCGGTGCTGAGCAAGGTCAAGGCGCACGACCTGATCGACGACTTCGAAGAAGCGGCCGAGAAGGCGCGGAAGAACACCAGCGCCAAGGTCACCGCGAAGTGGACCAGGCGCATCGACGACCACGAGACCGGCCTCGAACGGCATCGGTTCGTCGAAGATCCGCCGGTGCTCACGCACGTCGACGACGCGACCGCCGAAGCCGTCGTGACCGGATTGGTGTCCTATGTGGACACGCTGCGCGAGTCCCGGCGGACGCTGATCTCGCGGTACCGGGTGTCCGATGTGGCTTTCCGGGTAGTCGGCACCGGCAGTGTCGGGCTGCGCAGTTATGTGGCGCTGCTGCACGGGAACTCCGGCGAAGACCTTGTCCTGCAGGTGAAACAGGCCATTCCGTCGGCGCTCGCGCCGTTCCTCGGCCTGCCGGCCCCGGAGCACGAGGGGCGGCGGATCGTCGAGGGCGCGCGGCTCGTGCAGGCCGAGACGGACATCCTGCTCGGCTGGACGACCATCGACGGCGTGCCGTACATCGTGCGGCAGTTCCGGAATCTCAAGGGCGACATCGATCCGGCGGAGCTGAAGAAGGACCACCTCGACGACTACGGCCGGCTCGCCGGCGCGTTGCTCGCGCGGGCGCACGCGCGGTCACTGCATCCGCGGATGCTGGCAGGCTACTTCGAGGACGACGAAGACCTCGACGAGGCCATCGGGGCCTACGCGGTGCGGTACGCGGATCAGACCGAAGCGGACTTCGCCGCCTTCGCCGCCCTCTGACTCCCTGCTCCTATTGAGGGGTAAGGCAAACGTGGCGGCTGGCCGAAGAGACACTTCTCCCGACTGTCCATAAGGGACACTTCCGAGGGCATCTGTGTCCGAGTTGAGCGATTTATACGGTTCGACGCGGGGGTCGTGAGTGGCAAAGAGGGTTAGAACGCTACTTACCACTCACGACCCCCACGCCAAACCGGGCATACAGCCCCGAAGCAGACATTTCGTCGCCGGAAAGCGTCCCTGTGGACACTCAGAGCGCAGCTGACTCCTGCCGGCCAGCCCAGAACCACGCCGCGACGGCCACCTCTCTGCCTTGCCCCGGCGAAGGGGGCCTTCACCGCGCAAGCTCGGTCACGCCACATTCGACCACCCCGCCGCATTTAGTCCTCTGAATGCGGGTAGTCACACCAGGGCCAGGACGTCGTCAGCGCAACCCCAAGCCACCGTGATCCCCGCACCCCCGTGTCCGTAGCAGTGCACGATCCGGCCGTCCCGGTCCAGCCGTACCTCGGGCCGGAACGGCCGCAGCCCGACCTTCGCCCCCAGCACGGGCGCGTCGGCCAGCGCGGGCACGAGGTCCCGGCACCGCCGCACGATGTCGGCGGTCACCCCGGGATCCGGCTCGACGGAGTCGCGCCCCGGCTCCTGCGTGCCGCCGCAGACCACGTGCCGTCCGTGCGGGATCACGTGCCGCAGCACCGGAGTGGCCCCGTCGACGATCCATTCGGTCAGCCCCGGGTCGGCGAGGTGGACGACCTGGCCGCCGACCGGCACCACGGTTCCGTCCCCCGCGAGCCGCCCGCCACCGAGCCCGGCGGCGTTGACGACGAGGTCCGCGCCGAGGTCGTCCAGCCGCGTGACGGTGCGGTATTCGGTACGCACGCCCAGCGCGGCGACCTGACCGGCGAGCCACCCGAGGTACACCGGGGTGTCGACCAGTGCGGTCGTGAAGGTGAGCCGCCCGGGTTCGTGGTCGAGGCCGGGCATCGACAAGGCCCACGAAGGTAGCGGCGCCTCGCGCGGGACGAGGTACGTTCCCCGGACCATGCGGACTCCTGGCGCGCCGAGGCCGCGGTACTCCTCGACGCTCGTCGCGGTCCAGCGGTCGACCCGGTCGGAGTTCGCCGCCAGCGGCGGGAAGAGCACGCCACCGGCGACCGCCGACGTGGTCTCCCCCGGC
Organism: Amycolatopsis coloradensis; assembly: GCF_037997115.1. Lineage (NCBI taxonomy): Bacteria > Bacillati > Actinomycetota > Actinomycetes > Pseudonocardiales > Pseudonocardiaceae > Amycolatopsis > Amycolatopsis coloradensis. The sequence continues at coordinate 6,900,499 of NZ_CP150484.1, forward strand.
CCGGTCTCGGTGACCACCGTGACGTCGTGCCCGGCCCCGGCCAGCCGGTACGCGCAGCTGAGCCCGATCACGCCGCCACCGACCACACTGATCCGCATCGAAAGCCCCCTTCGTTCTCGCGAGCCGTCCCTGCATGGTGACTGATCACCGTCACGTAATCTCGCCGGATGAGCGGAAGAGGGCCGTACGGGCCGGTCGCGGTGACCTGCGCCGTGATCATGGTGGTCCTCGGCTTGCTGGTCTCCGGTGACGGCCCTTCCGTTCCCGACGACCTCGCCGTCAGGTGGGTGGAGCGCACCTTCGGCCGCGACACCGGCCTTCTCGGGCTGCTGGTGCTGCCGACCGAGGCCTACGTCCTGATCCCGGTCGCGGTCCTCACCGCCGTCCTCTGCCTGACCGGACGCCGCAGGCTCGAAGCGGCGCTGACCATCGCCGGCCCGCTCATCGCGATCCTCGCGAACACCTGGGTGCTCAAACCGCTCTTCGACCGCTGGAAGTACACCTACCTCGCCTACCCGAGCGGGCACACCGTCGCGCTGGTCGCGGTGCTGACTGTGCTCGTCCTGCTCGCCCGCCCCGGCGTCGCGACGGCGGTCATCTCGACGGTGGGCGCCGTGGTGCTCTGCGGAGTCACGATCGGCATGATCGGCCTCGGCTACCACTACCTGACCGACGTCGTGGGCGGCACGCTGTTCGCCGTCGCGACTGTATGCGCGACTTGGGTGCTACTCAGCTGGGCTGCACGGCGTCGCGCGCCAGTGCCGTCAGACGGCTGACGGCGCGCAGGTACTTCTTGCGGTAGCCGCCGTTGACCATCTCCTCGGTGAACAGCTCCGGCACGGGCTCGCCCGAGACCACCAGCGGGATCGCGCGGTCGTAGAGCCGGTCGGCGAAGGCGACCAGGCGCAGTCCCACGTTCTGGTCGGGCACCGGGTGGATGTCGCGAAGGTGCACCCGGGTCACGCCGTCGAGAAGCCTGCCGTAGCGCGAAGGGTGCAGGCCGCCCAGGTGTTCGCACAACGCGTCGAAATCGTCCACAGTGGACTCGGGATGCGTGGCGACGGAGGCTTCCAGCTCCTCGGGGCTCGCGGGCGGCGGCGCGTCCGGCAGGCCGCGGTGCCGGTAGTCCGGGCCGTCGACGCGGCAGACGCCGAACCGGGCGGACAGCGACTGGATCTCGCGCAGGAAGTCCGCGGCGGCGAACCGGCCCTCGCCGAGTTTGTCCGGCAGCGTGTTGGACGTCGCCGCCACGAACACGCCCGCCGAGATCAGCTCCTGCAGCAACCGTGTGACGAGCATGGTGTCACCGGGGTCGTCGAGCTCGAACTCGTCGATCGCCAGGAACCGGTGTTCGGACAGCCGCCGCACCGCCTCGGCGAAACCCAGCGCGCCGACGAGATGGGTCAGCTCCACGAACGTCCCGTACGCCTTGGGCGACGGCGTCTCGTGCCAGGTCGAGGCGAGCAGGTGTGTCTTGCCCACGCCGAAACCGCCGTCGAGGTAGAGCCCCATCGGCCCGGACGGCACCTCGTCCCCGCCGCCGAAGAACGCGCGCAGCTTCGACTTCGGCTTCCGGCTCGACGCTTCCGCCACGCGCTTCGCGAACGCGCCACAGGTGACGACGGCTTCGGCCTGGCTCGGCTCGTCCGGGTTGGGCACGTACGTGGAGAACCGGACCGCGTCGAACCTCGGCGGCGGGACGAGCGCGGTGATCAGCTCGTCGGCGGACAGCTCCGGACGGCGATCGATCAGGCGGGCGGGCATTCGCCGAGCGTAACGGCACCGGCCTGGCGGGTTCACCCTCCCTGACCGGGCGTATCCCCCGCTCAGCGGTGCCATCAGGCGCGTGCTGGGATGTTCGTGTGCAGCTTCTGTGGCCAACGACACCGGCGGAACCCGTCTCCGACACCGACCTCGAACGGCTCTATGGGTATCCGGAAGACCTGAACCGTCCCTGGGTCCAGGTCAACTTCGTCAGCTCCGCGGACGGCGCGGCGGCGGTCGACGAGCTGTCCGAGGGGCTTTCCCACCCCGCCGACAAGCGGATCTTCCTGATGGGACGGCTGCTCTCCGACGTGATCCTGGTCGGTGCGGGCACGGCGCGCGCCGAGGGCTATCGCGGCGCGCGCGTCACTCCCGAACGCGCCGCCCGCCGGGTCGCGCTCGGTCTGTCCGAGGTCCCGCCGATCGCGGTGGTGACCCGTTCCGGTGATCTCGACCCCGAGGGCCCGTTGTTCACCGACACCAAGGTCCCGCCGATCGTCATCACCACCGAGAAGGCGCCTCGCGCCGAGTTGGAGCGCGCGGGTGCCGACGTGCTCGTCGCGGGGACCGCCGACGTCGACCTCCGCCGGGCGCTCGCGCTGCTGGGCGAGCGCGGCCTGCGCCGTGTCGACTGCGAGGGCGGTCCGGCGCTGTTCGCCGACCTGATCGCCGCCGACCTCGTCGACCAGCTGTGCCTCACCGTCGCCCCGCTGCTGGCGGGAGCGGGCGAGAGCCGGATCGCGCGCGGCCGTCCGGCCCCGGAACCGCGGCGGATGGATCTCGCGTCCGTGCTCGTCGAAGACGGCTTCACCATGCTGCGCTACCGGCGCCGGGAGGGCGGGTGAGCGAGGCCGCGCCGGTTCCGGACGAGGAACTGGTGGCACTGGCCGCCGCCGGGGACCACGGTGCGTTCGACACCTTGGTCCGGCGGCACACGGCCAGGATGTACCGGGTGGCGCTGCGGATCACCGGCAGCTCGTCCGAGGCCGAGGACGTCGTCCAGGAGGCCTGGCTCTCCGCGTGGCGGGCGCTGCCCGGCTTCCGGTTCGAATCCGCGGTGTCGACCTGGCTCTACCGGGTGACGACGAACGGCGCGCTCGGCGCGGTCCGGCGCCGGAAGCCGACCGTGCCGCTCGACGAGGGCGACGCGGGCGTCGTGCCTGGTCCGGAGGGTCACGTGGTGAGCGCCGAGCAGGTCGGCACGGTGCTGCGCGCGATCGCCGAACTGGACGTCGGCCAGCGGATCCCGCTGATTCTGCGAGAATTCGAAGGGTTGACCTACGACGAGGTGGCCGAGGTGCTCGAAGTCAGCGTGCCCGCCCTGCGTGCCCGTCTGCACCGCGCGAGGGTGGCGCTGCTGGCGAAACTCGGCGACAACTTCCGACCCGGGGAACGGTGATGAGCGACGATCCGCGCGACGACCCCCGGTGGCAGCAGGTGCGCGCCGCCGCGAGCCGTCCGGTGCCGACGCCGCCGGGACTGGTCGAACGGGTGCTCCGCTCGGTCGGCGGCGTCCGCGGCAAGCACACCACCGCCCCGCTCGATCTGCCGTCGTCGGGCGGCAAGACTCAGGTGTCGGAACGGGCGCTGGTACTGATGACCAGGAACCTCGCCGCCGAAATCGGCCGGGAGCTCGGCGGAGTGCACGTCGCCGCCGTCGCGCTCGAAGAGGACGTGCTCCAGGTGCTGGTGACGATCCGGTTCGGTGTCGAAGCGGCCGTCGCGGACCTGTTGCGCCACCGGGTCAGCGCGGCTCTGACCGGTCAGCTCGGATCCGCCCCGCCGACGATCAACGTCCACGTCGTCGACGTCCACCCGGACTGAATCCGGAACACCCGCGGGGTGAAGGGGACTTTCCCCTCAACGGACGCGGGGAAAGTCCCCTTCACCCGGCCCGGGACGCGACCTCCCCCGGCTTCCCGCGGACCGATCCCGGAACTGATTACCCCATCCGGGGGACATCGCGTGACGGCTCGGCATGCGCGCGTGTCCTGGTCGGTGAGAGCGTAGAGACCGTCGCGCGCGCAGGTCGCGCGGCACAGGCCGAGAAGGAGCGAACTTCATGGCGCAGCCGAGCGCGAGCAAGCCCGACACCCCCGTGGCGGGGGCGTCCCTCAACGAGGAAGGAGCCGCCGGCAAGACCACGATCTCGTCGGTGGTGGTGCAGAAGGTGGCGGGTCTCGCCACCCGCGAGGTGACCGGGATCCACGCGCTGGGCGGCGGGGTCTCGCGGGCCTTCGGCGCGATCCGCGAGCGCATTCCCGGTTCCGGCACGGTCACCACGTCCGGTGTCTCGGTCGAGGTCGGCGAGAAGCAGGCGGCCATCGACCTCGACGTGGTCGTCGAGTACGGCGCCCGCATCGTCGACGTCGCGCGGGCGGTGCGCCGCAACGTGATCGGCCAGGTCGAGCAGATCACCGGCCTCGAGGTGATCGAGGTCAACATCGCGGTCAACGACATCCACCTGCCCGACGAGAACGGCGGCGAGACCGAGACCTCGCGGGTCGAGTGATGAACGGGACCCAGACCGGCCTGCTCGCCGGCCTCATCCTCGGCCTCGCCGCGACCCAGGGCTTCACCGCGTTCCTGGTGACGCTGGCCGTCGGCGTCATCGGCCTCGTCCTCGGCCGCGTGCTCGACGGCGAACTCGACCTCGGCGACTTGTTCGGCCGGGGCCGCGACAAATGACCGTCCCGCCCGAACCCGAGGATCGCGGCACCCTCACCATCTCGCCGTCCGTGGTCCGCAAGATCGCGCAGCACGCCGCGGACCAGGTCGACGGGATCACGCGCGCGGAGCGGCGCATCGCCGGGCTCGGGCTCGGGACACACGGCGCGAGCGCGAAGGTCGGCGGTGAGGGCAACGACGTCGACCTCGTGCTCGACGTGGCGCTGAACTATCCGGCGCCGGTGCGGCGGATCGTCGGCGACCTGCGCGCCAGGGTCACCGAGGAGGTCGAGCGGATCACCTCGTACCAGGTGCGGGACATCTCGGTGACGGTCTCCGCGCTTCTGCCCGACATCGCGCCCCGCGTCCGCTAGAAGGAGCAACCGGTATGCGTTTGATCGTCCGCCTGCTGTCGGCCCTGATCGGGCTGGCGCTGGCCGCCGCCGGGGTCCTGCTGGCACTGGAGGTCGGCTGGGGCTGGTGGCGGCCGGGGCGGGGCCCGCTGTTCCTCCCGTGGGACGACTGGCGCGACACGCTCGCGGAGCAGTCCTGGAACGCTTCCCCGGTCCGGTATCTCGCGATCGCCGTCGCGGTCCTGGGGCTGTTGCTGATCCTGGCGGCGGCCTCGGCCGGGCGGCGTGCCATCCGGCTGACCGATCCGGCGAACGAGGTCAGTGTGACCACATCACCGCGTTCCCTGGCGAGGCTGGTCGGGGTGACCGTGCGCGCGCAGGACAACGTCGCGGGCGCGAAGGTCACGGCCACCGCCAAGAAGATCCGTGTCCGCGCGACGAGCAGGCTGGAAACCGAAGGCGAGCTGCGTCCGCGGCTGCTGGCGACGGTCTCCGGTCTGCTCGACGACGTCCCGTTGCTGCGGCGGCCGAAGGTCTCGGTCGTCGTCGACTCCCCGAAGGACCGCCGATGACCCGTTCGGTCTCCGCCAAGGCACTCGGCCGGTCCACCGGCACGGAACGGACCCTGACCGTCCTCATCGGACTCGTCGCGCTGCTCGGCGGCGCGGCGGCGCTCGTGGTCGGCGCGGGCTGGCTCGGCACGCACCGCGCCGGCAGGCCGCTCGTCGACCCGATCGCCCTCGACTGGCTGTCGCGGCACGCACTCGCCTCCCGGATCGGGGCGATCGTGCTCGGCGTTCTCCTGCTGTGGCTGGGACTGTGGTGGTTCTTCCGGTCGCTGCGCCCGGAAGGCCGTCCGGACCTCGAACTCGACGACGACCTCGTGGTGACCTCCTCGGCCATCTCCGAGGCCGTCCGCGCCGACGCGGAGAGGGTGGACGGGGTCGGGCGCGCCCGGGTCCGCGCGGTCGGCGACAAGGAGAATCCGGCGTTGCGGATCACGCTCTGGCTCGTCGAGGGCACCGACCTGAAACGGGTCTGGGAGCAGCTCGACAGCACGGTGCTGGCCCGCGCGCGGGAGTCGCTCGGGGTGGACGTCCTGCCGACGGCCGTCCGAATCGAACTCGACACGGCAGCACCGCAGCGGGTGCGCTGACCGGCTCGGTGCGGCAAGAATGGCCGTCATGTCGCTTCCCCTGACTCCGCCGGTCAAACCGATGCTCGCCAAACCGGCGAAAGCGATCCCCGATTCCGGCGGGCTGCTGTTCGAGCCGAAATGGGACGGGTACCGCTGCCTGGTGTTCCGCGACGGTGACGAGCTGACCTTGCAGTCGCGGTCGGAGAAGCCGCTCAACCGGTACTTTCCCGAGGTCGTCGAGCGGTTGAAGGCGGCGCTGCCCGAGCGGATCGTGCTGGACGGCGAACTGGTCGTCGCCAGGGACGGGAAGCTGGACTTCGACGCGCTCACCGACCGGGTCCACCCCGCCGAAAGCCGTATCAAGCTGCTGGCGGAGCAGACCCCGGCGGAGTTCGTCGCGTTCGACCTGCTGGCGCTGGGCGACGAGTCCTTTCTGGACGAACCGACGTCGACGCGGCGGGAGCGGCTGGAGAAATTGGCCTCCGACGGCGTCCACCTGACTCCGGCCACTTCGGATCCGGCGATCGCGCGGCACTGGTTCGCGCTGTTCGAGGGTGCGGGGCTCGACGGCGTCATCGGCAAACCGCTCGACGAGCCGTACACACCCGGCAAACGTGTTCTGCTGAAGTACAAGCACTCGCGCACCGCCGACTGCGTGCTCGCCGGGCTGCGCTGGCACGTCGACGGCGAACCGGGCGAGCTGGTCGGCTCGTTCCTGCTCGGGCTCTACGACGAGGACGGCGTGTTGCACCATCCCGGCGTCGTCGGTTCGTTCCCGGTCACCCGGCGGCGTGAGCTGGCCGAGGAGCTGGCGCCGCTGATCACCGACGGGACCGATCACCCCTGGCTGGGTGACAACGTGCGCGAGAACCAGCGGATCCCCGGCGGGATCACCCGGTGGAAGGCCAAGGAAGCCCCGTGGGTGCCGCTGAAGCTGGAGAAGGTGGTCGAGGTCGGCTACGAGCACACGGAGGCCGGATTTCCGTCGCGGTTCCGGCACACCGCGCAGTTCAAACGCTGGCGCCCCGACCGCGAGCCGTCCTCCTGCACCTATGCCCAGCTCGAGGAGGTCGCCCGCTACGACCTGGACGCGGTGTTCCGCGGCGAGGTGAAACGCACCCGCTAACCGTGTCCTGACATCCGACCTGCGAAGCTCTGTTCCGAGCTTTTGTCATGCCTTGGAAGTGAGGACCAGCCCGTGAGCACCGCCCGCCGCACGCCACGGCTGATCCTGACGACCACCGTGGTGACGGCCGTGCTCGCGGGCTGCACCGCCGGGCCGTCGGTCCGGCCCGCGGTGATCGACAACGACGGCAAGCCGAATCCCGGTGGTCCGACGACGGCGCAGCAGGTACCGCTGCCACCGCTCGCCGAACCCCGGTCGCCGTCGATCAAATGGGAGGACTGCGACGAGGCGACCCGGCAGCGGCTGGGTCAGCCGTCCGTGCCGGACACGCTGAAGTTCTCCTGCGCCAGGGTGCCGACCACGCTCGACGCGCCGGACCTGCCGGGTCGCGGGCTCTCGCGGCTTTCGGTGGTCAAGACCGGGGGCGGGCCGATCCCGCTCGTCGTGGTCAACGACGTCGACGGCGAGCCGGGGTCGCTGTACGCCGCGCGGCTGGCCGCGACGCTGCCGCCCGAGTTCCTGCAGAAGTTCTCGCTGATCGGCGTGGACCGGCGCGGGACGGGGACGTCCATGCCGGTGCAGTGCATCCCGGCGGAGATCCGCACCGACCTGCTCGGCGCCGATCCGGCCGCCCCCGACCTCGAAGGCGTCGTCGACGCGGCACGCCGGGCGGGGCAGCAGTGCGCCATCGAGCTGGACGACTCGCAGGTCGCGATGGACAGCTGGCGGGCGGCGGGCGACCTCGAAGAACTCCGCGAGCAACTGGGGCTGGACAAGCTGCACGCGCTGGGCCGCGGCGACGGTTCGAAGGTCCTCGCCGAATACGCCGTGCGGTTCCCCGCCCAGGTCGGCCGGGTCATGCTCGACGGACTGCCCGACCCCGCCCCCGACGCGGCCGCCACGCAGGAAGGCGTCGCCGCGAGCGCGCAGGCGACCCTCGACGCGTTCGGCGCCGACTGCATCGCGAGGGGCTGCCCGATCGGCGACGCCCGCTCGGCCGTGACCGCCGTCGCGGACCGGCTCCGGTCGGCGTCCGCGACGACCACCGACGGCGAGCAGATCACCCCGGGGATCGCGCTGTACGCCATCTACTCCGGGCTCGCGCAGCGCTCGCGCTGGGTGGAACTCGCCGAGGCGCTCAAGACCGCGCAGACCGGCGACGTCACGCCGCTGGCCGCGTTCGCCGAGCCCGTGCTGAAGGACACCAAGGCGCGGCCTTCGCGGCTGGACGGCACGCTCGCGACCAAATGCAACGACAGCGCGACCCGGCTCTCGGCCGAGGAACTCACGCGCGCGACCACGACCCTGCGCGACAAGTACCCGCAGTTCGGTGTCTTCGCCGCACAACAGCTGGCCTGGTGCAGCCCGTGGCCCGTACGCCGCGAACCGCTCCCGCCCGCGGGAGCGCCGGGCGCCCCGCCGATGCTCGTCGCGGGCACCGCGACCGACCCGGTCACTCCGGAGCAGGGCACCGGCCGGGCGGCCGACCAGATGCCGAGCGCGGTGACGATCACCTGGCAGGGTGCCGGGCACGGCGCGCTGAGCCTCTCGCCGTGTGTCGCGGACGCGACGCGGGCCTTCCTGATCGACGGCAAGATCCCGGTCGACGGGACCCTCTGCCCCGCCTGAACGACTCGTGAGCGGTAAGGACGGTTAGAACCGTCCTTACCACTCACGAGACCCAGCACCCGCTACTGCCGGTAAGACTCCACCTCGGAGATCGGCCGCGCCGAAGCCTGGTCCGGATCCTCGTCGAACTCCACGCGCGCCCGCCGCTGCCGCAGCAGGTCCCAGCACTGGTCCAGCTGCTGTTCCACACTCGCGAGCCTGGACCGGTCGTCCGAGCTCAGCCCGGTGCCGATCGCCCGCGAACGGAGCTCGTGCTCCTCGATGACCAGCTCGTCGATCCGGCTGAGGATGTCCCCGTCGGCCATGTGCGCCTCCTGCGAAACGTGGGTTGCTCCATCCGAGACGCTACGCGCACTCGCGGGAATGCGCGTCCCGCCCGATTCGTTACGCCGGGCATGAGCACTGTGGAGCTGACCGCCGCCAACTTCGACCAGGTCGTTTCCGAGAACGACTTCGTCATCATCGACTTCTGGGCGGGCTGGTGCATGCCGTGCCGTCAGTTCGCGCCGACCTACGAGAAGGTGTCGGAGAACCACGACGACATCGTGTTCGCGAGCGTCGACACCGAGGCCGAGCAGCAGCTGGCCGCGGCCTTCGACGTGCGTTCGATCCCCACCCTCGCGGTGATCCGCGACAAGACGGTCATCTACGCGCAGCCGGGCGCCCTCCCGGAGAAGACGCTGGAAGACCTCATCCAGCAGGCGCGCGACATCGACATGGACAAGCTCAAGGAAGAGGCCCAGGAGGCCTGACGCGTATGGAGAAGGGGCCCTTCCCGGCGGGTTTCGCGAAGAAGATGAGAATTCTTTGAATTGTGACCCGGAACACANAGGCCGACATCATCGCCTGGCAGGTCAAGCCGGGTGACAAGGTCACGGTGAGGGCCCCTTTGACTTTCAGCGGACCAGTGCCACCGGTGACCGGGTCAGCCCCGGGTGGCGAGTCCGCGCAGGAAGAACGCCAGGTTCGCCGGGCGTTCCGCCAGCCTGCGCATGAAATAGCCGTACCATTCGTCGCCGTAGGGGACGTAGACGCGCATCGTCTTGCCGTCGCCCGCGATCCGGCGCTGCTCCTCGGGACGGATCCCGTACAGCATCTGGAACTCGTGGTCGTCCGCCTTGCGGCCCGCGTCCGCCGCGAGCTTCTCGGCGATCGCGATCATCCGCGGGTCGTGCGAGGCGACCATCGGATAACCCTTGCCCCGCATGAGGATCTTCAGGCAGCGCACATAGGACTTGTCCACTTCGGACTTGTCCTGGAACGCGACCTCCTCGGGTTCGGCGTACGCGCCCTTGCACAGCCGGACGCGGGAACCCTCGGTCGCCAGGTCGCGGCAGTCCTGCTCGGTGCGCCGCAGGTAGGCCTGCAGCACCGCGCCGACCCACGGGTACTCGGTGCGCAGCTCCTTGAGGATGCCCAGCGTCGAGTCGGTGGTGGTGTGGTCCTCCATGTCGAGGGTCACCGTGGCACCGACCGCCTCGGCCGCCGCGCAGATCTTGCGGGCGTTCTCCAGCGCGACCTTCTCACCGTCGGCCGGCAGGAACTGCCCGACGGCCGACAGCTTCACCGAGACGTCCGCGCCGAACGCGAGGCCGTCGGCCGCCAGCGCGGTCAGCAGTTCCTCGTAGGCGCGGACGGTCGTCGCGGCCTGCTCGGCGTCGGTGGTGTCCTCGCCGAGGTGGTCGAGGGTGACCCGGAGGCCGTCGTCGGCCAGTTCGCGGACCACCCTGGCGGCGTCGGGCGTCTTCGAACCGGCGACGAACCGGCCTACCACCGATCGGGTGGCGGGGACGACCTCGACCAGCTTGCGCATCCGCTGGGATCGAGCGGCGGCGAGCAACGGGGCACGCAACATCACGGACTCCTGGAGAACTCAGCCCTGGTGGGGGTAACGGACGCTGGTGGGCGGGACGAAGGTCTCCTTGACCGAGCGCGGGCTCGTCCAGCGGAGCAGGTTGAACACCGAACCGGCCTTGTCGTTGGTGCCGGACGCGCGACCGCCGCCGAAGGGCTGCTGGCCGACGACCGCACCGGTCGGCTTGTCGTTGACGTAGAAGTTGCCGGCGGCGAAGCGCAGCGCCTCGGACGCCTTCGCGACGGCCGTGCGGTCGTTCGCGATGACCGCGCCGGTGAGCGCGTAGTCGGCGGTCTCGTCGACCAGCTTCAAGACGTTGTCGAAGTCCTCGTCCTCGTAGACGTGCAGCGCGAGGATCGGGCCGAAGTACTCGGTGCGGAAGATCTCGTGGTTCGGGTTGTCCGACACCAGGATCGTCGGGCGCACGAAGTAGCCGACGCTGTCGTCGGCGGTACCACCGGCGATGACCTCGATCTCGGCGTCCTCAGCGGCGCTCTTCAGCACGGCGGCGTGCTTGTCGAAGGCGCGGCGGTCGATCACGGCGCCACCGAAGTTGTCCAGGTCGGTGACGTCGCCGTAGGTGATGGCCTCGGTCTCGGAGACCAGCTCGTCCTTCAGGCTCGCCCAGAGCGAACGCGGGACGTAGGCGCGGGACGCGGCCGAGCACTTCTGGCCCTGGTATTCGAAGGCGCCGCGGATCAGCGCGGTGCGCAGGACGTCCACGTCGGCGGAGGCGTGCGCGAGCACGAAGTCCTTGCCGCCGGTCTCGCCGACCAGGCGCGGGTACGTGCGGTAGCCGGAGATGTTGGCGCCGACGGTGGCCCACAGGTGCTGGAAGGTCGCGGTGGAACCGGTGAAGTGGATCCCGGCCAGGTCGCGGTGGGTCAGGGCGACCTCGGAGACGGCCTTGCCGTCACCCGGAAGCAGGTTGATGACGCCCGGCGGCATGCCCGCCTCTTCGAGCAGCCGCATCAGCATGTGCGCGGCGTAGCTCTGCGTCGGCGACGGCTTCCACAGCACGACGTTGCCCATCAGCGCGGGCGCGGTCGGCAGGTTGCCGGAGATCGCGGTGAAGTTGAACGGGGTGATGGCGTACACGAAGCCCTCGAGCGGGCGGTGCTCCATCCGGTTCCAGATGCCGGGCGAGCTGACCGGCTGCTCGGCGAGGATCTGACGGCCGAACGCGACGTTGAAACGCCAGAAGTCGATCAGCTCGCAGGCGGAGTCGATCTCGGCCTGGAAGGCGGTCTTCGACTGGCCGAGCATGGTGGCGGCGTTCAGCTTGGCGCGCCACGGGCCCGCCAGCAGGTCGGCGGCACGCAGGATGATCGCGGCGCGGTCGTCGAAGGACAGCGCGCGCCAGCCCGGGGCGGCGGCCTTGGCCGCCGCGATCGCGTCGCGGGTGTCCTCCGCGGTCGCGCTGTGGATGACGCCCAGCACCGCCTTGTGGTTGTGCGGCTGGACGACCTCGATCTTCTCGCCGCCGCCCTTGCGCTGCTCACCACCGATGGTCGCGGTGATGTCGATCGGGTCGGCGTTGCCCAGCAACTTGAGCGCGCCCTCGAGTTCAGCGCGCTCAGCGCTGCCCGGTGCGTAGTTCAGCACCGGCTCGTTCTTCGGGGCGGGGGTCTGGGTCACGGCGTCCACTGACTGCTCCTGACTGCACTTCGCCGGGTAGAGGTCTCACCCCGAACGGTAGACCCGACGGCTCCACGACGGCTTGTTCGACTGGCTAGAATCAGGGTGACCATCTTGTCCGATCGGCTTAATCGGTGATCAAGACGACTGCTCAGGCAACCACCGGCGCTTCCCTGCGGCACATCCTCGCCACGCTCGGGGAACCGCTGGTCAGGGTGCTCGCGGCCCCGGGCGGGCTCGGCGTCGGAGTGGAGGACGTCGTCATCCACGATCCGGAGGATCCGCCCGACGCCCATCCGGGTGACCTCGTCCTGGTGATCGGCGCTCGCGGACGCTCCGCCGCGGGTGCGATCCGGGCGGCGGGACGGTCCGGCGCGGCCGCCGTCGCGGTCAAGAACGGCATGGCCGTCGTGAACGTCGCGACCGACGCGGGGATCGCGCTGATCGAGGTCGGCCACGAGGCACGCTGGGAGCAGGTCGAAGCCCTGGCCAGGGGCGTGGTCGACGCGGCTCGCGCGGGTGGCGAGGCGGACAGCGGCGAGGTGCTGGGCGATCTGTTCTCGCTCGCGCAGACCATCGCGACGCTGACGGGCGGCCTGGTCAGCATCGAGGACACCGCGAGCCGGGTGCTGGCCTATTCGCGGGCGGGCGACGAGGTGGACGAGCTGCGCAGGCTCTCGATCCTCGGCCGCGAAGGCCCGGAACGCTACCTCGCGATGCTGCGCGAATGGGGCGTCTACCAGCGTCTTCGCGCCGGTGAGGGCATTGTCCGCATCGACGAGCGGCCCGATCTCGGCATCCGGCGGCGGATCGCGGCCGGGATCCACGCCGGATCGCAGCCGCTGGGCACGATCTGGGTCCAGGAGGGCGCGCATCCGCTCACCGAAAGCGCGGAGGTCGCGTTGCTCGGCGCGAGCCGGGCGCTGGCACCGCAGCTGATCCGCCACCGGACGCTGCCCAGCCCCGAGCTCCGGCTGCGCGAGGATCTGCTGGCGGGCCTGCTCGACGGCCGTGTCGACGCCGAGTCCGTCGCCGACGACATCGGCGCGGATCCCGGGAAACCCGCCGTGGTGCTGGCGTTCTCGCTCCCTCGCGACCGGGCGGCGACCGACCGGCAGCTGCGGCGCGCCGAGCTGGTGCACCTGATCACCGTGCACACCGCCGCGTACCGGCGGAGCGCGCTGGTGAGCGTGATCGGCGGCCGGGTCTACGCGCTCCTTCCCGACCTCCCCGAGCACGCCGAAGCGCGGATCCTGGCGCTGGCCAAGGAAATCGCCGGCACCGCGCAACGGCATCTCGACGTCCGGGTGCGCGCGGCGCTGGGCGGTGTGGTCCCCAGTCTTTCCGACGCGGCGGCCTCGCGCGGCGACGCGGACCGCGTGCTGGCCACGATGGCGCGCGGGCACGGGACCGCGGACGTCGCCTCACTGGCCGACGTCCGCGCCGAGGTCCTGCTCTCGGAGGTGCTCGCGTTCCTCGGTGAGCAGCCGAGGATCCGCGATCCGCGGTTGACCGACCTGATCACCCACGACGCCGAGCACGGCGGCATCCTGGTGCCCGCCGTACTCGCGTACCTCGACGCTTTCGGCGACGTCCGGAAAGCGGCGCGTGAGCTGAACATCCACCCGAACACGGTCCGCTACCGGGTGCGCCGCGCCGGCGAGGTGTGCGGGATCGACCTGGACGACCCCGCACAACGCATCCTCACCCAGCTTCTGCTGCGCCTCTAGGTTTTCTCGCTGCAATCAGTCCTCTGGATGCGTTCCTTGCACGCGCAACTACCGCATTNGCGTGTGCAAGGAACGCATCCAGAGGACGAAATGCGCCGGGTCAGGCCAGGATCAGGCTGAACCGCCGGTTCTGGACGTCCAGCTTGTCCAGCCGTACCGCGACGGCCGCACCGGCGGTGAGCGGGCCGGTTCCGCCGACGGTCGGCAGCAGCCCTTCCATCCCCTGGGCCACTTCGACGAACGCGCCGAAGGGCAGCACCCGCGTGACGACACCGTCCAGGACGCCGCCGTCGGCGTGCGCGGCGACGAACTCGCGCCAGTTTTCGGTGGGAGACATGCGATTCACCTCCTCTCCGCGCATGGTCCACAACAGAAGGACACATACGGGAGGGCGGGCTTCGTGCCCGCGCGGAGATCAAGCGGCGGCCGGGGAACCCGTCCGCTCACGGCACGAGGCCGACCCGGCAGTCATGGCCGTGACACTAGCAAAAGTCAGGAGACGGCGGCCAGGCTGCGAAGTCCGGCGACCTCGGCCAGCGCGCGATAGGAATCCAGCCGCTCCGCCTGGTCGAAAGTACTGGTGGTCACCAGGATCTCGTCGGCTCCGGTCTTGGCGACGAGATCGGTCAGCCGGTCGCCCACCTCGTCCGGGGTGCCGGCGAGCTGACCGTCGAGCGCCCGGTCCAGCCGTTCCCGGTCGCGGTCCGGCAGCGGCCCGGCGAGGATCTCTTCCACCGGCGACAACGGCGGGAAGACGCCGTGCGTCCGCGAGTAGACCGTCGACCACGCTTCGGGGATCAGCAGCCGCCGTGCCCGTTCGGCCGTCTCGGCGACCGCGATCGCCGTCGACACCACGACGTACGGCCGCGACGCCTGTGCGGACGGGCGGAATCCGGAGCGATAGCCGTCGATGGCTTCGAGCAGCGGACCCTCGCCCCGGACCGGCGCGATCACCAGCGGCAGCCCCAGTTCCGCGGCCAGCCGCGCCCCGGCACCGGTGGCCAGCAGGAACGCGGGCACGCGCAGGCCTTCCGCGGGAATGGCGTGCACACCCGGATAGGTCGTCTGGTCACCCACGAGGAAGCCCAGCAGCTCGCGAACCTGGTCACCGAAGCGGTCGGCGTCGTCCTTCTCGTGCCCGAGCGCCTGCCGGACCCCGCCGGTGAACCCGACCGACCGGCCCAGTCCCATGTCGATCCGCCCGGGGAAGAGTGATTCGAGCACGCCGAACTGTTCCGCGACCACGAGGGGCCGGTGGTTCGGCAGCATCACGCCGCCGGTGCCGACCCGGATCCGTTCGGTCGCCGAGGCGACGGCGGCCGCCAGCACCGTGGGCGCCGAACCCGCGACACCGGGCACGCTGTGATGTTCGGACACCCAGAACCGGTGGTAGCCGAGCGCTTCGATGTCCCGCGCGAAGGCGACCGTGTCCCGCAGGGCGCGGGGCGCGCCGCCGCCGCGGCGGGTCGGGGACCGGTCCAGTACGGAAAGCGTGATCACCTTCGGGTCAACGTGTCCGGACCCGGCGGGCATTCCCCGCTCAGGGACGCCAGCGCTCGCTGTAGTCCGGGTGGTCGGCGTGCGGCAGGGCCAGCAGCCGCAGGGTCAAACACCAGTTCGTCCCGGCCTCGTCGGCGGGCACATGGCACGTCTCGCACCAGTACTCGTTGCCGTACAAGGGGAATCCGGGAACCTTCTCCGAGACCGTGGTGCGGTGTGCCTGCAGGAGCCGCCGGGTCGCTTCGATCTCGTTGATCATCTGATTGACCGTGTCGAGTTCGATGTCGTTGAGCGAACGAATCTTCTTTTCGATGACGACCTTGGTCTCACCGCGATTGAGCGATTCGTTGCTCTCGGTTTTCTTGACCGCCTGCATGATCAACGCCTGGCGCTGCCCCACACGCGCGGCGAGAAAGGCGATCAGGTCGTCCACGGGCACTCCTTCGTCTCCCCCAGCCTAGTGTTCGGAGGGAAATGTCGCTGGCAGGAGGCCCTGCGTTACGGCTGAGTCCCACGCGTCACACAGTCTCGTATCGGTCCACGGCGGAGCGGTAACAGGTTTCTGGATCGACACGAAAGCGCAATCACTCCGCGAGCAAAACGAAGGAAAGACGTAAATCGGTCACCGACGCCGCACGCGTCGTCACTTGGTGCGTGCTACGCCGTGTCGTCGCGCGCCTTGCTCGGCTGGACGCGCTTCGGCTCGCCGGGCATTTTCGGGTAGTCCGGCGGATATGGCATCTCGCCGACGCCGTGGTCGCGTTCGTCCCGCACGTACCAGTCCAGCAGCGTCTCGATGCCGAACGCCTGCTCGTCCATCGGCGCGTGCAGGTCACCGTGCTCGCGATAGAAGGCTCCCGCGGTGAGGACGTCTAAGTCGTCCGGGTCCACTTCGGTCAGCAGATCCCAGGTCAGCGGCGTCGACACCGTCGCCCGCCGGGTGCCGCGGACCGACCAGGCCGAAGCCACCGTGCGGTCGCGCGCGGCCTGGTTGTAGTCGATGAAGACCCGGCCGCCGCGCTCTTCCTTCCACCACGCGATGGTCGCCTTGTCCGGGATCCGGCGCTCGACCTCGCGGCCCAGCGCGATCACCGCGTGGCGCACGTCGATGAAGTCCCACTCCGGCCGGATCCGCACCAGGACGTGCACGCCGCGGCCGCCCGAGGTCTTCGGGTAGCCGACCAGGCCCGCCGAGTCGAGGACCTCTCGCACCACGCCCGCGACCGCGACCGCGTCGGCGAAGCCCGCCTCGTCCGGCGGGTCCACGTCGATGCGGAGTTCGTCGGGATGGTCGACGTCGGGCCGCCGCACCGGCCACGGATGGAAGTCGAAGGTGCCCAGGTTCGCCGCCCAGGCGAACACGGCGGGCTCGGTCGGGCAGACCTCCTCGGCCGTCCGGCCGGACGGGAAGGTGATCTTCGCGGTCTCCACCCACTCCGGGGCGCCCTTCGGCACGCGCTTGGCGTAGAACCACTCGCCCTCGACGCCGTCGACGTAGCGCTTCAGCGTCGTCGGCCGCTCCCCGATCGCGCGCAGCAACGGCTCCCCGACCGCGACGTAGTGCTCCACGACCTGGCGCTTCGTGATACCCCGGGCCGGGAAGTACACCTTGTCCGGGCTGGACACCCGGACCTTGCGCTCGCCCGCCTCGACCTCGATCGGCTCACCGTTCTTGGGCATGCGCACACCGTATCGCCGATCAGGGCCGGGGATCGGTCTTCAGGATTGCCATCGTGACGACGTCATGCCATTCGCCGTCCCACCACAGCGCCTGTCGTTGAAGCCCCTCGCGGACGAACCCGGCCTTCTCATAGACGCGCTGGGCCCGCGGGTTGTGGTCGAAGACCTCCAGCGAGACACGATGCAGGCCGACGACGTCGAACGCGTAGCCCAGCAGCAACTCGGTCGCTTCGGTGCCATAGCCCTTGCCGAAGAACTCCGGGCCGTTCAGGGCGATGCGGAACGACGCGGAGCGGTTGTCCTTGTCGACGTCGGTGAGCGCGAGGTCGCCGACGTGCGCGCGATCCTCCCTGCGCACGATCGCGTAGTCCGCGCGATCGTCGAGGCCCCTCCGCCCGGCGAGCCAGGTCCGGATCTGCTCGGGGGTGAACCGGCTGTGCGTCCCGGTCAGCCGGGTGGTTTCGGGCTCCTGCAGGGCCTTCCACGCGGTCTCGAAGTAGGTCTCGTCGAGCTGGGTGAGCACGACGTTCTCGCCGGTGAGTTCGGGCTGGACGCGCAGCGCCTCGGTGTCGATCACAGCGGACACGGTACGGTTGACGTGGTGTCCGGCCGTACCAGATTAATCCTCGCGCTCACCGTGTTCGCCGTGTTCGTGGCGGCGGCGGTGCTGTTGCCGATCCCGAGTCCGGCCGGGCTGCGGGCTTGGGCGGCCGAGACCGGTCCGGCCACCCCGTTGGTGTTCTTCCTGGCCTATTCGGTGCTGACCGTGGCGCCGATCCCGCGCACCGTGTTCAACCTGGCCGGCGGGCTGCTGCTCGGCGCCACGACGGGCATCGTCGTCGGCATCCTGGCGACCACGGTCGCGTCCGCGCTCTCGTTCGCTCTTTCGAGGGCACTCGGCCGCGATCTGGTCACCCGGCACCTGCACCGGGCGAAGGTCCGCGCGGTCAACGAGAGGCTTTCGGACGGCGGGGTCCTGGCGATCACCTCCTTACGGCTGATCCCGATGGTGCCGTTCGCTCCGTTCAGTTACCTGTGCGGAGTGTCATCGGTCCGTTTCGCCCCGTATCTGATCGGGACCGCGCTCGGCAGCCTGCCGGGGACGGTCGCGGTCGTCGTCCTCGGCGACGCGCTGACCGGGGAAACACCGCCCGCCCTGCTGATCTGTTACGCCGTGTTCGCCGCGGCGGGGGCCATCGGGCTCGTCAAGGTCTTCCGGCGCAAAGCCCGGCCGGTGCCCGATTCGAGCGAGGAAGAAGAATTGCCCGCCTCCGCACCGGCGAGCTGACGGGGAGCCGAAACCGCCGCCCGCTACACTCGATCGAGTGCGCGGGACCTGTCAGGCCGCGTAGCGCCACCATCACCCGGAGAACGTGTCAGGAGCAGTCGCCATCGACACCGGTCAGCTGATCGCTGGGCACTATCGCCTGGTCGAGCAAATTGGTAGCGGTGCCATGGGGGTGGTCTGGCGTGCCATCGATGTCCGCCTCGAGCGCTCGGTGGCGGTCAAGCAGATCCTCCCGCAGCCGGGTGTCTCCGAGGCCGAACGCGACAACATGCGCCAGCGCGCCATGCGCGAGGCGAAGAACGCGGCCCGCTTCCAGCATCCGAACGCGATCGTGGTGTTCGACATCGCCGAGCACGGCGGCGATCCCTGCCTGGTGATGGAGTACCTGAACGGCCCGAGCCTCTCGGCGATCATCTCCGAGGAAGGCACGCTGCCGCTGGGGCGCGTCGCGAAGATCGGCGAGCAGGTCGCGTCGGCGCTGGTCGCCGCGCACCGCGCCGGGATCGTGCACCGCGACGTCAAACCCGGGAACATCCTGATCGACGAGTCCGGCACGGCGAAGATCACCGACTTCGGCATTTCGCGCGCGGCCGGCGACATGACGCTCACCCAGACCGGCCTGATCGGCGGCACCCCGGCGTATCTCGCGCCCGAGCTGGCGCGCGGCTCGGACCCGGTGCCCAGCTCCGACGTCTTCGCGCTCGGCGCGACGCTGTACCAGGCGATCGAGGGCCAGACCCCGTACGGGAACAGCTCGAACCAGCTGGCGCTGCTGTACGCGGCCGCGAACGGCCAGATCAACCCGCCGCAGCAGGCGGGTCCCGCGACGGCGCTGCTGATGAGCCTCCTGCGCACCGAGCCGACCGAGCGCCCGACCATGGCCGAGGCCCGGGAGCGCCTCGCCGCGCTGGCGGCGAACGAATCCGACGCGGGCACGGCGGCGTCGCCCCGGCTCTTCGGAGCGGGCGGCGGCAGACAGCCGGCCGTGCCCGACACCCCGGGACACGGCCTTCCGGGCGGAGACCGGCCGCCGTGGCAGCGGACCGACAAACCGGCCCAGTCCGCCGCGGCGCCTCCGCCGCAACCCACCAAGACCCACCCGCCGACGGCCGCCTTCATCCCGATGCGCTCGCCGTCCGCACCGCCGAACACGCCGCCGCGCCCGGTCGCCGCGATGAGCCCGCCGCCGTCCGCGGCCGCCCCGATGCGGCCGTCGCCGGCCAAGCAGCCCGACGCCAAGCGCAAGGCCGTCCTGTTCGCGGGCGCCGGTGCCGCCGTCGTGGTGATCGCCGTGATCGTGTTCCTGGTGCTGAATTCGGGCAACGGGGGCAACACCCCGGGCGGGAACAACGCCGGGGCGAACCCGCAGCCCAGCACCTCGGCGCCCAAGTCGAGCGGCTCCAAGAGCAGCGCACCCTCGTCGTCCGCGTCGTCGAGCGGCGGCAAGATCGAGTACCGGCCTGCGGGGGAACGTGTTGTTGACTTTTACAGCAAGGCAGGCACGCCGGAAGGCTGGGCGATGCTCACTCCGGACGCCCAGGCCGTCTATGGCGACCAGGGGAAGTACCAGGAGTACTGGGCGACGAAGCAGCTGAGCAGCTACAAGGGTGCCAATGCCAACAAAGGCAACAACGCCGACGGCTCGGTCGACATCACCATCAACCTCACGTTCAAATCCGGCGGCTCCGAGGCGAAGACCGTCCGCGTCATCGACGATGGTGGCGGTCAGCTGCTGATCGCCGGAGACACCCGCAGCGCGCAGGGCAACTAGCAGCAATCGGTGCGTGGCGGTGATGAGACCCGCCTCGCTGGTGGTAGGCCAATCGCCGATCGTGGCTTACTGTTGCCGGTATGGCCGATAGCGGACCTTTCGGACCTCGCCAGAATCCTCGCTTCCAGGAAGACCTGGTAGGCCTCGACCCGCACGACCCCGAGGCCCGGGCCTTCGCCGAGCATCTGGACCGCATCGAACGTTGCGGACCGAACTTCACCGTGGAGGCCTGCCTCGACGGTGTCTCCGATTTCGCCGACTCCAGCAACCGTCTCGGCGGGCTGCGCTGGTGGGTTTCGGCACTGGTCGTGGTCCTCATCGTGCTCGGCGTGATGGTCACCGCATGGGACATCATCGGCCGGGCCATCGCGTGGCTCGCGGGGTAACGTGGAACCGGTGAAAGGCATGAAACCCGTTGTCGGAGCCACGCCGCGCGTGGTCAAGTCCGAGCAGGAATGGCGGGAGCAGCTCAGCCCCGACGAGTACGCCGTGCTCCGCCAGGCGGGCACCGAGCGCCCCTTCACCGGGGAGTACACCGACACCAAGACCACCGGTGTGTACCAGTGCCGAGCCTGTGGTGCCGAACTGTTCCGCAGCGACACGAAATTCGAAAGCCATTGCGGCTGGCCGTCCTTCTACGACCCGGCCGACACCGACGCAGTCCTCCTCCGCGAGGACACCACGATGGGGATGCGCCGGATCGAGGTGCTGTGCAAGTCGTGCCACAGCCACCTCGGGCACGTCTTCGAAGGCGAGGGCTACGCCACGCCGACGGATCAGCGGTACTGCATCAACTCGATCTCGCTGAAACTCGTTCCCGAGTCGTAACCGAACGAAGCGAACCACCGCCCTTTCCGACGCGTTCCCGGATTACAGGAACAGCGTCGGGGAGGGCGGTGTCGCATGAACGAACCTTGGGGAATCTCCGGACCGGCTTTCGCCTGGCTGTACGGGGTCTGTGCCCTACTGCCGGTCGTGCTCGCCGTGGCGCACGAACGGTGGCTGCGTCGTGACACCGGGGCCAGGGCGGTGCCCGGCCTCTACCCCCTGGCCGCGCTGGCGGACGGCGCGGATCGGGTCACCGACACCGCCGTCGCCGGTCTGCTCGAACGGAACTTCCTGCGGCCCGACGGCCGGGGCCTCCTGCACCCGATCAGGCCGGTCCCGGCCGATCCGTTCGAGCGCGCGGTCGTCTCGCTCGTGCCCGGCAACGGAATCGACCTTCGCGAGCTGCGCTCCAGGATGGCCCGGCACGAGGCCGTCCGGGAACTGCGTGCCGATCTGGAGCGGCGGGGCCTGCTCGTTCCCGAAACCCGTCGCCGGAGGGGCTGGCAGTACGCGATCGCCGCGTACGTGGCCGTCTTCGCGCTGGGGATCGCGAGGCTGGCGAACGCCATACCGCTGAAGCGGCCGGCCGGCGCCCTCGTCGTCCTGGTCATCGTCGTGGCAGGCGCGATCGGCCTGGTCGTGTGGCGGCAACGGCCGGACCGCACGGGCCGGGCGACGGCCGCCGGTGGCCTGGCACTCCACTACGGCGACTGGGACCGCGGGCTGGGGCGCACCACGGCCGGGCAGGTGGCCCTCCACGGGTTGCGGGCCTTCCCCGACCAGGTCGTCGCGGCCACGTTGACCAAGACCGGCGGCACGAAGGCCGGCGTGTTCGCCCGCACGGCGAGTACCTGCGGCGGTGGCGCGTCGTACGCCGTAGGTTCGTCGTGCGGCGGTGGAGCGTCGTCCTGCGGCGGGGGTTCTTCCTGTGGTGGTGGCGGCGGAGGTGGTTGCGGTGGCTGAACAGATCGTGGTCGTGCTCGGGGTGCTTCCACTCCTCGTGGCGCTGGCGGGTACCCGATGGCTGCGGAATCGACCTCACGGCGGGGAACCGTTACGGACGATCCATCAGGTCGCCTACCTCGCCGGCGGCCCCGACCGGGTCACGGACACGGCCGTCGCGGCCGCTCTCGAACGGCAGGTGGTCCGCCTCGACAAGGCCGGCGTCCTGCGCCGGTCTTCCGCCCGGCCCGCCGATCCGTTCGCGTTCGCGGTGTCCGAGGCGCTGCCGAAGGTGGGGATCGGGAGGGTGCGCGGTCCGCTGCGCGCGTCGGAACCGATGCGCTCACTGCGGGCGGAACTGCTCGCCGACGGACTGGCCTTGCCGGAAGGCCGCCTGCACCTCGTCTGGCGTGCGGCCCTTCTCGCGCAACTCGTGCTCGTCGTGCTGGGAATGGCGATGCTTCTCCGGGCCGTCGTGGTCACCGGGCAGGCCGCGCTGCTCGCCGGGAGCTCGCTGATCGTCGCGACGACGGCATTCGCCGTCACCCTCTGCCTCGATCGGGCACACCGCGAGACGTGGACGACGAAAGCGGGCGAGCTGGCGCTTTCCCGGGCGCGCGAGGACCCAGGGCTCGTCACCGGAGTGACGGGCGCGGTGGCGCTGGGCGGTCTCGCCGCGCATCCGGATCGACGGCTCACGCGGAGCCTGCTCCTGACGCCATCTCGCGCCCGCGACCGAACCACGGTCACCGCCTGCGGCTCCTATGACGGTCCAACGACCGTCGTGGACGATTCGCCCGGCTGACCGACTGGTTCGCGGAACCACGACCGAACGGAAAAGCGTCCGACTACGGTAAGCCCACCTGCTCGCGAAAGGCTCGTGCGATGGAAGACACCTGGGGTATACCCGGACCCACGTTCCTGGCGATCTATGGCGCCCTGCTGGTGTTCCCGCTGGCCGTCGGTCTCGTGTGGACGATCGCGGTCAAGCTCGGTGCCAAGGCACCGCGCGCCACCGTGACCGGACCCGAGCCGACGGTGTACGAACTCGCCTATCTCGCGGGCGGACCGGACCGGGTGGTCGACACGGCCATCGCGGCACTGGTCGACCGCGGGACCTTGCGGGTCAGCAGCTCGAAGCAGCTCCAGCTCACCGGCCCCGAGCCCGCCGACCCGATCGAAAAGGCCGTCGCCAAGGGCGCCAAGCCGGGGTACAACGCCACGACCCGCGGCATCCGCGACCGGTTGCGGCTGTCGGGCCCGATGCAGGCCCTCGCCAAAGGGCTGGAGGAGCGAGGACTCGTCGTCGCGGACCGGTCACCCCGGATCCGCCAGGTCGTGTTCTTCCTGTACTTCGCCGTGCTCGTGCTCGGTGTCGTCCGCCTGATCGCCGGGATCTCCGGCGACCGTCCCGTCGGTTTCCTCATCCCGCTGCTGATCGCGGCAGTGTTCGCGACGCTGATCGCCCGCGCGCTCAAGGACAAGCGGTCGGGCCCGCGCCCGACCAGCGAGGGCGGCCGGATCCTCCACCGGGCCAGGTCCGCCCACGGACGGGAGCGCAAGCGCGGCATCCCGAACGGGCCGGAGTACGCCGGCATGGCCGGTGGCGCGCTGCTGGGCGGCGCCGCCGCGGCGGTCGCGTTCGGCGGCCTCGCCTACTACCCGGACGAAGAACTGAGTGCCGCCCTGATCCCGCCTCCGGTCTCCGGTGGTTTCGGCGGCGGTTCGTCCGGCGGCGGCTCCTCGTGCAGCAGCAGCTCCGGTGGCAGTTCCTGCGGTGGGGGCGGTGGCTGCGGTGGCGGCTGTGGCGGCTGACGGGCCGGGCAGGCTCGGGATCGGCATCGGCTGGCGGCACGAGCTGGACCTGTCGATCGCACGGCTGCCCGGCGTCGACTGGGTCGAGGTCGTCGCCGAGAACCTGCACGCCGGGCATCTGCCGGAGACCCTGGTCGCTTTGCGCGACAAGGGAATGCCGGTTCTGCCGCACGCGGTGTCGCTCTCGCTGGGCGGGGCCGAACCGCTGGACACCGCGCGCGTCGAGCATCTCGCGGAGGTCACTCGCGAGCTCGGCGCGCCGATGGCCAGCGACCACGTGTGCTTCGTGCGCGCGGGCGGCCTCGACTCGGGTCATCTGATGCCGCTTCCCCGCACCCGGGAAGCGCTCGACGTGCTGGTGGACAACGTCAAACTCGCCCAGTCCATCGTGGAGGCCCCGTTCGCGCTGGAGAACATCGCGGCGGTGCTGGACTGGCCGGACGCGGAGTTCACCGAGTCGGAGTTCCTGCGGGAGCTCACCGACCGGACCGGCTGCCTGCTGATCATCGACGTCGCCAACCTGTACGCCAACGCCCGCAACCTCGGCACCGATCCCGAACGGTTCCTCGACGAGATCCCGTGGGAGCGGCTGGCGTACACGCATATGGCGGGCGGTGTCGAACGCGACGGCGTCTATCACGACACGCACGCTCATCCGGTGGTCCCGGAGGTGCTGGACCTGCTGCGCGAACTGCGGCGCCGCACCGAGCCGCCGGGTGTCCTGCTGGAGCGCGACGACGACTACCCGTCCGACACGGAACTGGCGGCCGAGCTGGCCGCGCTGAGGGAAGCGGTCTCGCCGTGACGTCGCCCCGGGAGCGGCTCGCCTCCCAGCAGGCCGAACTGCTGAAGGCGCTCCTCGCGGGAGGCGACGCCCCGGCGGGCTTCGACGCGGACAGGCTCCGTATCGAGGCGAACGTCTTGCGGAACAAGCAGAGCAGGCTGGTCACCTACTTGCGCCCGGATCTCGCCGAGGCCCTCGGCGACCGGTTCGCCGCGCTGTTCCGCGAGTACGCGACGAGCCATCCGAAGACCGACGCGATCCGCGCGCGGGCCTACGCGGACGCTTTCGGCGCTTGGCTCGTGGACCGCGGCGAGGTACCCAAGCCCCGGGGCCGGTTCACGAGCTGGCTACGCCGCGTTTAGTCCTCTGAATGCGGTCTTCACCAGACCGGACGGTCGCTTCCGGGCACGTGCGTCGCTTCCGTCCACTGTGGATTCGAGCCCGGCAGCGTGCCCGCCATCTTGACCCTGGTGACCCGGCCGAGCTGGCTGTCGGCCTCTTCGAGCCATTCGCCGCCGTCGAAGCCGGTGGGCCCGGATTCCTTGCGCCCCAAAGAGTTCAGCCACTCCCCGGTCCCGGCGAGCGAGGTCCGGACATGTTGACTGCCGCCCTCGGTGGCCGCACGGCGGACGGCGGTCATGATCGCCGCCGCGGTGAGCCAGCCGGTCGCGTGGTCGAGCGCCTGCACCGGAAGCGGTCCCGGGCCGTCGAGCCCGGCCGTCCTGCCGCCCTCGTCGGCGATCCCCGACGCCATCTGCACCAGGCTGTCGAACCCGCGCCTGCGCGCCCAAGGCCCTTCCCAGCCGTAGGCCGACAGGTCCGCGACGACGATGCCCGGCCGGAGCTCGGCGATCGCTTCCGGCGAGAAACCCTTGGCCACCAGCGATCCCGGCCGGAAACCCTGCAGAACGACGTCCGCGCGGGCGATCAGCTTGCGCAGCCGCGAGCGCCCGGCTTCGGTCTCCAGGTCGACGTACGCCGAGAGCTTGCCCATCCCGGTGTCGACGGCCAGCGGCGGCACGGTCGGCAGCTGGGCCGACCCGATGTGCATGACGGTGGCGCCGTGCGCGGCGAGCACGCGGCCCGCGACCGGTCCGGCGATGACGTGGGTCAGGTCCAGGATCCGCACCCCGCCCAGCGGCCGGTCGGACTCGAACAGCCGCACCGGTTCCGACGGCCCGAGCGGCCGGATCTCGGCGACCGGCAACGCCGACGCCGCCTGCCCTTGCTTGTGCGCCAGCCACTCTTCGCGAGAGCGCAGCACAGCGGCCGCGCCGCCGGCGCCGATCACCGCCGACTCGACCTCGTACTTCGACTTGGCCGCGACGACCTTCTCGAACGCCGCCCGGGTCGCGGGCACGCCCAGGCCCCAGCACACGGCGGAGACGTGACGCGGGTAGTTGCAGTGCAGCCGCACCCAGCCGTCGTTCGCCCGGTAGTCGCCGGACAGCGGCGCGCTGAACTGCACCGGTTCCCCGTCGACGCGGATGTACTGCTCGCTGTGGAACGACGCGGCGGCGTGCCGGGTGTCGACCGAGACCTTGCCCGGCTCGATTCCCCGCAGCCGCAACAGTTCCCCGGCGGCCAGCGTCGCCGCGGCGATACTCGTCGCCGCCGCCTCCTCGACCCGGAAGGTGCCGGGCAGCACCGACTCGGGGCCGGTGATCTCGACTGCGTCTTCGGCGAGGGTGTCGCCGGTGAGCGTGGTCCAGACGCGGGTGTCCACTAGGGCAGCAGGGCGATCAGCTCGGCGGGGGCCACCTTCGTCCCGGTGTAGAACGGGATCTCCTCGCGCACGTGGAGCCGCGCCTCGGTGCCGCGCAGATGCCGCATCAGGTCGACGATGCGGTGCAGCTCGTCGGCCTCGAAGGCCAGGATCCACTCGTAGTCGCCCAGCGCGAACGACGCGACCGTGTTGGCGCGGACGTCCGGGTAGTCGCGGGCCTCCTTGCCGTGGTCGGCGAGCATCTTGCGGCGCTCGTCGTCCGGCAGCAGGTACCACTCGTAGGAGCGCACGAACGGGTAGACGCAGATGAACTTGCGGGCCTCTTCGCCGGCGAGGAACGCCGGGATGTGACTCTTGTTGAACTCCGCCGGGCGGTGCAGCGCGACCTGGCTCCACACCGGCGCCGACGCGCGGCCGAGCGGCGTGTGCCGGAAGCCGCTGTACGCCGCCTGGACCTGCTCGATCTCCTCGGCGTGCCACCAGATCATGTAGTCGGCGTCGGCGCGCAGCCCCGAAAGGTCGTAGACACCGCGGACGACGACGCCCTTCGCCTCCAGCGCGTCGAGGTACTCGGTGGTCTCCGCGGTCGCCTTCGCGCGGTCTTCGCCGAGCTTGCCCTGCTCGGCCCGGAAGACCGACCAGGCGGTGTAGCGGATGGTGTCATTGAGCTCGTTGTAGTTCAGCCGCGCCATACCGCCATCTTGGCACTGCCGGTGCTCAAGAGCCCTCGTGGGTCGGTGTGATCCCGGCGATGCGGCGGGCGGCCGCGTCGGCGGTGGCGATGCAGGCCGGGATCCCGACGCCGTGCAGCGTCGCGCCCGCCACGGCGAGGCCAGGGACGCCGGCGACGGCACGTTCGATCCGCTCGACGCGTACGAGGTGCCCGGTGCCGTACTGCGGGAGCCCGCCGCCCCATCGGGTCACGAGGGTGTCGATCGGCTCGGCGGTGACACCGGTCAGCCGGGCCAGGTCGTCACGGACCACGCGCACGAGTTCGTCGTCGTCGGCGTGCAGCGCGCCCGGTTCGCCGAAGCGGCCGACCGAGCCACGCACCAGCACCGGGCCTTCGCCGTACTGCGCCCACTTGCGGGAGGAGAAGGTGAACGCCTTGGCGGCGAACGGCTTCCCGGCGGCGTCCCGCTCCCCGGCGCCGATCAGGACCCCGGACGACTCCGGCAGCGCGGTTCCCGGCGGGAGCGCGAGCGCGACCACCGCCATCGACGCGAGTTCGACCTTGGCGAACACCGACGAGGCCACTCCTGCGACACCGTCGAGCAGCCGCCGCGCCGAAGGCGCCGGGACGGCGAGAAGGACGGCGTCGGCGTCGAGGTCATCGACCCTCCAGCCGTCGGCGGTGCGCTCGAGCGCCGTCACGGTGGTTCCGGTACGGACCTCGGCGCGGGCCAGCTCCGCGAGCCGCACGATCAGCGTTCCGAGGCCGCCCAGCAGAGTGCCGAAGACCGGCGCCGTACTCGGTGAGGCGGGCATGAGCGAGGCGGCGCCTTCGGTGAGCGAGCGCGCGCCGCGATCGATCGCGGACGCGAGACCGGGCATGGTCGCGCGCAGGCCGAGCCCGTCCGCTCCCCCGGCGTAGACCCCGCCGAGCAGCGGATCGACGAGCCGGTCGACCAGTTCGTCACCGAACCGCTCGCGCAGCAGCGGGCCGAGCGGCACATCCTCCGCGGGCAATTCCAGCGGAGACAGCGACGCCTCGGCCTCGACCAGCGCGCGGCCCTTCTCCGACAGCACCCCGGCGACCGCGTCGGCCGAGGCGGGAACGCCCATGACCGTGCCCGGTGGCAGACCGAGCACGGAGCCACCGGCGTGGATCTTGGCGCGGGCCTTGGTGGGATGGACGAGGCTTTCGCCCAGCCCGACCTCGCGGACCAGGGCGAGCCCTTCGGGACGGCGGGCGAGGAACGCCTCCGCTCCGACGTCGTAGCGCTCACCGGCGAGTTCGACCGTGCGGAGTTTCCCGCCGAGTGAGCCTGTCGCCTCGAAGACGACGATCCGGGCATCTTCACCGAGCAGCGTCCGCAGCCGGTAAGCCGCGGTCAGTCCCGAGATACCGCCACCGACGACGGCGATGGTGCTCATTGAAGCTCGTGCACCAGCCCGACCACGCGCGTCAGAACGTCCGGGTCGACGCCGGGCAGCACGCCGTGGCCGAGGTTGAAGATGTGGCCGTCGGCCGCGCGGCCCTCGGCGTGGATGCGCCGGACCTCGGCTTCGAGCACCGGCCAGGACGCGTGCAGCAGCGCCGGGTCGAGGTTGCCCTGGACGACACCGCCGCCGAGCCGCCGGACGGCTTCGTCGAGCGGGATCCGCCAGTCGACACCGACCACGTCGGCACCCGCGTCGCGCATGGCCACCAGCAGCTCGCCGGTGCCGACGCCGAAGTGGATCCGGGGCACGCCGTAGCCCGCGACCGCGGACAGGACCTTCGCCGAATGCGGCAGGACGAACTCGCGGTAGTCCCGCTCCGAGAGCGCGCCCGCCCACGAGTCGAACAGCTGGATCGCGTCGGCCCCGGCGTCGAGCTGCGCGGAGAGGAAGGTGATCGCCATGTCCGCGAGACGCCCGGCCAGCTCGTGCCACAGCTCCGGCTCGGAGTGCATGAGTGCCTTGGTGTGCTCGTGATTGCGGCTCGGCCCGCCCTCGATGAGGTACGAGGCCAGGGTGAACGGCGCGCCCGCGAACCCGATCAGCGGCGTCTCGCCCAGCGACCCGACCAGCAGCCGGACCCCTTCGGCGACCCGCTCCACCTGCTCCGGTTCCAGCACCGGCAGCGCGCGCACGCCCGCGGCGTCGCGGATCGGCTCGGCGACGACCGGGCCGGTGCCCGCGACGATGTCGATGTCGAGGCCCGCCGCCTTGAGCGGGACGACGATGTCGCTGAAGAGGATGGCCGCGTCGACGCCGTGACGGCGGATCGGCTGGAGCGTGATCTCGGCGAGCATCTCGGGGTCGAAGCAGGCGTCGAACATCGAGGTGCCCTCACGCAGCGCCCGGTACTCGGGCAGCGACCGGCCCGCCTGGCGCATGAACCACACGGGGGTATGGGCCGGGCGTTCGCCGCGCGCGGCGGCCAGGAACGGCGCACCGGGCAGGGCGCGACGGGCCGTGGGGACGGTCTGCGCGGGAGAAGCGACTGAAGGAGACATCACGGTTCATGGTGCCATGTGCGCTCGGAGGCCTTACTCTCGGCGCGCCTGCGCCCCGAACCGGACGATCGCGTCTTACAGTCGGTTGGTGACCGCGATGACGTCAGCACCCGATCTCTTCCGTGAAGCCGTCGCGGCGTTGCAATCGGTCCGGCCCCGCCCCGAAGTGCAGCTGGAGACGATGCGCCCGCCGCAGCGCCTCGCCCCGTGGTCCTACGCGGTGAGCTGCGAAGTGGAAGGGCCGGCGGACGTGCTGGCGTCGGGACGGCTGGTGCTGCTGCACGATCCGGAGGGCCAGGAAGGCTGGGACGGGGTCCTGCGGCTGGTCATGTACGTGCGCGCGGAACTCGACCGGGAACTGGCGACCGATCCCTTCCTGCCCGCCGTGGGCTGGTCGTGGCTGACCGACGCGCTGGAGAGCTCCGGCGCGGACTGGACGGCGCTGGGCGGCACGGTCACCGAGACGTCGTCGGCCCGCTTCGGCGACATCTCCGGGCCCGCGCGCACCGACGATCTGGAACTCCGGGCGTCCTGGACCCCGACGGACGCCGCGCTGCGGCCGCACGGGCAGGCGTTCTGCCAGGTTATGGCGAGCGTCGTTGGGCTGCCGCCGGTCGGCGTGACCCTCTTCGAGCAGCGTCAGTCCTCCTGAGCCGCTTCGCGCGGGCGCCGCGCTCGGGTCGTTAGAGGCCGGGGCTTAGTAGCACCACCAGCCACAACGACAGCGCGTGAAGGCCCCTTCCTCAGTACAAGACGGACCTCTTCCTTGCGCCTAAATACAGGAAGGGGCCTTCATGCACTGGGACCTCCCTGACATCAGGCAAGACACGACGCAGTACCCGCGAGAGGGGCTCGCCAGAACGACCGGGATCACCCAGGAGCCCTCGTCGCGCCGGTGCTCCCGAACCCGGCGGCAAGTCCGTGAAGTCCTCCTTGAGGGGACTCTCGGTCCCTCAAGGAGCCTTCACGGACTTGCGACACCCCTCGGCATCAGTCCCGACACGCCGGATCCCAGCAATCGAGACATAGCATTTGGGTTATTTTGCGATTTCCGGCCACCTAGCGGCGCTAGGAAAACTAGCGTCACTAAAGGTCCCTTGCTTCCACCCGGTCCGGGCGTTGCGCGGGTTCGGGGAGCTCCTCGGCGGCCCGCACCCGGGNGATCTTACCCTCAAGGTAGGGAAGGAGGCCTTCACGGACAGCCGCGACGCTCACGGAGGCTGCGCAAAGCGCCCAGGGGTTCCTCGACTGCTCCGCCCGCGGGCCCTCAGAGCGTCTGTACGCCACTAAGCCGCGCTTCGGAGCCATTTGGACCAGACCGGCTCCGACCAGCGAGGAGCCGGTCACTCAGAGGTCTGGACCACCCCGTTCGTGCTAACGCGGCCGTCACCGTCCGCAACAAGATCAAACCCGATCGCGAGCACTCCGAGACGCTTCCGGAGCGTTACCATCATCGTCACTGAGCGAAGCGATCATGGCGCTCCGCAAAGTTGATCAAGCCCCATGCCGGAGGCGGTTTCCGGCCCCCGCCGCACCGCTCGCCGAGGCGCCCTGGCAGAGGCACCGGCAGGTGCACGGCCCATCTGCACAGTCGGTCGAGCCCCGGTAACTCAAGTCCATCGTGTTCTTTCGGCGATGTGTTAGCCACCGGCTGTGTACTAGCCCGATCGTGTTACGACGAACTCCCTGAGTGACTACTCGTTTGAGATAGATACCCATTCGATCCCCCCGCGAAGGCCTCAGGGCGGCTACAGTGCCATCGACGACACCACTTTCGGTCTAAAGCTGGCGCGGCTAAACGGCCGAAAGTCCCGGTGCCGGTCGGGGGGCACGACCGACTCCAGGGAGGTAGTGACGTGGCTACCGTCGGCATTTCTCAGGCCGTCCGATCCACGCCAGCCGGTTCATTGCCGGCGAGCATGGTTCCGCACCCGCGGGAAGAGCTTTTTTCCGTGTTGGTGGTCGATGACCACCCGCTGTTGAGGGAGGCAATCTCAGCAAGACTCGCACAGATGGGTGCGGGCACCGTCCACGAGGCCGCCACGGTGGCCGAGGCGAGGGCGCGAGCACAGGCCACCGGGCCTTGTGACCTGGCGATCCTCGATCTCGGACTGCCGGATGGCAGCGGCATCGAGCTGGTTACGGAACTCCGTAGCCACGGCTGGCCTCGAGTAGTGGTGCTCGCTTCATCAGACGACCCGTACGCGGTCAGGTCGGCGTTCCAGGCCGGCGCCCAGGCATACCTGCTCAAGTCGGCATCGCCGGTCGTAGTGACCGACGGCGTCCGCAGGGTGCTCGAGGGCGGCGTCTACGCGGACCCGAGCGTCGCACCGGTCCTGGCCACCGGCACCCGGGTCGCCGGCACCGACAACACCCCGCGCGAGCTTTCGGCGCGCGAGGTCGAGGTGCTGCAGCTCGTGGCCGACGGCCAGAGCAACAAGGAGATCGGCGAGGAACTCAGCCTCTCCGCTCTCACGGTGAAGTCTCACCTCTCCCGCATCGGGCGCAAGCTCGGCACGGGTGACCGGGCTCAGATGGTGGCGCTGGCCATGCGTGCCGGCGTGATCCGCTGACAAAGGCGAACAGCCCTGCGGGGCGGGCGGACCAGGCGCGGCCCGCTCGTCCCGTAGGGTCTTCACCTATGGAAGGCGACCGACCCGGAGAACCGCAGACGGACCCGAAGACCGGCACCGACGACACCGGTGGACCGGTCCTCCTGCGGGAGCCCGCCGAGGGCACTCCCCCGGTGATCGCCGACGCGACCGCCCTCGCAGAAGCCTGCGCGAAGATCGCGGGCGGCAGCGGGGCCATCGCCGTGGACACCGAACGCGCGTCCGGCTACCGATACTGGCCCAAGGCCTATCTCGTGCAGCTGCGCCGCGAAGGTGCCGGCTCCTTCCTCATCGACCCCATTCCGCTCGAAGGGCAGCTCGAACCCCTCGCGGAAGTGCTCAACAACGCCGAATGGGTGCTGCACGCGGCCTCTCAGGACCTGCCGTGTCTCGCCGAACTCGACCTGCACCCGAAGAGCCTCTTCGACACCGAACTCGCCGGACGGCTCGCCGGGTACGAACGGGTCGCCCTCGGCACCCTCGTCGAGCTCCTCCTCGGCTACCAGCTGGAGAAGGGCCACAGCGCCGCCGACTGGTCGAAGCGCCCGCTTCCCGTCGACTGGCTGAACTACGCCGCCCTCGACGTCGAGCTGCTCATCGAGCTGAGAGAGAAGCTCGAAGCCGACTTGGCCGCCCAGGGCAAGCTCGAATGGGCCCAGCAGGAATTCGAGGCCGTCCGCACCGCGCCGCCGCCGGCCCCTCGGGCCGAGCCGTGGCGCCGGACGTCCGGCGTGCACAAGATCCGCAGCGCCCGCGGCCTCGCCGCCGTGCGCGAACTGTGGCAGGCGCGGGACGAACTCGCCCGCAAACGCGACCGCGCGCCGAGCCGGATCCTGCCCGACAGCGCGATCATCAACGCCGTCACCGCGGACCCGAAGACCGTCGACCAGCTGCAGGCGCTGCCGGTGTTCAGCGGCCGGGTCCAGCGCAAGTACACCGCGAGCTGGCTGCGGCATCTGCAGGCCGCCCGCGCGCTCCCCGCCGACGAGCTGCCGACCCCCGCGCAGCAGACCGACGGACCGCCGCCGGTGAACCGGTGGTCGGACAAGGATCCCGACGCCGCCGCCCGGCTTTCGGCGGCCCGCGCGGCGCTGTCCGCGATCGCGGAGGACCGGCGGCTCCCGGTGGAGAACCTGCTGCTGCCGGAGCTGGTGCGGCGCACCTGCTGGCGTCCGCCCGCGGACCTGAGCGAGGATTCGGTCGCCCAGGTCCTCCGCGACGGCGGTGCCCGGCCTTGGCAGGTCGAGCTGACGGTGGCGGTGCTGAGCAAGGCGCTCCACGCCACCCCCGCCTGACCCTGAGAGCTGAAGGACGCCTTCGCCGCATCTCACGCGGCGAAGGACGCTTTCGTCTCGTCACATGCGGGGAAAGTCCCCTTCAGCCCTCCAGCAGCGCCCGCGCGGCTCCGCGCAGCGCGGCGTCCGGTTCCCCGAGACCGGCGAGCCTCAGCACGCCGTCGGCCCCTTCGACGGCGTGCGCCTCGACGTCCAGGTCCGGCTGGTCACGCCGGACGATCGCGATGCTCTCGACGAGCCCGAACACCAGGTCGGTCCGGATCCCCTGGAGAGCGGCCGTGACGCCCGCCGCCGCGACGAGCGAGCCGTAGACGCGTTTGAGCTCCGCCCGCTCGGCCCGGAATCGCGCCAGCCGCGGCGACGAGATCTCCGGCAGCAAGTACAGGGCGCCCAGGTTGTGCCGCGCGCTGCCGAGCAAGTGGATGTCCGCGTAGGCCAGCGCCCACAGCCGCGTGCCGACCGGCGCGAGCTTGGCCGAAAGACCGCCCGCGACGTCCAGTGACGGCCGGACGGTGTCCTCCAGCAGCGCCGCGAGAATGTCCTCTTTGGACGGAAAGTGGTAGTAGAGCGACGCCTGGCGCAGTCCGGCGCGTTCGGCGATGGCCCGCGTGGTCGTCGCCGCGTACCCGGCGCCGGTGAACAGCTCTCCCGCCGCGTCCAAGACGGCGAACCGCGCCTCCCGTTTGCTCGCGGCGGCGCCGCTGGCTCTCGGCCTGCCCACCCCGGTCGTTTTCGTCATCTATCCGATCCTGCCATTTCTCCGCGAAGATCTTTGTTACGTCCGGCGGTCGGCCCAGGTTACCGAATCCGGTATCTGTTAACACCGCGCTTACCCGGCGGAGATCGGAAGGATCCCGCACGCGCTTAATTTCGGTCAGCCGATCGAAATCCGGCCCTTGAGACAGGAGCCTCCGCAATGCCTTCCGAGGACCTTTCCGCCTTCGGGTACCGCCAAGAACTTCGCCGGACACTGGGCGGTTTCTCCGCCTTCGCCGCCGGTTTCTCCTTCGTTTCCATCCTGACCACGGTGTTCCAGCTGTTCGCCTTCGGCTATTCCTTCGGCGACACGCTCTTCTTCTGGACATGGCCGCTGGTGATCGCCGGGCAATTGCTCGTCGCGCTCAACTTCGCCGAACTCGCGGCCCGATTCCCGCTGGCCGGATCGGTTTACCAGTGGGCGAAACACCTCTCCCCCGGATTCGCGGGGTGGCTCGCCGGCTGGATGATGCTGGTGGGCTGCGTCGTGGCGCTCGCCGGGGCCGCGATCGCGTTGCAGGTCGTCCTCCCGTCGGTCTGGAGCGGGTTCCAGCTCGTCGGCGGGGATCCGGCGATCACCTCCCCGACCGGCGCCAGCAACGCGGTCCTGCTCGGCACCCTGCTGATCGTTCTCACCACCGCGATCAACGCGGGCGGTGTGCGGCTGATGGCGCGGATCAACGACGTCGGGGTCGCGGCCGAACTCGTCGGCGTCCTCGTGCTGATCGCCGGTCTCGCGCTGTTCGCCGTCCGCGGCCCGCAGGTCGTGCTCCAGCCCGCGGGCGAAAGCCCGGGAGCCGGCGGCGTTCTCGCTTCGGCACTGATGGCCGCGTACGTTCTGTACGGTTTCGACACCGCCGCCTCCGTCGCCGAAGAGACCAAGGACGCCCGCCGCATCGCCCCGCGCGCCGTGCTTCGCGCGCTGTTGATCTCCGGGGTCGGCGGCCTCGCCGTCGTCGTCACCGCGCTGATGGCGGCACCGAGCCTGACCGACGGGCAACTGGCCGGGAAAGGCCTGCCGTACGTGATCACGGCCGTCTTCGGCGACACACTCGGCCGGGTCTTCCTCGCCGACGTCGCGATCGCGGTCGTCGTCTGCACGCTGACCATACAGACCGGCACCGTCCGGCTGATCTACTCGATGGCCCGCGACGGCGCGCTCCCCGGCGCCAGGAGGCTTTCCGCGGTCAACGCCCGCACCGGTACGCCGATCGCGCCCGCGGTGCTTTCCGGGGTGCTCGCCATGGGGCTCCTGCTGCTGAATCTGGGGAATCCGACGATCTTCAGCACCATCACCGGCACGTCGGTGGTCGTGGTCTACCTGGCCTATCTCCTGGTGACCGGACCACTGCTGATCCGGCGCCGTCAAGGGCGTTTCACCGCCGAACCCGGCCATTTCTCCCTGGGACGATGGGCTATTCCGGTCAACATCGCGGCAGTAGGGTACGGCGCGATGATGATCGTCAACATCGCTTGGCCACGAGCCGAGATCTACGACCTGGCGGGCACCGGTTCCGTCTGGGTCCTGTTGTTCCCGATCGAGTTCGTCGGCGCCGCGCTGCTCACCGGCTACCTCTGCTGGCGCCGCCGCTCCGCGCTCACCACGGTTCCCGTCCCCGCGACCTGAAGGAAGGTTCCATGAGCACGACATCGACCACGTACGGCGCTCGCGACCACGCGCGCGCCCAGGCGGGCACGGTGACCGAAGCGATGCCGGCCATCCCGGCGTCCACCTGGCCGGATCCGCCGCCCGGGATCGACCCGGCGAAGCTGGTCTGGGCCGAGACAGTCGCCGGCGGCGGCTACACCCACAAGGTCCTCGCCCGCGGCACCGAGCTGCGGCTGACCGACGTCAAGGGCGACGCCTGCGCGCATCTGCTGCTGTTCAACGCGGACCAGCCTTGGGAGCGGCTGAACGTCGCGGACACGGTGAAGGTCCAGTGGAACGCCTATCTCGGCGAGGCGATCGCCCTGCTGTCGGACCAGGCTCGGGTGCTCGCGACCGTCGTCACCGACGAGAGCGGCAAACACGACGCCCTCTGCGGAACGTCCACTGTGGATGGTAACGCGCAGCGCTACGGCGACGGGAGCCCGCAGGGGGATTCCCCGTCGGGGAACGCGCTGTTCACCCTCGCCGCCGCGAAACACGGCCTCACCCCACGCGATCTGCCGCCGAGCCTGTCCTTCTTCCAGGGCGTGCACGTGGAGGCCGACGGCGGGCTGACGTTCACCGGTTCGGCGGGCGCCGGCAAATCCGTGGTCCTGCGCACGGAACTCCCGGCGGTCGTCCTCATCGCCAACGTGGCGCATCCGCTCGACCCGCGCCCGGACTACACGGTCACCCCGCTGCGCGTCCTCGCCCAGCGCTCGGCGCCGTCCACTCCGGACAGTCCTGAATGGACGGCCTCACCCGAGGCACAGCGCGCCTTCGAGAACACCGCCGACTACCTCACCGCAAGGGGCCTGGCATGACGATCATCTCCGACACCGAGGTCGCCGCGCGGGCGCCGTACTCCACCGTGCTCCGCGAGGGCGAGACGCTCGCGATCATCGATCTCGGCGGCAACCAGGCCGTCGACTTCCTCTGCTACGACGCCGCCGACACGGCGAAGAGATACAGCGCGGCCACCACGATCGCCGCGCAGCGCAACATCTTCCTCACCACCGGCAGCGTGCTGCGCACAGGCGAGGGCGCGCCGCTGCTGACCGTCGTCGAGGACACCTGCGGACGGCACGACACGATCGGCGGCGCCTGCAGCAAGGAATCGAACAGCCTCCGCTACGGCCAGCACACGCGGTACCAGCACGCCTGCGTCGAGAACTTCCTGATCGAAGGCGCCAAATGGGGTCTCGGCAAACGGGATCTGGTCAGCAACGTCAACTGGTACATGAACGTGCCGGTGGAACAGGACGGCACGCTCGGCATCGTCGACGGCATCTCGGCACCCGGCCTGGAGGTCAAGCTGCGCGCCGAAACCGACGTCCTGGTGCTGGTGTCGAACTGCCCGCAGATCAACAACCCGTGCAACGGCTTCGACCCGACGCCGGTCCGGATGATCGTCACCGGCGGTGGCGTGTGAAACTGCTCGTCGCCAACCGGGGGGAAATCGCGGTCCGGATCATCCGCACCGCAAGGGAGATGGGCATTCCGACGGTCGCCGTCTACTCCGACGCCGACCGTACGGCCGCGCACGTACGGCTTGCCGACGAAGCCGTCCGGCTCGGCCCGGCGCAGGCGAGGGAGAGTTATCTCCTCGGCGACGCCATCATCGAAGCCGCGCTGAAGACCGGCGCGGACACGATTCACCCGGGCTACGGCTTCCTGTCCGAGGACACCGCCTTCGCCAGGGCGGTTGAGGCGGCCGGGATCCGGTTCGCCGGTCCTACCGCGGACCACCTCGAAGTCTTCGGCAACAAGCACACCGCGCGGATGAAGGCCGCCGCGGCCGGTGTCCCGATGCTGCCCGGCACCGAACTGCTGGACACCCTGGCCGACGCCGAAGCCGCGGCCGCCGGGATCGGTTATCCGGTGATGCTCAAGGCCACCGGCGGGGGTGGCGGGATCGGCATGCGTGCCTGCGCGTCCGCCGTCGAACTGCGGGACGCCTGGGAAGCGGTACGGAGCATCGCGGCCAAGAGCTTTTCGACCCCGGGCGTGTTCCTCGAACGGCTCGTGACGCACGCGCGGCACGTCGAGGTCCAGGTGTTCGGCGACGGCGCGGGCACAGTGCTGACGCTCGGCACGCGGGACTGCACCTTGCAGCGGCGCAACCAGAAGGTGCTCGAAGAGTGCCCCGCGCCGGGCTTGCCCGATGCGGTGCGGGAGAAACTGGTCTCGACGGCCGTCGCCCTCTGCGCTTCGGTGCGCTACCGGTCGGCCGGGACGGTGGAGTTCATCTACGACCCGGCCCGTGAAGAGGCCGCGTTCCTCGAAGTCAACACGAGGCTGCAGGTCGAACATCCGGTCACCGAGGCGGTGTACGGCATCGACCTGGTCTCGTGGATGCTCCGGCTCGCCGACGGCGACACCGGGATGTTCGCCACCACGCCGTCGCCACGCGGGCACGCGATCGAAGCCCGCGTCTACGCGGAGGATCCGGCCGCCGGGCACCGGCCGAGCGCGGGCCTCCTGACCCGCGCCGACTTCCCGGCCGATGTCCGGGTCGACACCTGGGTCGAGGCCGGGTCGAAGGTGACGACGCATTACGACCCGCTGCTCGCCAAGGTGATCACCGTCGGCGCGGACCGGGACGAGGCGCTGGCCGCATTGGGCGAGGCGCTCGGCGAAAGCCGGGTGGACGGCGTCCGCACGAACCTCGGCCAACTGCGCGCGGTCGCCGCTGATCAGCGGCTGCGCGAGGTCACCCACGACACCGCGACGCTGGACACGATCGCCGACCCCGAGCCGCGGATCGAGGTCCTGCGGGGCGGCACGATGACCACCGTCCAGGACTGGCCGGGGCGACTGGGCTTCTGGCACGTGGGTGTCCCGCCGAACGGGCCGATGGACGATCTGTCCCTGCGACTGGGCAACCGCGCGCTGGGCAATCCCGAAGGCGCGGCGGGCCTGGAGTGCACCGTGGACGGTGTCTCCCTGCGGTTCACCGAGGACGCAATCGTTTGCGTCACGGGCTCGCCGTCGCCGGTGACCGTCGACGGTTCACCTGTTCCACAGTGGACACCTGTCGAGGTCCCCGTCGGCGGCGTGCTCGACGTCGGCACGGGGACCGCCGGGCTCCGCGCGTACGTCCTCGTCCGCGGCGGGATCGACGTGCCGGACTTCCTGGGCAGTGCGGCGACGTTCACCCTCGGCGGCTTCGGCGGCCACGGCGGGCGCGCGCTGGCGACCGGTGACGTCCTCTCCCCCGGCCCGGAACCGGAGCACGCCGTCACCGGACCGGTTCCCGAAGCAGAACGCCCTGTTTTCGCGACACACTGGGAGATCGGCGCGTCCGAGGGGCCGCACGCCGCGCCGGAGTTCTTCACCCCGGACGACGTCGAGACCTTCTACGCCACCGACTGGGAAGTGCACTTCAACTCCGCGCGGACCGGCGTCCGGCTCGTCGGACCCCGGCCACGATGGGCACGGGAGGACGGCGGCGAGGCGGGCCTGCACCCGTCGAACATCCACGACACGCCGTACGCGATCGGCGCCGTCGACTACACCGGCGACCTGCCGATCCTGCTGGGCCCGGACGGGCCGAGCCTCGGCGGTTTCGTCTGCCCGGCGACCGTGGTGACCGGGCAGCGCTGGAAACTCGGCCAGCTGCGGCCGGGCGACACCGTGCGGTTCGTGCCGATCACCATCGAGCACGCCGGCGCGTTGCGCGACGAACCGGCCAAGGCGGTCAAGGCGAGCCGGCAGCCGATCGACGACGGCGGCATCCTCGGTCGTCTGTCCACATCGGACGGGAACCCCGAGGTCACCTACCGGCGCAGCGGCGACGACAACCTGCTGATCGAGTACGGACCGATGAAACTCGACCTGGCCCTGCGGATGCGCGTCCACGCGCTGGCTGATCGGCTGGCCAAGGAAGGGCTCGACGGCGTCGTCGATCTGACCCCGGGCATCCGTTCGCTGCAGGTCCACGTCGACCCGGACGTGCTGCCGGTGCCGAAACTGCTCGGCCTCGTGCAGGAGGTGGAACACGATCTGCCGCGCACCGCCGATCTCGTGGTGCCGAGCCGGACCGTGCGGATGCCGTTGTCCTGGGACGATCCGGCGACGCGCGAGGCGATCGAGCGGTACATGGCGGGCGTACGCGACGACGCGCCGTGGTGCCCGTGGAACATCGAGTTCATCCGGCGGGTCAACGGTCTGTCCAGTGTGGACGAGGTCTATCGCACGGTGTTCGACGCGGAGTACCTGGTGCTCGGCCTCGGCGACGTCTATCTCGGTGCGCCGGTGGCCACTCCGCTGGACCCGCGGCACCGGCTGGTCACCACGAAGTACAACCCGGCGCGGACCTGGACCGCCGAGAACTCGGTCGGCATCGGCGGCTCGTACCTGTGCATCTACGGGATGGAAGGCCCCGGCGGGTACCAGTTCGTCGGGCGGACCGTGCAGGTGTGGAGCGGCTGGCGGCAACGCGGGTCGTTCGAGCCGGGTTCGCCGTGGCTGCTGCGCTTCTTCGACCGGATCTCGTGGTATCCGGTGACCGCCGAGGAACTGCTCGACCTTCGGGCTCGGAGTTCGGCGGGAGAACTGGAACTCGACATCACCGACGGTGAGTTCGCGCTGGCGGACCACGAGCGGTTCCTCACCGACAACGCCGATGACATCGCCTCGTTCCGGGCGAAGCAGAGCGCGGCGTTCGAGGCGGAACGGCAGGCCTGGGCGGCGGCGGGCGAATTCGACCCGCGACCGGAACCCGTCGGAGCCAAGGTCCCGACCACGAAGGTCGAGGCCCCGCCCGGTGGGCACGTCGTCGAAGCACCGTTCGCCGCGACCGTCTGGCGGGTGGACGTCGAGCCCGGCAAGGAGGTCGACCCGGCGGAGACGCTGGTGATCCTCGAGGCGATGAAGACCGAGGCGCGGATCCCCGCGCCCGCCGCCGGGGAGGTCGTCGAGGTGCTCGTCTCCCCCGGCGATCAGGTCGCCCCCGGCACCCCGCTGGTGGTACTGGGAAGGAGAGCGGGATGAGCGTGCTGGA
This sequence comes from Amycolatopsis coloradensis, assembly GCF_037997115.1. Lineage (NCBI taxonomy): Bacteria > Bacillati > Actinomycetota > Actinomycetes > Pseudonocardiales > Pseudonocardiaceae > Amycolatopsis > Amycolatopsis coloradensis. The sequence goes on from NZ_CP150484.1 coordinate 6,941,213, forward strand.
GCGGGTGCGCGCCGCGTACCATCGGATCGCTCGAGTCGACCGGCCCGAGATCTGGATCGACCTGCGTCCGGAGGAAGACGTCCTCGCCGACGCGGAGAAGCTGGACGCCCGCCGCGCGGCGGGGGATTCCCTGCCGCTGTACGGGAAACTCGCCGCGGTCAAGGGCAACATCGACGTCGCCGGGCTGCCGACGACGGCGGCGTGCCCCGAGTACGCCTACCTACCCGCCGAGGACGCGCCGGTGGTGGCGCGGCTGCGCGCGGCCGGGGCGCTGATCCTGGGCACGACCAATCTGGACCAGTTCGCGACCGGGCTGGTCGGGACGCGCAGCCCGCACGGCGCGGTCCGGAACGCGATCGATCCGGCGTACGTCTCGGGCGGGTCGAGTTCGGGGTCGGCGGTCGCGGTGGCGCTCGGGATCGCGGATCTCGCGCTGGGCACGGACACCGCCGGATCGGGCCGGGTCCCGGCGGCGTTCAACGGGATCGTCGGGCTGAAGCCGACGCGGGGGCTGCTGCCGACGACCGGTGTCGTGCCCGCGTGCGCGAGCATCGACTGCGTGACCGTGTTCGCGCGGACGGTCGATGAGGCTTCGGCGGCGTTCGCCTGCCTGAGCAAGCCCCGGGACCTACCGGTGCTGAACCGCCCTTTCCGGATCGGCGTGCCGTCCGAGGTGGGGCCGCTCCAGAACGGGTGGGCCGAAGCGTTCTCCGCGGCGGCTCACGAGCTCCGCGACGCGGGCGCCGAACTGGTCACTGTCGACATATCGGCGTTCCTGGCCGCGGCGCGTCTGCTGTACGAGGGCGCCTTCGTGGCCGAGCGGTACTCGGCGGTGGGCGAGTTCATCGACGCCCACCCGGACGCCGTCGATCCGGCCGTGCGGCGGATCATCGGCGCGGCCAAGGACATCCCGGCGCACCGGTTGTTCTCCGACCTGGCGACGCTCGGGGATTTGGAGCGCGAAGTGTCGGCTGTCTTGTCCACTGTGGACTGCGTCCTGCTGCCCACGACGACGGAACACCCGACGATCGCCGAAGTCGAGGCAGATCCGCTGGGGGTGAACGCCCGGCTGGGCCGGTTCACGAACTCGACGAACCTGCTGGGCCTGTCGTCGCTCGCCGTTCCCGCCGGAACGGTCGGCGGGCTGCCGTTCGGGGTGATGCTGGTCGGCGCCGCGTACGCCGACCGGATCCTCGCCGACGTCGCCCGCTCGGTGCCGCGGCGGACGCGGATCGCCGTCGTCGGCGCCCATCTGCGCGGGCAACCGCTGAACCACGAACTGACCTCGCGGGGCGGCCGGTTCGTTTCCGCGAGACCGACGGCGGCCGAGTACCGGCTCCACGCGCTGGACACCGTCCCGCCCAAACCCGGTCTCGTCCGGGTCGCTTCGGGCGGCGCGGCGATCGAGGCCGAGGTGTGGGACCTGCCACTCGCGGGCTTCGGGGAGTTCGTCGCCGGTGTCCCGGCGCCGCTGGCGATCGGGAAGGTGCGGCTGGCCGATGGGAGCGAGGTGTCCGGGTTCGTCTGCGAGCCTGGCGCGGTGGTGGGCGCCGAAGACATCACGGGGTACGGCGGGTGGCTCGGCTACCTGAGCCGCTGATTGGGAATTCGGCCCTGGGAACTTTCGGTACCTGCTGGATTTTGGCTGCGGCTGATCGCGGGTCATGTCCGTGAAGGCCTCCTTGCCTACCCTGAAGGTAGTGAAGGAGGCCTTCACGGACGCGATGAGCGCGGCGGCGCCGGGTGGTCATGAGTAGCGATTCGGGTTGCCAGGTTGACCCGGCGCCGGGCCGGTGTCCCCAATGTCGCATCAGGGACACTGAGCGTCTCCAATGCGACATTGGGAACCTGGCCTGTGCCCCGAATCGCCACTCGCGGCCTGGAGCGACCAGCCCTCGACGACACAGAGCCGCCCTCGGCTCCGCAGGAGCGTTGCCGTCGGACCGCACTAGGGACGACGCCCTCCACCAGGGCTTTTCCGATTTGGTTGGCCTTCCGGGCGGTTCTGGGAACAACCTCACAAACCCTGGCGCCCCGCCGGACGCTGGGTAACTTCGGGGTGGTGCCGACCACATCCACCTCCCACCGCCGGACCGCGATCAGCGTGCTCGCGGCACTGGGTCTCGTCGGGGCCGCGATGGTGACGCTGGGAGCCACCGGCGTGGCCGTCAAGGCAGTGAACGGGCAGGCGCTCGCGGTCTTCGAAGAGGTTCCCGGACCCGAATCCGGCCCGACGTGCGCCGTCGACAAGCGTTATGTCGACGAAGAGACCTTCGGCATGCGCCCGGACGTGATCGAAGCGTGGAACGCCCTGCGCGCCAAGGCCAAAGCACAGAACATCACGCTTTGCGTGAACGACGGCAAGCGTAGCCGGAGCCAGCAGCAGCGCGAGTTCGACAAGGCCGTCGAGCGGTTCGGCTCCGTGGAGCAGGCCAAGAAGTGGGCACTGCAGCCGGAGACGTCCATGCACGTCAAGGGAATCGCCGTCGACATCCAGCCGCTGAACTCGGCCGCGTGGGTGGACGAGAACGGCGGCGCGCTCGGCTGGTGCCGCCGCTACGACAACGAGAAATGGCACTTCGAGTACGACCCGGCCTACAAGACCAGCGGTTGCCCGGCCCTGCTTCCCAGTGCCACCGGCAACTAGGCCGGGACTCGCGTGAGGGTTTCGGCCACGTACTTCGCGGCCTCGGAGAGGAGCGCCTGGTCGTACGGAGCGTCCTTGGTCGCCTTGCTGGACATGATCGCGACGACGAGCGGCGCTCTGTCCGGCGGCCATACGACGGCGATGTCGTTCAACGTGCCGTAGTCGCCGGTCCCGGTCTTGTCGGCGACGGTCCAGCCGGACGGCAGACCCGCCCGGATCCGCTGGGCGCCGGTGGTGTTGCGCTGGAAGAGGTCGCGCAGGAAGTCCCGTTTGTCGGCCGTCAGCGTGTCGCCCAGCACGATCTCCCGGTAGTCGGCGGCGAAAGCGCGCGGAGTCGTGGTGTCACGAAGGTCGCCCGGGGTGGCCTCGGTGATGGCCGGCTCGACCCGGTCCATCCGCGTGACGGTGTCACCGATGCTGCGCGTGAACGCCGTCAGCGCGGCGGGGCCGCCGAGGTCCCGCAGCAGCAGATTGCCCGCGGTGCCGTCGCTGAACCGGATGGCGGCGTCGCACAGCTGGCGGATGGTCATCCCGGTGGCCACGTGCTGCCCGGTGACCGGAGCGTGTTTCATCAGGTCGTCGCGCGAATATTCGACCCGGGTTTCCAGATGCGACAACGGATTGCGCTGCAGGACCGCGGCCGCCGCCACCCCTTTGAACGTCGAGCAGAACGCGAAGCGCTCGTCGGCGCGGTGCTCGACCGTAGCGCCGCCTCCGGTGTCGACCGCGTACACGCCGAGCCTGGCGTCGAATTTCTTTTCCAGCTCCATCAACCGGTCGTGGAACTGCCGGGAAGGAGAAGGCGAAGGAGACGAAGGGCTCGGAGGCGGGGTCCCGCGGGTGCAGGCGGCCAGCGACGCGAGGACCGCCATCCCCAGCAGCGCACGACGGGTGACGGCCGGCCCCGGCGTTGTCATCGTGATCCCTCCCCCTGATCACGTCGAACATAGCAACTTCCCCACCACCCCCGGATCGGCCAAGCGGCCGAGGCGGGTGACCCCGGGAGTGTGCCTTCCCCCACTCGACCGGGCCACCATCCTGGTTACCGACGGGTAACCAGGGCTAGGGTGCGGTCAGGACTACCTCAACTTCAGGAGCATTCGTGGCCGCAGGAGCAACACCGCTCGCGCCGAACGCGCGGTCGGTACGCAATGTCGCCTTCGTCGAAGGGGTGCGGACGCCCTTCGGCAAGGCCGGCGAAAAGGGTATGTACGCCGGCACTCGTGCCGACGATCTCGTCGTCAACGCCATCCGTGAACTGCTGCGGCGGCATCCCGAGCTGCCGCCCGAGCGCGTCGACGAGGTGGCGATCGCCGCCACCACCCAGATCGGGGACCAGGGCCTGACCATCGGCCGCACCGCCGCGCTGCTGGCCGGCCTGCCGAAGTCGGTACCCGGCTTCGCGCTGGACCGGATGTGCGCGGGCGCGATGACCGCGGTCACCACGACCGCGAGCGGGATCGGCTTCGGCGCGTACGACATCGCCATCGCCGGCGGCGTCGAGCACATGGGCCGCCACCCGATGGGCGAGGGCGTCGACCCGAATCCGCGCATCATCGCCGACAAGCTGGTCGACCCGACGGCGCTCGTGATGGGCCAGACCGCGGAGAACCTGCACGACCGGTTCCCCGAGATCACCAAGCAGCGCACCGACGCCTTCGCCGCGCGCAGCCAGGAGAAGTACGCCGAGGCCGTGAAGACCGGCAAGATCGGCCCCGAGCTGGTCCCGGTCGCCACCCGGTCCAAGGAACTGGGCTGGGGCCTCGCGACCGAGGACGAGCCGCCGCGTCCCGGTACCACCGTCGAGCAGCTCGCCGGGCTGAAGACGCCGTTCCGCCCGCACGGCCGGATCACCGCGGGCAACGCGGCAGGCCTCAACGACGGCGCCACCGCGGCGCTGCTCGCCGACGAGGACACCGCCCGCGAACTCGGCCTGCCGATCGGCATGCGCCTGGTGGGCTACTCCTTCGCCGGTGTCGAGCCGGAGGTCATGGGTATCGGCCCGGTGCCCGCCACCGAGAAGCTGTTCAAGCGCACCGGTCTGTCGATCGACGACATCGGCCTGTTCGAGATCAACGAGGCGTTCGCCGTCCAGGTGCTCGCGTTCCTCGACCACTTCGGCATCGCCGACGACGACCCCCGCGTCAACCAGTGGGGTGGCGCGATCGCCTGCGGTCACCCGCTCGCCTCGTCCGGTGTCCGGCTGATGACGCAGCTCTCGCGTCAGTTCGCCGAGCGCCCCGACGTGCGCTACGGCCTGACCACCATGTGCATCGGTATCGGCATGGGCGGCACTGTGATCTGGGAAAACCCGGCCTTCGAGGGGGCGAAGTAATGACTTTCACCGCTGAGCAGGCGAAAGCCGCCTTCCCCGACGAGGTCGTCACGAACGCGGTCACGCGGCTGGTGAAGGTGCCCGGGCTCGACAAGCCGGTCGCGCTGATCACCCTGGACAACGGCCACGACCACACCCGGCCGAACACCTTCGGCCCGCAGGGCCTGGTGAGCCTCGACGCCGCGATCGACGCCGCCTTCGCCGCGGAACCCGCCGCGATCGCGGTCACCGGCAAGCCGTTCATCTTCGCCGTCGGCGCCGACCTTTCCGGTGTCGAAGCGGTCGCGGATCCGGCGCTGGCGCGGGAGATCGCGCAGACCGGGCACGACGTGTTCCGGCGCCTCACCGAATCCGAGATCCCGACGTTCGGGTTCGTCAACGGCGCGGTGATGGGCGGCGGGCTCGAACTCGCGCTCTCCTGCCACTACCGCACGCTTTCGGAGAACACCGCCGCGATCGCGTTCCCCGAGGTCTTCCTCGGCCTGTTCCCCGGCTGGGGCGGCACGCAGCTGCTGCCGAACCTGATCGGGCCGGACGCCGCTGTCACCGTGATCATCGAGAACGCCCTGGCGCAGAACAAGATGCTCAAGGTCGCGCAGGCGGCCGAGCTCGGCATCGTCGACGAGGTCTTCGGTTCGGCCGACTACCTGGAGCAGTCCCTGCTGTGGCTGGCGAAGGTCGTCAACGGCGAGATCACCCCCGCCCGCCGCGAGATCGACCGCGGCGCGGGCTGGGACGCCGCGATCGCCCGCGCCAAGGCCATTGTGGACGGACGAACCAAGGGCGCCTCCCCCGGCGCGACCAAGGCCGTCGAGCTGCTGGAGCTGGCCCGCGAGAACGATCTGGACCGCGGCTACGCGGCCGAGACCGACGGGCTCGCCGAACTGCTGATGGACGACACCTTGCGTGCCGGGCTGTACTCGTTCAACCTGGTCAACAAGCGCGCCAAGCGGCCGGCGGGCGCGCCGGACAAGTCGCTGGCGCGCAAGGTGAACAAGGTCGGCATCGTCGGCGCGGGCCTGATGGCCAGCCAGATGGCGCTGCTGTTCGTCCGTCGTCTCAAGGTGCCGGTGGTGCTCACCGACGTCGACCAGGAACGCGTCGACAAGGGCGTGTCCTATGTGCACGGGGAGATCGACAAGCTGCTGGCCAAGAAGCGGGTTTCGCCGGACGGCGCGAACCGGCTGAAGGCGCTCGTCACCGGCTCGCTCGACAAGTCTGCCTTCGCCGACGCCGACTTCGTGATCGAGGCGGTTTTCGAGGAGCTGGGCGTCAAGCAGAAGGTCTTCGCCGACCTGGAGCAGTACGTCTCCCCCGAGGCGATCCTGGCGACGAACACCTCGTCGCTGTCGATCACCGCGATGGCGTCGCAGCTGAAGCATCCGGAACGCGTGGTCGGGTTCCACTTCTTCAACCCGGTCGCGGTGATGCCGCTGCTGGAGATCGTCCGCGCGGAGAAGACCGACGACGCCGCGCTGGCGACGGCGTTCGCGCTCGGCAAGCAGCTCAAGAAGTCGAGCGTGCTGGTCAAGGACGCGTCCGCGTTCGTGGTCAACCGGCTGCTGCTGCGGTTCCTCGGCGAGGTGCTGGTGACCGTGGACGAGGGCACGCCGTTCGACGTCGCCGACAAGGCGCTCGAGCCGCTGGGCCTGCCGATGACGCCGCTGACGCTGATGCAGCTCGTCGGCCCGGCGATCGCCCTGCACGTCGGGGAGACCCTGCACGAGGCGTTCCCGGACCGGTTCACCGTCAGCGAGAACCTCGACCGCTTCGTCAAGGCGGGCAAGAAGGGCGTCTGGCAGTGGGACGACAAGGGCAACGCCACCGTCGACCCCGAGGTGGCCGAACTCTGGCAGCAGGGCGACGCGCCGTCGACCTCCGAGCAGGTGCGTGACCGCGCGCTGGCGGCGATCGCCGAAGAGATCCGGATCATGCTCGACGAGGGCGTGGTCGCGGAGGCGCAGGACATCGACCTGTGCCTGATCCTCGGCGCGGGCTGGCCGTTCTGGCTCGGCGGCATCACGCCGTACCTGGACCGGGCGGGTGTGTCCGAGAAGGTCAACGGCAAGCCGTTCCTGGCCCCGGGCTTGGCGAGCGTGCCGCTCTCCTGAGGCCGCGACGAAAGGCCACCGTCGGCGATCCCTTGATCGCAGGCGGTGGCCTTTCACGTTTTTCGTGGATTCCATGGCGAATGACTGCGTTTTCGTGAACCCTTGTCTCCGAGCCGGAAGGTTCGTCTCCCCGGCCATCCCCCGGGGAGACGGGCTGTCAGCGTTCTCCTGAAGGCGGGCAGGGCGGCGGCGTGGTCGTCATCCGAGCGGCGATCCGCGCGGAATCGAGCACGTCGCCTTCTCCGCCTTGGGGATCCGCTGCCGCAACTCGTCCGGCGTCGCCAGCTCCAGCATTTCCGGCCGGTCAGCGAAGATCTTCTTGAACCGCTCGGACGCCTCTGCCTTGGTATCGGTGAGCACCCGGCGGGCTTTCGGATCGTCCCGGAGCGCCTGGGCGGCGACGGTCATGTCCGCGTCGGTACCGACGGACACGAGCAACCGGAGCCCGCAGAGTTCCCCGCTCCCCCAGCGGGACGGGAACGGTGTCCCGACCACCCACAGCAACCGCCGCGGCGCCTTGGGTGTCCGTTCCGGTTCCCCCACAGGGACGATCATCACACGGCGCGGTTCATTCGCCGTCCGGACACCGCCCGTTCAGCGAGGGTCTTTAGCGTGCCGCCGGTGAACAGCGAAAAACCCGGCGTCGACCGCTGCGGATTCCTCAAGCGCGCCGGCCTCGTGTCCGCGGCGGCCGCGGGCGCCCCGCTCGCCGCCACCGCCCCGGCGGAAGCCCTCGACCTCGGCCTCGATCTCGACATCGATGTCAACCTGCTCTTCGGCCGGGACCGCTACCGGTGGCTGGTGGGCGATCACCACATCCACACGCAGTACTCCTACGACGCGATGTACACAGTGGACGGAATCGCCGACGGCGCCCGCCGTCACGGGGCGGACTGGGCGGTGATCACCGATCACGGCCACGCCGCGCACGAGAAGTCGTCGGTGGAGCGTACGGACGCCGCGATCCGGGCGGCGCAGCGCGAGCACCCCGATCTCCTGCTGTGGCAGGGCATGGAGTGGAACGTGCCGGGCGCCGAGCACGCGACGCTGTTCTTCCAGGCGGGTGCGAACCAGGCCGCGAAACTGCGTGAGTTCGAGCGCGCCTTCGACTGGCGGCTGACCGGGACCGAGCCGGGCACCCCGGACAACGAGGCGCTGGCCGTCGCGGCGATCCGCTGGCTCGCCGCCGAAGAGCGGGCCCGCCGGATCCACGCGCCGGTGGTGGTGATCAACCATCCGCTGCGCAACGGCCGGATCGCCCCGCACGAGCTCCGCGCGCTGCGCGACGCCGCGCCCGGGATCGTCATCGGCATGGAAGGCGCGCCGGGCGCCCAGGCCGACGGCTTCCCGAAACCGCTCGGGAGCGGTGGTGGCGCGCGCGGCGGTTACGGCAACTCCCCCGGTTCGAACTCGTGGCCGGGCTTCCCGGAGTCGGCGTACCGCACCTACGGCGGCTTCGACTGGAGCACCGCGACCGTCGGCGGCCTGTGGGATTCGCTCCTGGCCGAAGGAAAGCCGTGGTGGATCACCAGCAACTCCGACTCGCACTACAACCGCGGCGACACCCACGTCCGGCCCGGCGTCCCGGACGGGTACTACGACGAGCACGGCGCCTACCCGGACCCGATCGACACCGGCGTCCCGCAGACTCTGCCCCCGTACGCGGACTTCGCGCCCGCCGAGTTCAGCCGGACCGTCGTCGGCGTGTCACGCCGAAGCCGCGAAGGCGTGTTGGAAGGCCTGCGCGCGGGACGCGTCTGGGTGGTGCATGGCGGGCTCGCGCAGGAACTGGAGTTCGGCGCGTACAGCGGCTGGAGCTCGGCGACGATGGGAGGCAGGCTGCGGGTCCGGCGCGGATCCGACGTCACGGTCGTCGTCTCGGCGAAGCTGGCCGCCCGGCCGAACGGCGGCGGCACGATCCCCAGGCTCGCGCGGCTCGACCTCGTTTCGGGACCGGTGACCGGCCCGGCCGCCGACCGGGACACGCAGACCGCCCCGGGAACGTGGGTCGTGCGGTCCTTCGAACCGCGTTGGGCACCGGGGCGCCGGGTGGCCTTCCGGCACACCTTCCGCAACGTGCGTGAGCCGTTCTTCGTACGCACGCGCGGCACCGACGGCAAGAAGCACGTGCCCGGCGGGATCGAGCCGAGCGCCGACGTGATCGGGCAGTCGAACCCGTTCGAAGACCTGTGGCTGTACGGGAACCCGATCTTCGTGGACGTGCGGTAAGCACACGGTCCCGCGAACCAGCAGCCCCGAGGATGAAGGGGACTTTCCCCTCATGGCATGCCCGGAATGTCCCCTTCACCTCACTCGACACCGACTCGAGTGTCCACAGGGGACATTCTCCGGCAACCGGCTGTCCGATGAGGGTTAGAACCAAGAGTGTCTTAGGTACCTACTGACTGGGTTTGACTGCGGCTGATCATGTGTCNGTGATCTCGACGCTCATCATGGGCAGCCCGTCCGTCGTCGAATCAACCCGATTACACGCTGCTGGGATCACCCCCATGACCGCTATGCAGGGACCGACGACGGACGAGGCACCGACCATCCGCTTGACACAGAACGCCTTACGCTGATGAGCGGAGGTTCACGACGCAAGGGCACCAGGAGTGTGCTTCGTCTGATCATATTCAGGACTGAGGATGCCCCGCGTCGGGCAAAGCCTTCGCCGGACAGACGCCGCACACGCATGAGTTGACACGTGGCCGGTCTGCGGGGCGCAGCCGACGTGGTCGCCACGGCCGACGCCGGGGAGACAAGCCACAGCTGACCAGAAAGGCGCGATCGTCGGGCTGAAGGCCGGTGTAGTAGTCGACGCCGAAGTGCATGGCCAAGTCCTTCTTCAGCTGGGTTCGTAAGAGGGATACCTGGCGGACGATCGCGCAACCGCGACGGCGTTCGGCGTCGGCTGGGGACAACGCGGTGAGTTGCGCGGCCAGTACGGCCGGCTTCATCTCGCCGATCGGGCAGATGAGATTGCTGTGGACACCTACGAACAAGTCGCGAGCAGCGGCCGAGGTGAGGATGCCGTCACCGTCGTCGAAGTACCACTTGCTCATGTCGTCGTAGAGCTTCTTCAACTCTACGGGCTCCAACGGAGTAGCACGGAAAGGGGCTGCAGGCGCGGTCAGCGCCCAGAGTCGCACGTACGACTCGACCTGACGTTCGGCGAGTTTGAGCCGGATCTGTCGCCGATAGTTGTGTGCGAACCAGAGCCCGACCAGCCCCAGCAACACGGTTCCGGCCGCCTGAACCCACGTCGTGATCGCCATGTCAAGTCAACTCCCAGCTCTACGACCGCATCGATCAGGTCCGATGTTCCCAGCGGGAACCCAGTCCTAGGACCGGCTCCGGACACCTCGATCACCCCGGCCCTCTGCGGCGGTGGCTACCAGTGTGAGGCGTGGCAGCAAGCCAACACGGATTCCCGACGTAGCCAGCCCAGACGCACATCGGCATGAGCGCGGTACCGTCGTCAGCGCACGACGCGTCGGAGCAGTCACGAGCGAGTTCGGCAAACCGGTTGATCGCCCGGCAGCGGCCATGACACGCTGCCGACAGCGATGGGCGGCCGGTCCGTGGGCAGCAGCCCTCTTCTGGATCGTCGCCACAGCCGACCGCAGGAGCTGCTCTTGACCTTGGAAACCACCCCGGCGATCGACGCCGCGTTGGCGAGGCGTCTGGTCGATACGCAGTTCCCGCAGTGGGCAGGGTTGCCGCTGCTTCCGTACGCTCCGGCAGGCTCGGATCATGTGATCTACCGGCTGGGCGAGAAGCTGTCCGTGCGGCTGCCTCGCCATGCCGGCGCGATCAAGCAGGCGATGAAGGAAGCCGAGTGGTTGCCCTGGCTGGCCCCGCACCTGCCGCTGGCCGTACCCGTACTGGTGGGAGTGGGAGCAGCTGACTTCGGCTATCCGTGGCCATGGGCGGTGTCGCGATGGCTGGACGGCGAAGTGGCGACCGTGGACGCCCTGTCCGGCTCGCACGAGGCCGCTGTAGCGCTGGCCGAGTTCCTGACCGCACTCCACCTGTTCGACGCCGAAACGACCGAGGATCTCGCCGGTCGACCACTCGCCACTCGAGACACGGCGACGCGGGCCGCCATCACGAAAGTCGGCGACGCATTCGACACCGCGGCGATGACCGACCTGTGGGACGCCGCCCTCGCCGCCGCCGAATGGGACGGTCCGCCGGTCTGGTTCCACGGCGATTTCCACACTGGCAACCTGTTGACGACCGGCGGCCGCCTCAGCGCTGTCATCGACTTCGGCGAGCTCGGCGTCGGTGATCCGGCTTGCGATCTCATCATTGCCTTCACCCTCATGACAGCCGAAACCCGAGCTACCTTCCGCGCCGCGCTCGATGTGGACGACTCGACCTGGACTCGCGGCCGCGGTTGGGCCTTGGCCACCGGTTTGAACGCCTATGTCTCCTACGCCGCCGTCAATCCCCGCGTCGCCGCGCAGACCACCCGCCAGATCACCCAGGCCCTCCTTGGCTAGAGATAGCTCTCGCGTGGCGAATTGTGCTTGTTCCGGAATGGTCACGGCGGCTCACCTTTCGCCGAATCGCTACCCATGACGCACTCTCGTCGGCATGACAAGACGTGAGCATCAGTGTGCTGAGCCTCGTCGATGGCCAACGTGACTTCGCTCAGCCGGTGCTCGCAACGACTAGGCCCCCGGATGACGGTCGGCACCACAGGATTTCGACGAGCATTGCCCTGGCGCGCCATGCGCCCGCGATGATCGCCTCCCACGGTTCAGAGGTCCGGTAGGCTCCCCGTCGACAACGTTGAGGGGGGACTTCGATGTCGAGATCTGTCAGACCCGTGCTGTGGACTTTCGGGACGCTCGCCGTGGGCGGGCTCGTGTTCTGGCTGGTGTTGGCCCTGAACATCCCCTACCGAAGCACCGCTACGCCGGAGACGACCTCGGCCACCATGTCAGGGACCACGCCGGACCCGCCGCTCATGTCGGCTCCTCCGGCGGACATGTCCGCGTGGGTCACCGACATTCGGCCGGGCCCGGACGACCACAGTGCGGTACTGCGCGTCGACCTGCCTGCCTGTGCCGTCGAACCGCACACCCAGATCACCGAAGCTGCCGACAGGATCGACGCCAGCGTCTTGTTCCAGCCCAGAAACGGCCCGGACTGCAAGCAGGTCCCGACCGACTTCCCGATGAAGACAGCGGCACCGATCGGGAAGCGGCCAGTGCTCGTCAACGCCGGGGACACCTGGGGGCTGACGTCCACCGGCTGGAGGAAATGCGACGAGATCCTCGGTTGCGAACCGCCCACCGATCACTGCGACAAAGCATGGGTGGCGCAGGTCGAGTTCAGCGCTGAGGCCGAGCACCCGGGCACAACACGGGCGTGCGACCAGAACTGGCTGATCCACGACCTGCAGCGGCACAGCGGCCAGGCCCCGACCCGGGTCGTCTACCGCTGGGCTGACAACGGCTGGATGAGCTTCGCCTCGGCGAAGGGCGGCGGCTGCAGCGAAATCCTCGCCGTCGAGCCGGCATTCCCCACCCACCTCTGCCAGAATCTCACCCCTTCGTCGTGAGGACCCGACCCCCATTTACGGCCGCCGTGACAAAGAGGGTGAGAACCCTCTTTACCACTCGCGACCCCCTCGATAACCGCACAAATGCATGCGTATCAAACGGACATTCGACCGTCAGCTGAGGTCCTGTGTGGACAAAACTCGCTTTGCCTCCACGTACAACGGTCACACAGGTTTCAGTGGGTCGTGCCCCATCGACATCAGCTTGTGCCGCCAGTGCGCCTCGCCCGCGACCGGTTCGAGGTCGTCACGCCGCTGGTCCTCGACCCTCCGGACGACCGAGCGCATCACCCGCTCGTCCTCGGCGGTGAGGTCGGTCCGGCGCTTGCCGAGGATGCCGAGCACGTGCCGTCCGGTCGGCGTGCCCGCCTGGTCCGGCAGCGCTTCGTCCTCATCGTCGGCCGACCTCGTGCGCAGCCAGTCGGCCAGTTCCCGCGAGGTCATGTTGACCACGCGATGGAATTCGTCCCACAGTTCGTCATCGATCTCGTGCACGGCGAAACCTCCTGCCAGCACTCGACTTCTTACGGCGTCGTGTACGGCGCCTGCTGTTCGATGGACGGGCTCGCGGCCGGGTAACGGCCGTCCTGCCCGGGAACCGGCGTCACCGTCGTGCCCTGTTGCTCGGGCTCGACGCGCCTCGGCCGGTTGATGACCGCTTCGGCCTCCTGCTCACCACGGATCCGCGAGAGCACGCTGAGCGTGATCGCGTGGGCGATGGCCAGAACCAGCAGCAGGACACCCAGCCTGCCCACCACACCAGGAAGGTCGCTGCCCCCGATGTCGACGGTCGACAGCAGCGCCAAGACGCCCAGCGTCGCGAGATGGAACAGCACCGTGACGAGCCACGTCATGGAAGCGCCCGCGGCCGGATCGCCGTGTGAACCGCGCAGGTAGCGCTTACCGCTCTGGTAGATGATCAGACCGTCGAGCATGACCAGCGCCACCCCGATGACGAGGAAGGCCACGTATGCGTTGGTAGTCATGCCGGAACGCTCCCTTCGTAATGGACCTCACCCCAAGAGATACCCGGGACCTCCCCCAGGAAAACGCGTCTTCAGATCGGAAGA
>NZ_CP150484.1:6955038-6966054 GCF_037997115.1 Amycolatopsis coloradensis
CGTGAGTGGTAAGGACGGTTAGAACCGTCCTTACCACTCACGAGGGTTGTCTCTCAGGCGGCCTCGTCGTCGCTTCGCGCCGACCGGTCGGAATGCAGCCCCAGCATCTCCAGCAGCATCCGGCAATCCGTCGCGTCGCGGGCGTTCGCGACCACCGCTTCGGTCGCCTTGCGCAGCACCGCCGCGCGCACCGCGGTCGCCCCACCGTCGACCAGTTCCTCCACCGGACGCATTTCCTCGAACGGGTTCCCCATGACCCACCTCCATCGTCCCCTTCGTTGATACCCGATTCCGGCGGCGAAAGCCCCCGCGTTCTTGCGGTTCCGGCGGCGCCCCAGCCGGTTTCTCCCTAGACTGGCGCCATTCGGACGAGTGGACGGAGCGGGAACTGACCACCGAGTTGCGCGGAGAGTTCGTGACCCTGACCCCGGTCACCGAGGCCCATGTCCCGGACTTGCGGCGGATCCGCGGCACGGCCGAGGTCGGGGCGCGCTGGGGTTCGGTCGACGGCTCCCCCACCTGGCCGTTCGACGACCCCACGACGGCCTGCTTCACGGTCCTGGAAGGGGGCGTCGTCCGGGGCTTCGTCCAGTACGGCGAAGAGGAGGACCCGATGTACCGGCACGCGTCGGTCGACCTCTTCCTCGACCCGGCGGCCCACGGCCGCGGGCTGGGCACGGACACCGTCCGCACGATGGCGCGGTATCTCCTGCACGATCGTGGGCACCGTCGGCTCGTGATCGACCCCGCCGTGGACAACGAAGCCGCCATCCGCTGCTACAAGGCCGTGGGCTTCCGCGAGGTCGGGGTGATGCGCGGCTACGAACGCGACACCGACGGCGAAGGCTGGCACGACGGACTGCTGATGGACTTGCTCGCCGAAGACCTCACGTAGCGGGTCAGGGCGACTCCGAGCAGCACCACGACCATCCCGGCGAGCACCCGCGGGCCGAGTTCCTCGCCGAGCACGAGCGCGCCCAGCGCGACCGAGACGACCGGCAGCAGGTAGCCGACGGTCGCCGCGGAGGTCGCGCCTTCGTCGGCGATGAGCCGGTAGTTGAGGTAGAAGGTGACACCGGTGCCGAAGATCCCGAGGACGACGACGGCGACCACCGCGGTCACGTTCAGCGGTCCGGACGGTGCGGCGTCGAACGGCAACGCGAGCGCGCTCAGCCCGGTGGCGGTCAGCAGTTGCGCGGCGGAGATCGCGATCGGACCGCCCTCGCCGACGAGTTTCCTTCCCATATAAGCGAAAGCGATCGCGTAGCTGATACCGGCGCCGAGCAGGGCCAGTGTCCCCCAGCCCAGCAGGCCGCTCTTCTGCCAGGGCGCGAAGATCAGCAGGATGCCGGCGAAACCGAGGATCAGGCCGCCGACGCGGATCACGGTGATCCGGCGTTCCGTGCCGATCCCGATGCCGATCAGCAGCGACCACAGCGGGGTCGTCGCGTTCATCACCCCGGCGACACCGGAGTCGACGGTCAGTTCGCCGATGCTGAACAACGCGAACGGCAAGGCGTTGCAGAAGAAGGCGGCGACGAGGAGCCTGCCCCAGATCCGCCGTCCGCGCGGGAGACGTTGCCCGGTCCAGCGGCTCAGCACGAGAAGGACGGCCGCGCCGAGCGCGCAACGGATGACGGTCACCTGAACGGGTGGCAACCCGGTCAGGGCGAGCTTGATCCACAGGAATCCCGATCCCCACAACAGGGCGAGAACGCCCATCCGGATCAGGGTTCCCGGCGCGCCGATGCTCACTTCGTTCCTTTCGCCTGGCCGCTCGATACGTCTCCAAGCTGCCTCGGACGACTCGTCAGGACAAGTGAAAAGATCTACACCGACGTTAAGCGGTCCTACATGTTCCGAAGTACCGGCCGTGGCCGCCGGGAAAGGCGGCCACGGTTCCGTTGATCCCCCACGACGAACACCGCGCCCGGCGGTACCTGGACGCTGAAGGGCCTGTACTCCTTGCGGCCGTACCCGTTGTCGTCGTCGGTGTACGGCTCTTTGACCGGCTTCCCGTTGACGGTGATCAGGTTGTCGGACGTGCAACAGACGACCTGATCACCACCGACACCGATCACCCGTTTGACGGCCCGGCCCTCGCCGGGACGCGAGTCCGGGAACGCGGCGAGATCCATGAGGACGACCGAGCCGCGAGGGATCTCGGGGAGAGCGGTCCAGCGGTACAGCACGACCGCTCCCGGCTGGATCGTGGGCGCCATCGCTTCGCCGGGGACGCTCGCCATGCGATAGCTCATCAGGGTCCAGAACCCGTATCCCCCGGTGCCCACACCGGCGATCGCCACCAGGATCATCACGAGCAGGAGCGGGGAGAATCTTCGCTTCGGCCCGGGTCTTTCGGAGGGCGGAGCGGGGAAGTCCGTTTCGGTCACAGCGCAGAATAGCGCCGATGGCTCTCGCTCAACCCCGGGGCGCGTACATGATGACCCCGACCCCGGCGAGGCAGATCAAAGCGCCGATGACGTCATAGCGGTCCGGCCGGTAGCCGTCGGCGACCATCCCCCACGCCAGTGAACCCGCGACGAACACTCCGCCGTACGCGGCGAGGATGCGGCCGAAGTTCGCGTCGGGCTGCAATGTCGCGACGAAGCCGTAGAGGCCGAGTGCCACGACGCCCGCGCCGATCCAGAGGTAGCCGCGGTGTTCCCGGACGCCTTGCCAGATCAGCCAGGCGCCGCCGATCTCCAGCAGCGCGGCGAGCGCGAACAGCGCGATGGACCGGACGATCATCTCCGCAGCTTATTGCGGCGCGTGTCGTGAAGGCTTCGAGGTGACCAGTGACCCTGTACCGATTCCCGACTTCGCATGCTTGACCGGACGACACGCGTGATCCGGCGGACGACACGCGTGACTGGATGGACGACACCTTCCGATCTGCGGTAGTTCGAGGTCGAACTACCGCATCCAGAGGACGAAACGCGGAGGTTAGATGAGCTCCAGAGGGTCCAGCTGGAGCCGGATGGGCTCGGACGCCTTGCGCGCGTCCCGGCGGGCGGCGGCCGCGTGGATCGCGGCGGCGAGCGCCTTCCCGTCCGGACGCGCGACGCGCACCAGTGCCCGTTCGCGTTCGGCGTTGCCGTCCTCGTCGACGTCTCCGAGCGGCACCGGGCCCAGCACCTCGCCGGTCTCCGGGAGGGCGAGGTCGTCGAGCAATCCGGCGACCGCGTCCGGCGTGCCCTCGATGCTCGCCATCCGCATCGCGGGCGGGAACCCCAGTTCGCGCCGCTCGGCGAGCTCCAGGCTCGCGTGCCAGCCCGGGTCCCAGCGCACCAGCGCCTGCACCACCGAAAGGCCCGCTTCCGCGCCGACGAACACGCGACCGCCTTCGGTCCCCGGCCGCACCAGGGCCGCCGCCGCCATCCAGCGGCGCAGGGTCTCCTCCCCCGCGCGCAGGTCCTGCCGCCCCAGCAGCGCCCAGCCGTCCAGCAGCAGCGCCGCGCCGTAGCCGCCTTCCGCGACCGGCTCGGCGCCCGGCGTGCACACCACCAGCGCCGGTTTCCCGGGCACCGAAGCCAAAACCTCCGTCGCACCCGAAGTACGCACGGGGAATCCGGAGAACGCGCGGCCCAGCTCCTCCGCGGTGCGCTTGGAGCCGACGACGACCGCCCGCAGCCGTACCGAACCGCAAGCCGCGCAATGGAAGTTCGTCTCGGGGACGCCGCACCACCGGCAGGCAGGCGGCCTCGGCGCGCCGTCGATCAGCCCGCCCGGCAAGGAAAGCGGACCCGCGCAACGACGGCAGTGCGCCGACGTCCGGCAGTTGCCGCAAGCGAGTCCCGGAACGTAACCGCGACGCGGAACCTGGACCAGCACAGGGAATCCGCCGGCCAATGACTGCCGCGCCGCCTCGAACGCGACCGATGGGAGCCGCGCGGCCTTCGCCGCTTCGTCCCGGGCGACGTCGAAGTCCTCACCGACCGGCGTGACCCTCGGCGCGGCCGCCCGCAGCTCGGGGCGGGCCGCCACGAGAGGCTGCGCCCAGCCTGATTCCACCAGGAACTGCGCCTCGGCGGTGCGCGCGAAACCGGCGACGAGCATGGAGCCCTTCGCGGCGTGCGCGCGATCCATCAGCACGTCGCGAACATGGGGGTACGGCGCGTGCTGGTCGAGGTGGACGTCGTCGCCGTCGTCCCACACCACGAAGAGGCCCGGATCGGCGACCGGCGCGAACATCGCCGCGCGCGTGCCGACGACGACGCGCACCGCGCCGCGCAGCACCGCGAGCCACCGGCGATAGCGCTCGGCGGGGCCGAGCCCGGCGATCAGCGCGACCACGGAATCGGCGCCCAGCAAGGAAACGCACGCGTCGTGGAGCCGCGTCAGGTCGCGGTGGTCGGGAACGACCATGACGACACCCCGGCCCGCGGCGGCCGCGACGGTGGCGGCTTCGGCGAGGCGGCGTGGCCAGTCCTCGCCCGGCAGCGCCTGCCAAACGGCGTTGGCCGGACGCCGTTCCGCGACGGCTTCCAGGAACGCCGGACCGCTCTGGTACTTCTCCCAGGCGGTCGTTTCGGGTGGCTCCGGCGTCTGCGCGGGTTCGGCGGGCGGTTCGGCCTCGGCCTTCGCGTGCCGGGACGGGATCGCGAGCCGCAGGACGTCGCTGAGCGTGCCGCCGTACCGGTCCGCGACGGACCGGCAGAGGATGTGCAGCGCCGGAGGCAGCACCGGCTCGCTGGAGGTCACCCGGTCGATGTACGCGAGCTTGCCGGTGAACTCCGTGGTGTCGGTGCGCTCGACGAGGTACCCGTCGACGAGCTGGCCCGCGAACCGGACGCGTACCCGGCAGCCGGGCACGGCGGCTTCGTGCAACTTCTCCGGGATCCGGTAGTCGAAGGTCCGGTCGAGGTGCGTGAGCGGGATGTCCACGACGATCCGCGCGACCGGGTTCTCGGGCGCGGGGTTCTGCGCGCCGCGACGGCTGGCCGTTTTCGCGCGCGCCGGCTTGGCCTTCCGCGACGGCTCGGCTTTCGGCTCCGGAAGGTCCCACAGCGGGGTGGGTTCGGGACTGCTGCTCACCCGGTGATCTCTACCAGACTCCGTCGCCACTGCCTGTCACCGCGTGCGATGAACGGTCCGTTGGGTCGTGAGTGGCGATTCGGGTTCTGATCCGAATCGCCACCACGGCGGGTGACGGCGGCAAGAAGACGCTCGCGTCCGCGTTCGCGGCCAACGGCGTCGACTGGGCGGCCAACATCATCTCCGTCGGTGCCCTCGCCGGTCTGACGACCGTCGTCATGGTGCTNCTTCCGATCTGGAGCTTTCCCCGCATGTCATGCGGGGAAAGCTCCCTTCACCGCGTGACATGCGGGGAAAGTCCCCTTCGGCTACCGAGGTGGCCAGGGCAGCACGACGGCCGCCGAGCCGCCACCCCGGCGCGTGGGTTCGGCGGCGGCGAGCCACCGGCCGTCCCGCAGCCGTTCGACACCGGTCGCCGCCCCGATCTCCGCGGGCGTCGCCGAGAAGCCCTGCCCCTTGGCCTTCAGCGCCTTGAGCACCTCGATCTGTTCCAGGAACGCCTGCTCGACCTGCGCGGACGCGGAATTCCGCTGCGAAGCGCGTGGTTCGGCGATCGCGTCGGCGAGCTTCAGCCCGCGGTCGATACGGCCGGTGAGGATCTGCAGCACCGTGGTGATGATCGACGCGCCACCGGGCGAGCCCACGGCGAGGAACGCCTTGCCGTGGTCGAGCACGATGGTCGGCGCCATCGACGAACGCGGCCGCTTCGCCGGGCCCGGCAGGTTCGGGTCGGGCACACCCGGCGTCACCGGGGTGAAGGAGAAGTCGGTCAGTTCGTTGTTGAGCAGGAACCCGCGGCCCGGCACGACGATGCCGCTGCCGCCCTCCTGCTCGATGGTCAGCGTGTACGCGACGACGTTGCCCCACCGGTCGGCGACCGTGAGATGCGTGGTGTTCTCGCCCTCGTACGGCGTCGGCGCGGCGTTCGTCCCCGCCACACACGGCGTGTGCTCGCGCGGGTCGGCCGGCGCGACCGGGCTCGTCCCGGCCTTCGCGGGGTCGATCAGGCACGCGCGGCTGTCGGCGAACTTCTGGCTGATCAGTTCCTTCGCCGGGACGTCGACGAAGGCCGGATCGCCGATCCACCGGTTGCGATCGGCGAAGGCGTACCGCGTCGACTCCAGGAAGTAGTGCAGGTAGTCGGCCTTCTCCTCCAGTTTGGAGAGCTTCGTGTTCTCGAGGATGTTCAGCGCCTCGCCGACGGTCAGCCCGCCGGACGACGGCGCGGGCATTCCGTAGACGTCGAGGCCGCGGTACCGGGTCTTGGTCGGCTTCCGCTCGACGACGCGGTACTTCGCGAGGTCGGCCGCCGTCATGTCACCGGGCCGGACGTTCAGCGTCGACGCCGGGTCCACCGGCGGCTTCCGGACGGTGTCGACGACGTCCGCGCCGATCGGGCCGCGGTAGAGCACGTCGGTGCCCTTCGCGGCGAGCTGCGCGTACGTGCCGGCGAGGTCCGGGTTCTTGAACGTCGTGCCGACCGCGGGCGGCGCGCCGCCGGGCAGGTACAGCGACCTGGTCGACGGGAACGCCGAGAAGCGGGCGGCGTTGTTCGCGATCTGGGTGGTGAAGGTCTGGTCGACAGTGAAGCCCTTGCGGGCGAGGAGTTCGGCGGGCTTGACCGCCTTCGCCAGTGACCTGGTCCCCCACTTGCGCAGGGCTTCGTCCCAGGTCGCGGGCGTGCCGGGCACGCCGACGCCCAACCCGCTGGTGACGGCCTCCGGGAACGGGATCGCCTTGCCGTTCTCGACGAAGAGGTTCTCGTTCGCCGTCGACGGCGCGGTCTCGCGGCCGTCGAGGGTGTGCACCTTGCCGGTGCGCGCGTCGTAGTAGACGAAGAAGCCGCCACCGCCGAAGCCCGCGGAGAACGGGTCGGTGACGCCCAGCGCGGCCGCCGTCGCGACGGCGGCGTCGACGGCGTTGCCGCCCTCGCGCAGGATCTTCGTGCCGATCGCGGTCGCGTCCGCGTCGATGCTCGACACCGCGCCCAGATAGCCGACGGCGGTCGGCGACTTGGGGGTCGGTGGTGCCGCGGCCGCGGTACCCGGCGCGGCCGTGCCGACCAGTGCGGCGATCGTGGTGACTGCGGTGATGCGTCCCAGAGTGCTTCTGTGCGCGGCCATGGCGCGAGTCTGCCCCGCCTGTCCACCTCGGACAAGACCCGGTCGGACCTGCGAACGTCGGTAGTGCGGGCAGGCCTCGATGAGAAGAATGCGGCCCATGAAGACACCCGGCAGGCGGTGGAGCGCGCTCCTCCCGCTGCTCATCGCACTCCCCGTCCTCGCTGTCCCCGGCGTCGCGCGAGCCGAAGGCGCCCGTGCCTGCTTCGACGAGTCCGCCGCGATCACCGTCGAGGAGAAGCGGCTCACCGCGACCCTGCCTTCGGGTGGCCCGGCGGTCGGTCCGGAGCTCGTCCGGCTCGCCGGATTCGACAAGCTCGTCTCCGACTTCACGGCCCGTCTTTGCGCGACCAAGACCGCTTTGCGCGCCGGGAAGCTCGCCGAGACCGCCGGTGACGGGCTCTGGCGGACCGCGGTCGACCGCGCGCAGGGCCGCCGTCCCGATCTCGGCGACATCGACAAGGCCGACGACCGCCCGCTCTACTGGGCACGCCTGCAGATGAGCAAGGCGCTGCGGCAGTGGACGCCGAGCTTCCCGCTGTCCGCACCCGCCCGCGCGGAGCTGCTGAAGACGTTCGACCTCGGCGCGCGCGGACTCGACGACTCCCGTTTCCCGTCCGGCCCGAAGCTGCGCCGGGTGCTGGTGAGCGGTTTCGACCCGTTCACCCTCAACGGCGCGGGAGTCCGCATCGCGAACCCGTCGGGCGCGGCCGCGCTGCACCTCGACGGCAAGGTGATCCAGACCCCGACCGGTCCCGCGCAGGTGCAGGCCGTCTCGTTTCCGGTGGTGTGGAGCTACTTCGACGCCGGCATCGTCGAAGCGGCCTACGGTCAGGCGTTCACGGACCGTTTCCGCCGCCCGGAGCTGATCATGACGATCAGCCAGGGCCGCCCCGGCCGGTTCGACATCGAACGCTGGGCCGGTGCGTGGCGCGGTGGCTCGCCGGACAACCTCGACGAGCCCGTCCGCGGCCCGGTCCCGCCCGCCGGCGGCTGGCCGCAGCCGGACGTCCAGTTCATCGAAACCACGCTGCCCTACGAAAAGATGCTCGCCGCGCCCGCCGGGGCGTACCAGGTGCTGTACAACCAGGCGTTCTGCGTCTGGCCGGTCAGTTCGAAGCCGGGGACCGGCACCGCGGTGTGCCGGACGGACGCGCCGAAGCCCGGTGAGGTCGCCGCTTCCGGTGGCGGCGGCAACTACCTCAGCAATGAATCGATGTTCAGGAGTAACCGGCTGCGGACGGGGCTCGGCTTGGCCGGGATCGCGGGCGGGCATCTGCACACGCCCGTCCTCGGCACGCCCGCCGATCCTTCGGCGCTGACCGACGCCGGCTTCGAGGCGCGGCGGGCGGCGATCTCCTCGCAGATCGTCACCCTGCTCACCGCCGCTCTCGGTGGCTCAGCCGCGAAGCCGGCTACGCCCGCTCCGGGCTCTTCGGCCCGCGCCGACGTCCTCGCCACCCCCGGCACGACGCTCTGACCCCCCGCAGTTAGTCCTCTGGATGCGGTAGTTCGAGGTCGAACCTTCCCTACTCTGACGGTAGGGAAGGAGGCCTTCACGGCACAGTCGCGGCCTCGTGAGCCGGCGTCAGGCGTGGTCGTCCTCGCCGAGGCGGTGCACCCGGATGAGGTTGGTCGAGCCGACGGTCCCGGGCGGGGAACCGGCCACGATGACCACCAGATCACCCTTGGCATACTTGCCCATTTCGAGCATCGCGTGGTCGACCTGCTGGATCATCTGGTCGGTGGAGCCCACCTTCGGCACGATCCGCGTCGTGGTGCCCCAGGTCATCGCGAGCTGGCTGCGGACGCTCTCCTCCGGCGTGAACGCCAGCAGCGGCAGCCGCGTGTGCAGCCGCGCGAGCCGCCGGACGGTGTCACCGGACTGGGTGAAGGCGACCAGCGCTTTGGCGTTCAGCCGCTCGCCGATGTCCCGCGCCGCGTAGGAGATGACGCCGCGCTTGGTGCGCGGGACGTGCGACAGCGGCGGCACGACCGGCGAGTCGGTCTCGACGGCTTCGATGATCCGGCCCATGGTCTTGACCACGTCGATGGCGTAGCGGCCGACGCTGGTCTCACCCGAGAGCATGAGCGCGTCCGCGCCGTCGAGCACCGCGTTGGCGACGTCCGAGGCCTCGGCGCGCGTCGGACGGGAGCTGTTGATCATCGACTCGAGCATCTGCGTCGCGACGATGACCGGCTTCGCGTTCTCGCGGGCGATCTGGATGGTGCGCTTCTGCACCAGCGGGACCTGCTCCAGCGGGAGTTCCACGCCGAGATCACCGCGGGCGATCATCACCGCGTCGAAGGCCAGCACGATGGCTTCGAGGTTGTAGACCGCTTCGGGCTTCTCGATCTTCGCGACGACCGGGAGGCGTCCCTTGCCGACGCGGTCCATCACCTGGTGGACCAGGTCGATGTCGGCGGGTGAGCGGACGAACGAGAGCGCGATGAAGTCCACGCCGAGTTCGAGCGCGAACTCGAGGTCTTCGATGTCCTTTTCGGACAGCGCCGGCACGGAGACGTCCATGCCCGGCAGGGAGACGCCCTTGTTGTTGCTGACGGGGCCGCCTTCAGTGACCTCGCAGACGACGTCCGGGCCGTCGACCTCCTTGACCACGAGGCCGACCTTGCCGTCGTCCACGAGGAGACGGTCGCCGGGCTTCGCGTCGTCGGCGAGTCCCTTGTAGGTGGTCGAGACGCGGTCGTGCGTACCCGCGACGTCCTCGACGGTGATGCGCACGATGTCGCCGTTGTGCCACTCGACCGGGCCGCCCGCGAAGGTGCCAAGACGGATCTTCGGCCCCTGGAGGTCGGCGAGGATGCCCACCGCGCGGCCCGATTCGGCGGCGGCGGTGCGGATGAGGTCGTAGACCTGCTTGTGGTCGCTGTGCGTCCCGTGGCTGAAGTTCATCCTCGCGACGTCCATCCCGGCGTCGACGAGTTGCCGCATCTTCTCCGGCGTAGCGGTCGCGGGGCCAAGGGTACAAACGATCTTCGCGCGTCGGCTCACGTTCGCACAGCGTAGTCCCTCATCGCGGATACGTCTGTACCGATACCGAAAGTTCAAGAAAAGTGTCAGTTGACCTGGGTGAGGGGCAACCGTCGATCAGGGTTCGGTGGTTATCGTCGCGGCTTCTCGCTCGGCCCGACCCGGTCCCGCGCCCACTCGTTGAACGCGCGGACCTGCCGCCAGGCCTTTCGCACCCGGTCGAGCGTGGCCCGTTCGTGCAGGACGTCGTCCGGCTCCCAGCCGCGGACGGCGTACACGGAGCGGTACTTCAGCAGGTCGATGCGGGGATGGTCCTCGGTGAAGCCGCGCGGCTTCGACTTGAGCCTGTCCCCCTTGATCTCCCAGCCCGCCTTCTCCAGCTTCGCGAGGATCTTGGCCAGCTCGGCGCCTCGCAGTTCGGTGTCGACGGCCTTGCGGAAGCGGGCGAGCTGATCGGACTCGAAGTGGAAGCAGCCGCCGCCGACACGCAGCCCGGCCGGGCCGACCTCGACGTAGTACGCGCCGCCGCCGCGGCCCTGTTCGATCACCGCGCCGCAGTGGGTCTTGTACGGCGTCTTGTCCTTGGCGAACCGGACGTCGCGGTACGGACGGAAGACCTTGCCCTCGCCGAAGCCGTCGCCGAACTCCGGGACCAGCTCGGCGAGCAGCGCCTCCATCGGCGCGCGGACGTCGGCCTTGTAGGTGTCGAGGTTCGCGTCCCAATAGGACTTGGAGTTGTCCGCCTCGAGACCGTCGTAGAAGTCGATGGCGTACTCGCCGAAACCCTCGAAAGCCATACACAGACCGTAATCCTCACCTCCGACAGAAGCGCGTGAAGGCCCCCTTCCCTCGGCTGAGCCGAGGGAA
>NZ_CP150484.1:6966352-6997333 GCF_037997115.1 Amycolatopsis coloradensis
CGCAGGCCGCGGAACATCGGCCCTCGGCTGAGCCGAGGGAAGGGGGCCTTCACGCGCTTCTGAGAGAGGCTTACTTGGCCAGCGCGGTGATCAGCTCGCCGTCGGTGGTGTCACCGGACAGCTCCCAGAAGAAGGCGCCGCCGAGCCCCTGATTCTTGGCGTAGGTGACCTTGCCGCCGATGGTCGCGGGGGTGTCGTAGCTCCACCAGTCGCTGCCGCATTTGGCGTAGGCGGTGCCCGCGACGGTGCCGGTGGCCGGGCAGGTGTTCTTCAGGACCTTGTAGTCCTGGATGCCCGGCTCGGTGCCCGCCGCCGGACCGGTCGCGGTGCCACCCGGGGCCTCCTGGGTGACGCCGGTCCAGCCGCGACCGTAGAACCCGATGCCCAGCAACAGTTTGTTCGCCGGGACACCCTTGCTCTTCAGCTTCTGGATCGCGGCGTCGGAGTGGAAGCCGGCGGTCGGGATGCCCTCGTAGCCGGTCAGCGGCGAATGCGGGGCGGTCGGGCCCTGCGCGGCCCAGGCGCCGAAGTAGTCGTAGGTCATGACGTTGTACCAGTCGAAGTACTGCGAGGCGCCGCCGTAGTCCGCCGCGTCGATCTTGCCGCCGTCGGTGCCGTCCGCGGTGATCGCGGCGGTGACCAGCTTCGAGCCGAATTTCTCCCGCAGGGCCTGCGCGAGGTTCTTGATCGCGGCCGGTCCGCTGGTGTCACACGAGAGTCCGCAGGCGTTCGGGTACTCCCAGTCGATGTCGATGCCGTCGAAGACACCGGCCCAGCGCGGGTCGTTGACCAGGTTGTAGCAGGACTCCGCGAACTTGGCGGGGTTCTTCGCCGCCTCGCCGAAGCCGCCGGACCAGGTCCAGCCGCCGAAGGACCACAGCACCTTGAGGTTCGGATACTTGGCCTTCAGCTTCTTCAGCTGGTTGAAGTTCCCGCGCAGCGCGCCGGTGTCCCAGCTGTCGGCGACACCGTCCACACTGCCCGCGGCGTCGTAGAACTTGCTGGTCGCCGCCTCCGCGTCGCCGATCGCGCAACCACCGTTCGTCACGTTGCCGAACGAGTAGTTGATATGCGTCAGCTTGCTCGCCGAACCCGACGTGTCGATGTTCTTCACATGGTAGTTCCGCTGGTAGACGCCCCATTCGGCGAAGTACCCGAGCACCTTGCCGACCGAGGCCTCCGGTGCTTCCGGTGCGGCTGCCGCCTGCTGCGCCGGTGCGGCGACGGCCAGCGCGCCCAGCGCGACGGCCGCGGCACCCGCGAGCGCGGTGAACCTGGTCAAACGGGACATGCGTTCTCCCTTCACGGTCACCAGCGGTGACGAGAGGACTGCGGCGGGACACGCACAAGTTAAGTGGACTAGACCACTTCGTCAATGGTGCAGACCACGACTTTCGGATGGACATTTTCGAACATTCCCCGATGGGAATATGCCGAACGCCTCGCCGAGCTGGTCCAGGTCCTCCAGCCGAGCCGCCCGGCCAGAGCGGAACGGCAACAGTCAGTGAATGGGTAACGGCTCGAAAGCGATACCGCGGTCCGCGGCGCGCCGAGTCCCCCAGTCGTAGAGCGCTTCGAGTGCGGGGCGTAACCGTTCCCCTTCCTCGGTGAGCCGGTACTCGACGTGCGGCACCCGCCCCTCCCGGCTCTCCCTGAGCACGAGGCCGTCCGCCTCCGGTTCGCGCAGGTGCTGGGTCAGCATCTTCTCGCTGACGCCCGGCATCCGGCGCCGGAGCTCGCCGTACCGGTGCACCCCTTCCTTCAGCTGCGACAGGATCACCGGCTTCCACTTGCCGCCGATGACGTCGACCGCGAGCTCGACCGCGCAGCGGTACCGCTTCATCGTCACTCCCGTTGGCACGCACCGAAAAGTAAGCGGTTGTCCCGAGCGATCCGGGGTGGTTGCCTTGCCGGACCGGAAGATCAGCGCCGCTGGGAGGACCCTACGTGACCGAGACGCCGACGTTGTACGAATGGGCGGGCGGGCCGGCCGCCCTGCGACGGCTGACCACCGTCTTCTACGGCCGCGTGCTGAAGGACCCGTTGCTGGAACCGGTCTTCCGCGACATGGACCCCGGCCACCCCGAGCACGTCGCGGTCTGGCTCGCCGAGGTGTTCGGCGGCCCGGAGACCTACAGCCACGACCACGGCGGCCACCGGCACATGGTCGGGCGCCATCTCGGCCGCGCCATCACCGAAGAGCAGCGCCGCCGCTGGGTGAATCTGCTCTTCGACGCCGCCGACGAGGCCGGGCTGCCCGCCGATCCGGAGTTCCGTTCCGCGTTCGCCGCGTATGTCGAATGGGGCAGCAGGCTCGCGGTGATGTTCTCGCAACCAGGCCGAGAGGTGACGGTTCCCGAGCCCATGCCGAAATGGGACTGGGGCAACCGGCCGCCCTGGCAGCCGCCGCCGGACTGAAGGCGTTCATAGTGGGGCGGTCGCGAAAGGAGGCCGCCGTGATCCGGGTGGACGGCCGGACCCTGCGCTGCGCGGACGTCGTGACCGCCGCGAGCACCGAGGGTCCGCTGGGCATCGACGTCTCGATCGCCGCGCTGCGCGGCGCGGAAAGCGCGTGGAAACTCGCCGAAGAGCTGAGCACGCGCCGCATCGTCTACGGCCGCACCACCGGCGTCGGCGCCAACAAGGAGGACCCGGTCGGCGAGGGCGAATCGCCGGATCACGGGCTGCGGCTGCTGCGCAGTCACGCGGGTGGCAGCGGCGACGTCATGTCCCCCGGCCAGACCAGGGCGATGATGCTCATCCGGCTCAACCAGCTGCTGGCCGGACGCTCGGGGCTCAGTCCCGAGCTGATCGGGGCGCTGGCCGCCGCCGTGCGGACCGGGGCGCTGCCGCTGGTGCACCGGCTGGGCGCGATCGGCACCGGCGACCTCGCGCCGCTCGCGGAGACCGCGCTCGCCCTCACCGGCGAACGGCCGTGGCTGGCAGGCGGTGTGCCTCCCGTGCCCGTGCGGGCAGGTGACGCGCTCGCGTTCATGAGCAGCAACGCCGCGACGCTGGCCGAAGCGACCCTCGCGGCGATGCGGCTCGACACCCTGACGCGGGCGAGCCACGTCGTCGCGGCGCTGACCTACATCGCGCTCGACGGGAACCCGGAGGCCTACGCGACTCCCGTCCACGAGGCGCGGCCGCACGCCGGGCAGGTCGCGTGCGCGGCGGAGATGCGGCGGCTGCTCGGGATGGAGGGCACGCCCAAGCCCGGCAGGCGTATCCAGGACCCGTTCGGCCTCCGCGCTTTCCCGCAGGTGCAGGGACCCGCGCTGGACGCGATCCAGTACCTGCGCGACGTGCTCGCGGTGGAGATCAACGCCAGCACCGAGAACCCGATGATCTCGACGGTGCACCAGGACGCCTACCACCACGCGCATTTCCACACCGCGTACGTCTCGACCGCGCTCGACCAGGTGCGCGCGACCGTCCATCAGGTCGCCGAGCTGTCGGTGGCCCGGCTGGGCGATCTGGTGGAGCCGGAGTTCACCGGGCTGCGGCCGTTCCTCGCGGCCGGGCCGTCGGGCAGTTCGGGCGTGATGATCCTGGAGTACGTCGCGCACGACGCGCTCACCGAACTGCGGCAGGCCGCGCTCCCTGCAACTCTCGGCACCGCCGTCGTCTCACGCGGGATCGAGGACCATGCGAGCTTCTCCACCCAGGCCGCCCGGGCGGCGACCGCGGCGGGCTCGGCGTACCAGCAGGTGCTGGCGTGCGAACTGGTCGCGGCCGTCCGGGCGCTGCGGATGCGCAAGGCCGATCTCGTGTCCCTGCCGGCGCGGGACGCCTACGAGGCAGCCGCGGCGGTGCTCGACCCCAGCGTCGACGATCGGCCGCTCACCGAGGACATCGCCCGCGCCGTGTCGCTTTTGGACACCCTCGCGCTCGTCTGACTCCCTGCGTTTCGTCCTCTGAACGCGGTGGTTCGCGTCGCCAACTACCGCGTTCAGAGGACGAAATGCGGGAGGTCAGCAGCAGCAACCCCGCAGGGCGAGGGAGTGGAGGCGGGCGCTCGTGGCCGGCGCCGGCCGGTTCGCGGCGGCCTCGACGGCGTCGAGCATCCGCAGGCGCTCCGCCTTGCCGAGGACCCGGCCGCGGGTGATCACCGTGTCGATCTTCGCGACGTTGCGGATATCGGTGGCCGGGTTCGCGTCCAGGAGCACGAGATCCGCCTCCTTCCCCACCGTCACCGTGCCCGACGTCGCTTCCCTGCCGAGGAACTTCGCCGCGTCACCCGTGACGGTCTTCAGCGCCTGAACCGGCGAAAGCCCGGCCTCGACCAGGAAGGCGAGTTCCTCGTGCAGCCCGCTGCCGGGGAAGATGTACGGGTTGAGGCAGTCGGTGCCGCCGATGAGCCCGACGCCCGCTTCGTGCGCGACGCCGACCAGCCGCAGCGTCTCCTGGTAGTAGCGCTCCTGCAGGGCGATTTCCGCCGGAGTCTTGGGCGTCACCCGTTCGATGCCCTTGGCCCAGCTATCGCGGACGCCGGCAGGCACGTATTTCAGCCGCGGGTCGTGCTGATGGGTTTCGGCGGGCTGCGTGACCACCCGGTTGATCGTCAGCGTC
This sequence comes from Amycolatopsis coloradensis, assembly GCF_037997115.1. Classification (NCBI taxonomy): domain Bacteria; kingdom Bacillati; phylum Actinomycetota; class Actinomycetes; order Pseudonocardiales; family Pseudonocardiaceae; genus Amycolatopsis; species Amycolatopsis coloradensis. Next base: position 6,970,925 of record NZ_CP150484.1, read on the forward strand.
GGCGAATGCCAGGTGCCGTTGCGCCGCAGCCTGCCGAAGTAGTCCTGCGCCCGGCCGCGGTCGTACGTGGTGACCGATTCGAACTCCAGCCGCCGCGCCAGGTCGAAGAAGGCACGCGGCTCCGCGGGGTCGTAGGGCGTCGCCGCCAACCTGTCGAGGATCTCGTCGCGCCGGGACGAGCAGTGGACGGACACCCCGAAGAAGTGCTCGAGGCTGTGCTGGCCGAGGTCGCTCACCTCCAGGTGGGACAGCTTGTACGGCCAGTGCCCGGAGAACCGGATGCCCTGCGCGCGGGATTCGTCCGCGAGCGCGCGCAGAGCATCGGGGCCGAGGTAGGAGTAGGTCTTGACGAATTCGGCACCCGCGGCCTTCTCCGCGCGGACCACTGCTCGCGCTTCGGCCGCCGTCGACACATGGAGCACCGGTGGCGCCAGAAGCGTGACCGGCCCGTCGACGATCCCGCTCGCCAGCACCATCCGCGGGCCGAGCAGCTCACCGCGTTCGATCTTGGCCTTCGTCTCGCGGTTCTCCGCGTACCCCCACATCTCGCGGACCCCCGTGACGCCGTGGATCAGGTGCAGGGGCGGGACGACTTCTTCGAGGTCCGCGCTGTGGGTGTGCATATCCCAGAGCCCCGGAAGGAGGTACTTGCCTCGGCCGTCGATCACCCGCGCGCCACCCGTTTCCGGAAGCTCGGCGGAGCCGCCCACCCAGACGATCCGGTCACCGGCCAGCACGACCGAAACGCCGGGCCGTGGAGCCGAACCCGTGCCGTCGATCAGCGTGACCTCGGCGATGACGACGACCTCGCCCAGGTCGGCGCCTGCCGTGCCGGGCAGCAGCGCGGCGAAGGCCACTCCGGTCCCGCCGACGGCCAGCCACCTCAGGAATTCGCGCCTACTGGATCCCGCACCCGCCATGAGAACCGCCGTCCCTTTCGCCCGGATCCCCAGAGGGCGATTCAACTTGCCGCGGAGGCGGGGCCGCAAGAAAACGAAGGCCCCTTACCCGAACACAGCACAAAGTAAGGGGCCTTCTCCGGAAACAGGGCTCAGCCGAAGAAGACCTCGGCCTCTTCGTACCGCTCGACCGGGACGGTCTTCAGCTCGGCGGTCGCCTCGGAGAGCTTGACGCGGACGATGTCCGTGCCGCGCAGCGCCACCATCACGCCGAAGTCACCGTCGGCCACGGCGTCGACCGCGTTGAGCCCGAACCGGGTGGCGAGCACGCGGTCGTACGCCGTCGGGGTGCCACCGCGCTGGACGTGCCCGAGCACGACCGCGCGGGACTCCTTGCCGGTACGGGCGGCGATCTCGTCGGCCAGCCAGGTGCCGATACCGCCGAGCCGGACATGCCCGAAGGCGTCCTTCTCCCCGGTCAGCAACTTCTCCTCGCCGCCTTCGGGCAGCGCGCCCTCGGCGACCACGATGATCGGCGCGTACTCCTTCTCGAACCGGCGCTCGACCCAGGACACGACCTGGTCGACGCTGAAGTGCCGCTCCGGCACCAGGATCACGCTCGCGCCGCCGGCGAGACCGGAGTGCAGCGCGATCCAGCCCGCGTGCCGTCCCATGACCTCGACGACCAGGGCCCGGTGGTGCGACTCGGCCGTGGTGTGCAACCGGTCGATGGCCTCGGTGGCGATCGAGACGGCCGTGTCGAAGCCGAAGGTGTAGTCGGTGGCGCCGAGGTCGTTGTCGATCGTCTTGGGCACCCCGACGACGCCGACACCGTCGTCCGTGAGCCGCTTCGCGACGCCGAGAGTGTCCTCGCCGCCGATCGCGATCAGCGCGTCGACCTGCTGCTCGGCGAGCACGGCCTTGATCTTGCCGACGCCGCCGTCGACCTTGTACGGGTTGGTCCGCGACGACCGCAGGATCGTGCCGCCTCGGGTCAGGATGTCCTCGACGTCGTTCAGGCCGAGCGGGCGGCTGTCCCCGGTGAGGGGACCGTTCCAGCCGTTGCGGAACCCGACGATGTCCCAGCCGTGTACCTCGATGCCCTTGCGCACCACAGCGCGGATCACCGCGTTGAGCCCCGGGCAGTCGCCACCGCCGGTCAGCACACCGACACGCATGAGAAGCCTCCGTCTTGTGTTCCGTAGAGATGACAGTCACATGTCCCGCCACCAGCGTAGCGGGAGTTCTCTGGATCGGTGCAGGGCGGACCACCTCGGGAATCGGTCCACGTTCGGGATGTGCTAGCTTGTCGCCATGCAGCGCTATTTCTGGTTTACGAAGCCGGCCCCGGGTGGGCACGGCCGCGTGAACCTGCGCTGACCTCCACCCCGAGCCGGAATCACACCGGCTCGGCGAGTTCCCGCGGGTCGGTATCCCTTTCGAAAGGAACCAGACCCGCGATGTCTCCCTCCGCTGACACCCTGATCGCCCTCGACGGGCACCGCACGGCGGCCATCAACCCGCTGCTGTCGCCCGCGATGCTGCGGCACGAACATCCGATGACGGCGGAAATCGCCGATACCGTCCTAGCGGGGCGAGCCTCGGCCGTCGACATCCTCGACGGCCGGGACGACCGGCTCCTCGTCGTCGTCGGGCCCTGCTCGGTGCACGACGCGGACGCCGCGCTCGACTACGCCCGCCGCCTCGCCGCCAAGGCCGAAGAACACCGCCGCGACCTGCACATCGTCATGCGTGTCTACTTCGAGAAGCCGCGGACCACACTCGGCTGGAAGGGCCTGATCAACGACCCCGGGCTCGACGGCACGTACGAGGTCAACCACGGCCTGCGGATGGCGCGGAAACTGCTGCTCGACATCTCCGCGCTCGGCCTGCCGGTGGGCTGCGAGTTCCTCGACCCGATCACCCCGCAGTTCATCTCCGACACCGTGACCTGGGGTTCCATCGGCGCGCGGACCGCGGCGAGCCAGGTGCACCGGCAGCTGTGCAGCGCGCTGTCGATGCCGGTCGGGATCAAGAACTCCACCGAGGGCGACGTCCAGGTCGCCGTCGACGCCACCCGCGCGGCCGGCGCCGGCCACGTCTTCGCGGGCATCAACCCCGACGGGCTCGCCGCGCTGATCACCACGGCGGGCAACGAGGACTGCCACGTGATCCTGCGCGGCAGCTCCGCCGGCCCGAACTACGACCCCGCGACGGTGGCCGACACGCTGGCCCGGCTGGCGAAGTCGGGGCTGCCGGAGCGCGTGATCATCGACGCGAGCCACGGCAACAGCGCGAAGGACCACGTGCGGCAGGCCACGGTCGTCCGTGAACTCGCGGAGCGGATCGGCGCCGGTGAGCGGGGCATCGCCGGGCTGATGCTGGAGAGCTTCCTGGTGGAGGGGCGGCAGGACCTGACGCTGGGCTCGGCCGCTTCGCTCACCTATGGGCAGTCGATCACGGACGCGTGCCTCGGGTGGGACACGACGGCCGAACTGCTGGACACCCTCGCCGAGGCCGTCGACTCCCGGCGCTGAGGACCCCTCGGGAACGCTAGGAACGGTCCTTTCCTGGCAAATTTCGCAAGTAAAGGACCGTTCATCGCACGGCACGCGGGGCTGCGAGGGGTGGAGGGCTCGCGTCTTATGCCGTGAAGGGAGCTTTCGCCGCATGGCACGCGGGGCCGGCGCCCTTCACCTCAGGACCGTCAGGCCGATGCCGTAGTGAAGGCCTCCTTCCCTACCTTGAGAGTCAGGGTCCCGGCGAAGTCGCCTAAACGCTGGCCGGTGCCGTTCTTGGTGATTCGAACTGGACCTCCCGAACGGGGCCGATGACAGAGGCCCTGAACGGACGATGTCCACAAAGGACGCCAGAAGACAGATGAATGTCCGTTTGATGCTTATCTGTACGGGTTTGACGGGGGTCGTGAGCGACAAGGACGGTTCTAACCCTCCTTATCACTCACGACCACTTCGCAAAACGCCCGAATCGGGCACGGCCCTTCACCACCCACTTGGGCAGCATGAACACGACTTTGCCGGGACCCTGCCCCTGAGAGTAGGCAAGGAGACCTTCACGGACGGAACCGTCAACTCCAGTCCCATCAGCCACGACGACCGCGCGTGAAGGCCCCCCTCCCTCGGCTCAGCCGTGGAAACTCGGCCTTCACACCAGTCCGAGTACTCAAGGGCCTACCGGTGCCAGTAGGACTCGATGATCTGCCAGCGCTGGTAGTTGTGCCGCGCGTCCGCCAGCGCGTCGTGCTGGTCGTCCGGCGCCGCGGGGAGCTTCGGCTTGCCCGCGTCCTCCCAGCGTTGCCGCAGGTCACGCGTGAACCGCGGCAGCTGACGCGGCAGCGCGGGCATCGGCCCCCACAGCTGCGCCAGCGCGACGTGGTCGTAAGCGGCGAACCAGGCCCAAAGTTCGATCCCGCCGGGCGGCTTGCCGAAGAACTCGAGCAGGTCCGTGCGGATCTTCTCGCGGCTGCGCCACGCCGGGTCGGCGGGCGACGGGAGTTTCGGGAGCACGTTGTCGCGGACCCAGGGGCCGGCCTTGCCGGGATCGAAATCGGTCGAGACCGCGTAGAACTCGCGTCCTCTTTCGTCCACGACACCGATCGACACCAGATCGATGGTCACGCCGTCCTCAATGAATTCGGTGTCGTAGAAAAAGCGCACCGGAGAACCCTAGTGGGGCCTCAGCCGACCTTGGTGTCCGGGATACGGGCGACGTCCTTGGCGGACGGCTGCGCGGGCACCTTGGGGCGGAGCCCCGCCTCTTCGGCGGCGATCAGTTCCTTCGCCTTGGCGGCGTAGATGTCGACGTACTCCTGACCGGACAGCTCCATGAGCGCGTACATGATCTCGTCGGTGATGGACCGCTCGATGAAGCGGTCGCCGGCGAGGCCTTCGTAGCGCGAGAAGTCGAGCGGCTTGCCGAAGCGGATCTCGAGGCGGCGCGGCCACCACATCTTCGAGCCGATCGGGTTGACCTTGTCGGTGCCGATCATGGCGACCGGGACCACGACGCCGCCGGACTCGAGCGCGATCCGCGCGACGCCGGTCTTGCCCTTGTACAGGCGGCCGTCCGGGGAGCGGGTGCCTTCGGGGTAGATACCGAGGAGGTGCCCCTCGCGGACCAGCCGGGTCGCGGTGTCGAGCGCGGCCTGCGCGGCGTTGCCGCCGGAGCGGTCGATCGGGAACTGGCCGACGCCGGTGAAGAACCACTTCTTCAACAGGCCCTTGAAGCCCTTTTCGGTGAAGTACTCCGATTTGGCCGGGAAGGTCACCTTGCGCTTGACGCGCAGCGGCATGAAGAAGGAGTCGGCGACCGCGAGGTGGTTGCCCGCGAGGATCGCGCCGCCTTCGTCGGGGATGTTCTCCGCGCCGACGACTTTGGTGGGCCACAGCGCCTTGAGCAGTGGCCCGATAAACACGTGTTTCATGAGCCAGTACAGCACTGCGAAAACTCCTCCTAGCAGCTCAACCCCCGCGCCCGATGGTCAAGACTACGAATCGCGCACCCCAGGCACAACGAAGTCCACCCGGTTACCCGCGCCCAGCGACGGATCTCACATCCGATCCGGCCCGATTCCGCCGGTGGCCGGGGGCCCACAAGCCGCTCCGGTCGTGCGAACATAGGAGACCTACCCAGCTCTCACGGAAGGCGATCGCATGGCCGTCCTCGCCGGCGCGGAACCGTTCGCTCACACCGGTTCGACCGAAGCAGGGTTCCTGCTGTGCCACGGCTTCACCGGCACTCCCGCGAGCATGCGGCCCTGGGGAGACCATCTGGCCGAAGCCGGTTACACGGTGCGCTGCCCGCTCCTTCCCGGGCACGGCACGCGGTGGCAGGACATGAACCGGACAGGCTGGGAGGACTGGTACGGCGCGGTCCGTGAAGAGCTGCTGGCCCTCTTCGCGACCTGCGAGACGGTGTTCGTCGCCGGGATGTCGATGGGCGGGACACTGACGCTGCGGCTCGCCGAGGAGTTCGGCGAGCGGATCGCCGGCATCGTGCTGGTGAACCCGTCGGTCCTGACGCTGCGCTGGGACGCCAAGCTGCTGCCCGTCCTGTCGAGGATCCTGCCCTCGGTGCCGGGCGTGGCGAACGACATCGCGAAGCCCGGCGAGACGGAGCTGGCCTATTCGCGGACGCCCGTGCGCGCCGCGGCGAGCTTGGCGAAGCTGTGGAAGGTCACCCGCGCGGATCTGGGCAAGGTGACCCAGCCGGTGCTCCTGCTCCACTCGGCCGTCGACCACATCGTGGAGCCGGTCAACTCCCAGGTGATCCTGGATGGGATCGGCAGCGAGGACGTGACCGAGGTGGTGCTGGAAAACAGCTTCCACGTCGCCACGCAAGACCACGACGCAGGCCTGATCTTCACGCGTACGGTGGACTTCGCCCGGTCCGTGCGCCGGGCGGGACAGGTGGACGCCGGATGAGCAGAGGCAAGGACGGGCCGGAGGACGTCGACGCGACCTTCGCCGAGATCGTGGCCGACCTCCGTGCGGAGGGCGTCGGCCTGTTCCCGGACGAGGAACTGGAGAAACCGGCGGAAAAGCCCGCCGAGAAGACACCCCGGCCCGAGCCGTCGGACGCCGAACCCGAACCGGGCTGGCGTGGGGGCGGCACCAGCTGGGACAAGACCCTCTTCGAGGACGACCCCGCCGGGCCGAGCGACGACGAGGGCCATTTCGTGCCACCCGAGCCGCCTCCCCTGCCGCGTCCGCGCAAGGGCGCGTTCATCGTCCTGCTGTTCTTCGTGCTCGGCCTGCTGCTCCTGATCGCGCCCAACCTGATCGGCATGGGCACGCGGCTCGGCACACCGCTCGGCATCCTCGCCCTCGCGACCGCCATCGCCCTGCTCCTGCTGCGGGTGCGTCAGGGGCCGCCGCCCGGCGCGGATCCGAACAACGGCGCCCAGGTCTGATCTGCCGGACAATTCGGAAGATGAAGATCGACTTCACCCCCTCGCGCCGGTCGACGGTCGGCGCGGAATGGGAACTCGCCCTCGTCGACCGGCGGACCGGTGAGCTCTCGTCGGTCGCGGAACAGGTGCTCGACGCCGTCCGTCCCGGCGGCGAGGAGGAGCATCCGAAGATCAAGCAGGAGCTGCTGCTCAACACCATCGAGGTGATCAGCGGGATCTGCGACACGATCGCCGAGGTCAAGGCCGATCTGAACGACTCGCTGGACGTCGTGCACTCGGTGCTCGACCCGCTGGGCGTCGAACTGTTCTCGGCGGGGTCGCATCCGTTCTCGACGTGGTACCAGCAGAAGGTCACCGACAAGGAGCGCTACGCCAAGCTCATCGACCGTACCCAGTGGTGGGGACGGCAGATGCTGATCTACGGCGTCCACGTGCACGTCGGCGTCGACCACCGCGACAAGGCACTGCCGATCCTGGACGCGCTGCTCAAGTACGCGCCGCATCTGCAAGCGCTTTCGGCGTCCTCGCCGTACTGGGGCGCCGAGGACACCGGGTACGCGTCGAACCGCGCGCTGATGTTCCAGCAGCTGCCGACGGCCGGGCTGCCGTTCCAGTTCCGGAAGTGGACCGAGCTGGAGAGCTACGTCGACGACATGTTCACCACGGGCGTGATCGACCACTTCTCCGAGATCCGCTGGGACATCCGGCCCGCGCCGCATTTCGGGACGATCGAGATGCGGGTGTGCGACGGGCTGCCGACGCTGGAGGAGGTCGGCGCGATCTCGGCGCTGACCCAATGCCTGGTCGACGACTTCAGCGCGCGCCTCGACGACGGCGAGATCCTGCCGGCACTGCCGCCATGGCACGTCCAGGAGAACAAGTGGCGCGCGGCGCGCTACGGCGTCGACGCGATCGTCATCCTCGACGCGGCGGGCAACGAGCGGCTGGTCACCGACGACACCTACGACCTGCTGAACCGGCTGGAACCGGTCGCCCGGCGCCTGGACTGCGCCGACGAACTGCGGTCGGTGGAGACGATCCTGACCTGCGGGCCGAGCTACCTGCGTCAGCGCGCGGTGGCGAAGCAGTACAACGGCAGCCTTCGCGCCGTCGTCGCTTCGCTCATCGCGGAGATGCGGGACGGGAAGATCGCGCGCTCCTGACCCTCCGCGTTCAGTCCTCTGAATGCGGTCCTTGCGCGTGCAACTACCGCATTCAGAGGACTAAATGCGGGAGTCGAGGTGGCCCAGGAGGGTGCCGGGGCCGAAGGTCGAAGCGCCCAATGCCTCGACGCGGGACCTCAGCTCACGGTCGGCGGTCACCACGACGACGTGGTCGTCCGGACCGGCCGCCCGGGCCTCCCGCGCGACGGCCACGATTCGGGAGTCCCCGTCGGACTCGGCGTCGACGACCTCGGCACCGGGCACCGGCGCGACTCCCCGCGCCTTGCCCTCGACGACCAGCACGACCTTCGGCCACCACGACCATTCGCCACCACCGGGGAGCGCCGGATCGGCGAGCCCGGTCCCGGCCAAGGTCGCGAGCTTGTCCCGCAACCGTTCCGCGGCGCCACGCCGGTCACGCCACCAGCCGTCCGGCCGCGACCCGACGACGTTCGCGCCATCGACCACCAGTACCAGCCCGCGATCCAAGTGTTCCCTCAATCCCGGCCACGCCGCCGCGAAGTCGCGATGCAGCCGGAAGCCCGCGACCTCGGCCGCCCGGACCCACCGCAGTTCCGCGCTCTCCGCACTGGTCACCCTGGCCGAAAGCGGGCCGATCGGCGCGGCCAGGACCGTGGTGTAGCGCCAGTTCCCGTGGTCGACATGCGACGCCGCCGGCGCGCGGACCCGGCCGGGCGGGATGTCGGCCTCCTCGTGCGCCTCGCGAGTGGCGGCCTCACGCGGGCTCTCCCCCGCCTCGACTGCGCCCCCTGGCAGCGCCCAGGTGCGTCCATGATGGACCCACCAGGCCCGCCGCTGCAGCAGCACACCGCGCGCGGGATCGGACAGCAGCAGCCCGGCGGCGCCGTTCAAACCCCAGTGAAGATGCCCGAAAGCGCACTTCACGAAGCCGTTGCCGTCTTGCCGGGTCACGGCTTCAGCCTGTCACACCGACCTCGGCGCCGGGAGCGTTCGCCGCGTCGACGGCGAGCGCGGCGGCGCCGACGATCGCCGAATCGTCGCCGTGGTGCGCGGCCCGGATCCGTGCCAGCGGGCGGTGCCCGGCGCCGGTGATCTTGTCCGCGTAGCGTTCGCGCGCCTCGTCGAGGAACAGCGGCGCCGACTCGGACACCCCGCCGCCGATCACGATGATCTCGGGATCGAAGACGTCGGCGACCAGGGCCAGGCCCTCGGCCAGCCACTTCGCCAGTTCGGTCATCGCGCGCTGGGCGATCGGGTCGCCGTCGCGGGCGGCACCGGCGACCCGGCGGCCGGTGACCGAGCCGGGATCTCCCCTGGTCTCGCGCGCGAGCACGGTCGAGCGCCCGGGATGCCGCGCGAGCAGTTCCACCGCCGTCGCGGCCAGCGCCGTCCCGCTGCAGTAGCGCTCCCAGCAGCCGTACTTCCCGCACGGGCAGGGCCTGCCGCCGGGGACGACGGTCAGGTGCCCGAGTTCGGGCGCGACACCGTACGCGCCCCGGTAGATCTTGCCGTCGAGCAGCAGTCCCGCGCCGATCCCGGTGCCCAGTGCGATCAGCGCGGCGACATGAGCGCCACGGGCGGCCCCGAAGCGGTACTCGCCGACGGCGGCGGCGTTCACGTCGTGTTCCAGTGTCACCGGCAGGCCGACCCGCTTTTCGATGCGCTCGGCGACCGGCGCGGCACGCCAGGACAGATGCGGCGCGAACATCACCGTCCGCCGGTCCTTCGCGACGAACCCGGCGACCGCGAGGCCCACGCCGGAGACGTCGTGCCGGTTGCGGAGGTCCTCGACGACCCCGGCGATGGCGTCCTCGAGCGCGTCCTCGCCGCTGGGGGTCCCGACCCTGGCCGTGTCCATCAGCGAGCCGTGCTCGTCCACCACGCCGGCGCGCACACTCGTGCCCCCGACGTCCACCCCTACCGTCAGCAACTCAGTTCTCCCGGTCCGGCTGCCAAGCGTCGCGCCTGGTCACCGTGATGTGCTGGACCCGCGAAGCTCCCACCGGCGCATCTTCCCGCGCGGGCTCCTTCCGCGCAGGCTGGAACCCCGGCATGTGCACGCCGGCCTCGGGTTCCCATCGATCCGCGAGCACCGCCCGCAGCAGCGCGACGAGCTGCGCGGCCTGCTCCATCAGGCGGGCCACGAACTCGGGCCGCTCCCCGCGGAACACCCCGACGATCGCGCAGAGCGGGCACCACCCGCCGGAATCGTGGTCGGTGCAGCCGTGCCCGGCGGAGATCAGTCCCTCCAGCCACGGCGCGGCGTGCTCGACGACCAGCTCGACCAGCAGGCGGATCTCTTCGGCCAGGTCGAGCGGGCCCGATCCGGTGTTCTCGTTGTTCTCGCTCACCCGGGTCCCCGGTTCCCGGCCAGGCTCACGACCAGGCCGTGCGCGTCGGATTCCGCACCGGTGATCCGGCACGGGCGCAACATCTCCGGCAGCGCGATCAGCCGCCGGAAACCGTCCACGGTGACGGCGAGATCATCGTCCACTCTGGCCAGGTCCACTTCGGAGTCGCGGTGCAGTGGCACCGCGATCCGCAGCTCGTAGCCGCTGTCCGATTCGGACACCCGCAACAGCGGGGTCACACCTTGTTCGTTGCCCGCCAAGGGATCCAGGCCTTGGTAGAGCTCGAACGCGATTTCCTGCAGCGCCTGGAGCCCCACCGGCTCGACCGCACGGTACTCGACGGGCTTCACCTGCTCTGGCCCGAAGCCCGCGTCGGCGAGTTCGGCGAGGACGGTGTTCTGCTGCGCGCGCCGGGTCCGCATCCACGAGGCCGCCGCGCCGCGCCAGAACCCGGGCGCGGGCATCAGCCGGTTGACGATCAGGCCGTCGACCAGGATTCCACGCAGGGCAAGGGAACTGAGGGTGCGGCGGGCTTCCGCGACGACGACGCGTTCCGGGGTCAGCACGAGCCGCACGGTCGTGGTGGCCGGATCGATCAGCAGGGCGCGCAGCGACTCCAGATGGGCGCCGAGCCGCCGCACCGCGGCCGCCGTCCGCCGCGCGCCCGGTTTGAACATTCTCGACAGATAGCCGGAAACGGCTTCGGGCAAAGCCAGCAGACGCAGCGTTTCCGCGGTCGGTCCACAGTCGACGACGACCGTCTCCCAGGGACCGTGCTCGGCGAGACGCTGGACCTCGGTGAGCGCGAGGAGCTCGTCCACTCCGGGCACCACGGTGAGTTCTTCGGCGTCGAGCGAGTCGAGGCCCGCTCCCGCGAGCGCGACCTGAAGTTCCTGCCGGAGTTCGCGCCAGGTGCTGTCGACGAGGCCGCGGGTGTCGATCTGGGCGGCGTGCAAGAGGATGTCCACTTCGGACGGTTCGCCGCCGAGCGCGCGGCCGAAGGCGTCACCGAGGGAATGCGCCGGATCGGTCGAGACCACGAGCGTCTTCCTGCCCCGGCCCGCCAGTGCCGCCGCCGTCGCCGCGGCCAGCGTGGTCTTGCCGACACCCCCCTTGCCGGTGAACAGCAGGATCCGCATGCCTACCCTTCGACTCAGGATGCTTCAGCGCGCTTCTTGAGCTCCTTGAGCGCGGTGTCCATGACCATCTTCTCGGCCTTGCGGCGCAGCAGCCCGATCATCGGCAGCGCCAGCTCGACGGACAGCGTATACGTGACCTTGGTGCGGCCGGCGCCCAGCGCTTCGAGGGCGTAGCGGCCGTTCTGGGCCTTCTGCATCTGCCCCTTGACCAGGTGCCAGCTGACTCCGTGGCCGTCGGCGTCCCAGTCGTACTCGAGGGTGTAGACGTCCTTGATGGGCCCGGCGTCGAGGGTGAGTTTCACCTGCTTGGCGCGACCGTTGTCATCCTCGGCGAGGACCTCGGTCTCCCGGACGGCCTTGGCCCATTCCGGGTACGCGGGGAAGTCGGCGATGACGGCCATGACCCGCGCGGGCTCGGCGTCGACCTCGATGGACTGCGTGGACTGCTCGGCCATGCCCCGAACTCTAGCCGGGACCGACCGTCACCAGCGAAGCACGTAGGGCTGAGAGGTCTCTTTGAAGTGACCGACGTTACGGCATTCGGTCCTGCCGACCCTCGTCCGCGGGGTCAGCGGCTGGTGGACGTGCCCGAAGACCGACCAGCGCGGCCGCTGCTCGCGGATGAGATCCACCAGCGCCGCCGACCCGATCTCGGACCGCCGCGCGATCACGTCGTAGGTCAGCTCCGGGATGGCGGGCGGGATGTGGGTGCACAGGACGTCCACGTCCGCCAGCCCGGAGACCGCGGCGTCGTACTCCTCGCGGGTGCGCAGGTACGGCCGCCAGAAGCCGTTGCGGCGCGGGACCACGTTCGGCGGGAGGAGCGCGCCGCCGATGAACCCGAAGCGCAGCCCGCCGAACTCGGCGACCTCGCCGTCGAGGACGGTGATGCCGTCGCCGGCGAACTCGGGCCACAGCGACGGGTCGTCGACGTTGCCGGGAGTCGCGAACGTCGGCGCGGTCAAAGCGCCGAACAGGACGGCGTACTGGTCCTGGATCGCCTCGCCGACCGCGGCGGCGGGATCGGCCAAAGTGGCCCACAACGATCGCGAGAAGGCAACGGTCTCATCACGAGTGCCCTCACGCCGCAGCCGCGCGAACTCGCCGACCTTCTCGGCGCCGAACAGCGCGCCCATGATGCCCTTGCCGTGCTCGCGGTAGTCGACGAAGTCCAGCAGGTCGCCCAGCACGATCAGCGCGTCGGCGCCGTCACCCGCGCGTTTGAGCGCGTCGGCGTTGCCGTGCACGTCCGACACCACGTGAACCCGCATGCTCTCCCCTGTGCTCCTCGGTGAACCCGCGACCGCGATCCCGTCGCCAGGGCACGGCCAGGCGGCTCCCTCAATTCTTGCCTTCACGGCGCCCTGCCGCCGCGATAGCGGGGCCTACGGCCGGGGCGGGCCCACGGTCGTGCGTGGTCACCACGTCGCGGCACATCCGCAGCTCCGCCTCTCCCTACTCGGCCCGGGGACCGACCCCGGGCTCGCGCCCGTCCTCGAGGACCTCTTTGAGCCCGAGCGCGATGGCCTTGGCGGCACGGGCCCTGCGGTCGAACTCCCGCCGCAGGTCCCGGGGCTGGAGCGCGCGCGGCGCCCCGTCCGGACCGGCGGGAGTGGCGCGCAGGAAGTAGTGCAGCAAAGTGCCGTCGAGCACCGGCTCGAGCCAGACCTCCATGGTACCGATCAAGGCACCGCGCACCGTCCAGCGCAATCCTTCGTCGCCGCGGTCGGTGTAGACCTCGAGAACGAGGTCCGGCCAGTAACGTGACCAAGATCGCGGATCGGCGAAAGCGGCGGCCACGGTGGAGGGCGGGACCACGAGGAAGGTCTCGTCAACGATGTCGAGAGCTGGCGGCGCCTGGTTCACAGCGGCAGAATGTCATGCCCTGGGTATGGCCGATTCGTCAGCATGGTCTTAAGGTGCACGGCACGCTAAGTTGACTGGCGGGTAACACCGGTCACACCACTTGCACGCGAACACGGAGGTTCCTCGTGCGCGAATACAGCGCCCCCGCCGCCAATCCGGTGACCGACGACGAGAATCTCGCCGACGTCGTCTGGGCGAACGCGGAGCGGTTCTCCGATGTCGTGAGTTTCCGCCGCCAGGTCGACGGTACCTGGTTGGACGTCACCGCCAAAGACTTCGCCGCCCAGGTTCTGGCCGTGGCCAAGGGAATGGCAGAGGCCGGCATCGCTCCGGGCGACCGGGTCGGGCTCATGTCCAAGACCCGCTACGAATGGACCCTGATCGACTTCGCGATCTGGGCCGCCGGCGCGGTCACCGTCCCGATCTACGACACGTCCTCGGCCGAGCAGGTCCACTGGATCCTCTCGGACTCGGCCGCGAAGGCCGTGTTCGTCGAGACCGACGACCACGTCGCGACGCTGGAAACCGTCAAGGGCAGGCTCGACGCGCTGGAGCACACCTGGCAGATCGAGGCGGGCGCCGTCGACCGGCTCACCAAGCAGGGCGCCGAGCTGAGCGACGACGACCTGCACGAGCGGCGCCGCACGGTGAAGGCCGGCGACCTGGCCACGATCGTGTACACCTCGGGCACGACCGGCCGCCCCAAGGGCGTCGAGCTGACCCATCGGAACCTCCTCGCCGAGATCCGCGCCGACATCGCCGCGTTCCCGCAGCTGATGGAGCAGGGCAACTCGCTGCTGGTGTTCCTGCCGCTCGCGCACGTCCTCGCGCGCGCCATCGCGGTGACCGCGCTCAGCGCGCGGGTGACCCTCGGGCACACCTCGGACGTCAAGAACCTCGTCGCCGACCTCGGCACCTTCCGCCCGACGTTCGTCGTCGCCGTGCCGCGGGTGTTCGAGAAGGTCTACAACGGCGCGAAGCAGAAGGCGCACGGTGACGGCAAGGGCAAGATCTTCGACGCCGCCGAAGCCACCGCCGTCGCGTACAGCCAGGCCCAGGACACCGGCGGCGCCGGACTCGGCCTCAAGATCAAGCACGCGCTGTTCGACAAGCTGGTGTTCAGCAAGCTGCGCGCGGCCCTCGGCGGCCGGTGCGTGGCCGCGGTGTCCGGCGGTGCGCCGCTCGGCGTGCGGCTCGCGCACTTCTTCCGCGGCATCGGTGTCCCGGTGTTCGAGGGCTACGGCCTGACCGAGACGTCCGCCGCGGCCTGCGTCGGCACCCAGGACGGGTTCCGCGTCGGCACCGTGGGGCGTCCGGTCGCCGGCACCTCGGTGCGGATCGCCGACGACGGCGAGATCCTGCTGAAGGGCGACGTCGTCTTCGGCGGCTACTTCAACAACGCCGAAGCGACCGCGGAAGCGCTCGAGGACGGCTGGTTCCACACCGGCGACCTCGGTGAGCTGGACAGCGACGGGTTCCTCAAGATCACCGGGCGCAAGAAGGAGATCATCGTGACCGCGGGCGGCAAGAACGTCGCCCCGTCCGGGCTCGAAGACACCATCAAGGCCAGCCCGCTGGTCAGCCAGGCGATGGTCGTCGGCGACCAGCGGCCGTTCATCGGCGCGCTGATCACCATCGACGAAGAGTACTTCCCGTCGTGGAAGTCGCAGCACGGCAAGCCCGCCGACGCCACGGTGTCCGACCTGGCCGGCGACGCCGAGCTGCGCGCCGAGATCCAGCAGGCCGTGGATCAGGCCAACAGCGCGGTGTCACAGGCCGAGGCGATCAAGAAGTTCACGATCCTCTCGAAGGACTTCACCGAGGCCGGCGGGGAGATCACACCGAGCCTGAAGCTGAAGCGCAACATCGTGAACAAGAACTACGCGACCGACATCGAAGCCCTGTACAAGAAGTAGCTTTTCGTCCGTGAAGGCCTCCTTCCCTACCCTAAAGGTAGTGAAGGAGGCCTTCACAGATCGGACAGCGACNTTGGCCAGTACCTGCTGGACGAGTTCGGACCTGCCCCTGGCACGCCAAGGGGGCTGAAGGGCGCTTTCACCGCGTCGCATGCGGTGAAAGCGCCTTCAGCCGATCTTCGCGTCCCAGTCGATGTGGTGCCGGTACAGCCAGTTCCGGTCCCGGTCGGAAGTCGTCCCCGACGACACCGCCGCGCTGCTGGCCACCAGCTCCTCCACCCGCGCCCGCCGCAGCCGCTCGTAGGCCGCGAAAGCCGTTGGCGCGTCGGGAAGATCCCGCAAACACTGGGCCAGGACGACACTGTCCTCCAACGCCATCGACGCGCCCTGCCCCGCGGCGGGCGAGGCCGCGTGCGCCGCGTCGCCCACGAGGACCATCGAGGCGTTGAACCACACCGGCGTCGAGGGGACATCGTAGGAATGCCCGCCGAAGACGTCGTCTCCGGTGGACTCGATGATTTCCGCGGCAGGCAACGGTTCCCCGTCGAAAGCGGCGAAAGCGGCCGAGCGCCATTCAGCGGGCGACAGGCCGGAGCGCACGCCTTCGGCCGTGGGAAGGCGCGCGAACCAGTACGTCGCGCCGTCGGGCGTGCTCGTGTAGCCGAAGAAGGCGTGCAGGCTCTGAATCATCCGATAGAGGGACGGCGCCTGCGGGATGCCCGGGTCGGTCGTGTAGCCGTAGACGACGTCGAGGCCCGTCGAGCGCGGAGGCGGGCAGTCCGGGTCGATGATGGTCCGGACGACCGACCGCAGCCCGTCGGCGCCGATCAGGATGTCGCCTTCGGCCACGGAACCGTCCTCGAAGCGAGCGACCCCCGGAGTGGCGGAAACCAGCCGTTTCCCGCGTTCGAAGGTGATCCCGCGCGAGATCGCCTCCTCTTGCAGCGCACGGTAAAGCGACGCTCGCGTCATCGTGCGTGGCCCGGCGAGACCGTCGATGTCGAAGGAACGCCGTTCGACGGTCCGCCCGTCCGGCGTCACGAGTTCCAGGCCCACCGCGCCGAAGGAGTTGTCGATCACGGGTGCCTCGGCACCGATCGCGCGCAGGGCGTCCATGCCGTTGTGCATGATCGTCAGGAACGCGCCCGCGTCTTCGCCGCCGGACGGGTACGCCTCGTGGACGCTCGCTTCGATCCCGGCCCGCCGCAACGCCATCGCGGTCACCGTGCCCGAGATCCCGCCGCCGATGATCACAGCCTTCACCGCTGACCCCCTGTCGTGTCGCCGTCACCCGAACCTACCGGGAAACGGCGACACGACAGAGAAGGTCACGCGCCGCCGCTGGCGACGATGTCGCCGTTGACCCCCTTGGGGAAGAACCCGCCCTCCCGCACCGGGCCGGGGTTCAGGTAGACGACGTTCAGCACCCGGTCGGCGCCGCGGCCGAAACAGATGCCGTTGTTGTCGGTCGGCACGATGTTGGCCTGGTTGCCGAGCAGGATGCCCTGGTCGTCGTCACCGGGACCGTCGAGGGTGTCGCGGGCGTTGGAGATCTTGGCCGCCGCGTCACCGAGGCCGCGGTCGAACAGCGAGGTCCGGATGGTGGCCGCGTGATAGGCCTCGGAGGCCAGGATGCCCGCGGCCGCGTCCAGGAACGTCTTGTTGGTGATCAGCGGCGCGGCGCCCTTGTAGGCCGTCACACCGACATCCTCGAACAGGAACGCCGCCAGCAGGAAGTTCTTCTCGTTGGCGAACGGGTCGAACCGCTGGTACTCGCTGATCAGCCCGGCCGCGCGAGCGGCGGCGGTGAAGCTGTCCTTGAGGTCGATCTCTGGCCGCGACACCGCCGCCTCACCCAAAGCACCACGCAGGAACTTGACGTGCGCGACCTCGTCGCCCGCGATCTCCTTCGCGAACTGGTGCAGCGTCTTGTCGTGGAACATCACCTTCTTGCCGCCGACGACGCCGCCCTGGGCGCCGACGCCGCCGGTGAGGTCGTCCGGCAAACCGCGGCCGTGGACGGCGAACGAGTAGAACTCGGCTTCGAGGTACTCCAGGTTGAGCGCGAAGTTGAGCACGGCCGCGTCGCTGGGGGCCGCAGCAGCAGCGGCCTCACCTGTCGCCGAAGCGGACGAAGTGGCCTGCACCCCGAGGTAGGTCGCGCCGACGACACCGAGCCCCGCCGCGCCGGCGGCCTTCAGGAACCGGCGGCGATCCGTGCGGTTCTCGGCGCTGCGCGAAATCAGGGTACGAACGAAGGGCTTTCCGAACACGAGTGGTTCCTCTCGTCTTTGCGGTGCACACCCACCCACTCGGACGTTCGGAACCACCCGTGACCCGGATTGGAAAAGATCTCGAACTTATTTCTTCGTCGCCGCGGCAAGGCGGACGCAGACGGCGAGGCCGCGAATGGCCTCTTCGACTTCGGCCAGCTCAGGGTACGTCGGCGCGATGCGGATGACGGCGTCGTCGGGGTCGTCGCCGTACGGGTGGGTCGCGCCGGCCGGGGTCAGGGCGATGCCCGCCTCCTTGGCCAGCCGCACGACCTCCTTGGCGGTCCCGGACGGCACGGTCAGCGAGATGAAGTACCCGCCGGTCGGCTTGGTCCAGGACGCGAGGCCCGATTCGCCCAGTTCCTTGGTCAGGATCTCGTCGACGGCAGCGAACTTCGGCCCGATGAGCTCGGCGTGCTTGCGCATGTGCTCGCGGACGCCGTCCTCGTCGCGCAGGAACAGCGCGTGGCGGAGCTGGTTGACCTTGTCCGGGCCGATGGTCCGCTTGCCGATGAGGCCGGTCCACCAGGCCAGGTTCGCCTCGGAGGCGCCGAAGAAGCCGACGCCGCCGCCCGCGTAGGTGACCTTCGAGGTGGAGCCGAAGACGAACACGCGGTCTGCGTTGCCCGCCTCGGTGGCCAGCGCGAGCAGGTCCGCCAGCCGCGCCTCGTCCTCGGTGAGGTGGTGCACGGCGTAGGCGTTGTCCCAGAAGATCCGGAAGTCCGGGGCGGCGGTGGTCATCGTCGCCAGGCGGCGCACGGTGTCGTCGCTGTAGGTGACGCCGGTCGGGTTGCTGTACTTCGGCACGCACCAGATGCCCTTGACCGCGGCGTCCTCGGCCACGAGGCGCTCGACGACGTCCATGTCCGGGCCGGTCTCGGTGAGCGGCACCTGGATCAGCTCGATCCCGAAACGCTCGGCCAGCGCGAAGTGGCGGTCGTAGCCCGGCACGGGGCACAGGAACTTGACGCTCGGCTCGTCGGCCCAGCGGCGCTCGGCGCCCGGGAGCTTGCTGAGGAAGGCCTGCACGATCGAGTCGTGCATCAGCTCCAGGCTGGAGTTGCCCGCGGCCAGCAGCTGCTCGGCCGGGACCTGCAGCGGCCCGGCGAAGATGCGGCGGAGCTCGGGCAGGCCCTTGAGGCCGCCGTAGTTGCGGACGTCCGTGCCGTCTTCGGCCTTGCGCACGTCTCCGGGGAGGGCGAGCAGCCCGTCGGCGAGGTCCAGCTGACGAGGGGACGGCTTGCCGCGGGTGATGTCCAGGGAGAGGCCACGGTCGACGAGGGCCGCGTAGTCGCGGCGGGCGCTCTCGACATCGACAGGTGCAGTGGTCATGCCTAACGCTAAACCCGGGGGCGTTCCGACGTGAGACGAGGGTGGCCCTAGGCCCGCGCGCACAAGATCCGATAACGGTTCCGGCGTGTTTTTCAGCATTCGTAACGAGGCCAAATCCCCTATTGGAACGGCCGCCCGTTCCCGCATTCTCGCTACCACGAGGAAAGGGGAGAAAAATGGGAGCGAAGAACCGGGTGGCGGTGACGCTGATGGCGGCGGCCGCGCTGGCCGCGTGCGCGGTGCCCACGCAGGGAACGGCGGCACCGGCCGTCACGGTGGCACCGCCGCCGAACACGATCGTGATCCAGCCACCGGCGGTCGCGGCCCCGCCGCAGACGGTTTATGTCGCACCGCCGTCGACTCGGACGGTCCATCCCGCACCGGCGGTTCCGGTGGCGCGAACGGTGATCGCGTACTACGACGCGCTCAACCGGCGTGATTTCCCCGCCGCGTGGAATCTCGGCGGGCGACAACTGGCGAAAGGCGGCTCTTATGCTTCCTACGTCAAGGGATTCGCGACGACTTCCTGGGCCGAACTCACCGTGACGGGCGTGAGCGGGAACACCGTGCACGTCCATCTTTCGGCTCGCCAGACCGACGGTTCGCTGCGTACTTTTTCCGGTTCTTACACCGTTTCCGGCGGCGCGATCACCGGCGCGAACATGAAACGTGTCTCGTGATCACAGCGGGGTGAGCCTGGAGATCCTCCACCGGCCGTCGACGCGGTGCGCGGTGACCGAAAGCTGGGAGACCGTCGACTGCGGAGCGCCTCCCCCGGCGGTCATCGTCTGCTGGTCGAGGAACAGCAGCACTTCGGCCTCGTCCCCGCGCAAGGACCGGACGCCGAGCGACCGGACCGTCGTCGTCCGCACGAGCTTCTGTTCCTCGGCCCGTCTGCGCGCCGAGGCGAACTGGTCCCGGTACTGGCCGGTCGCCTCGCCGGTCAGCACGTCGGCGGCGGCCCGCTCGGTTCGCGCGAGGTTGCTGTAGTCGTAGGAAAAGACGGCCTTCACCCCGGCGCCGACCTGGTCCGCGACCTCGGCCGTGGCGGCTTGGTCCACCAGCGCCGCGTTGCCGTCCGAGCGCAGCGAAGACGCCTCGATGCCGAACCACACCGCGCAGCCGGTCGCCAGCGCGATGATCGCGATCAGGATCCGCGGGACGCGCCCGGTCATGATCCCGCCGCCTGGACCGCGCTGACCTTCCAGCCGCCCTCGACGCGCCGGTAGTCCACGGTCAGCCTGCTCACCTTGGGCGCGGCCGAGCCGCCGCCGGTGCTGACCCGCACGTCCAGCACGGCCATCAGCCGCGCCGTCCCGGCGGCGGCGTCGAGTTCGGTGACCGCGGCCTGCTTGAGCTCGGCGGTGGCGACGGTCTTGCTCGCGGTCGCCCGGTCGATCTGGATCTGCCGGTCGCCGGTGAGGTCCTTGCCGAGCCGTCCCGTGGTGACGCCGAGCCAGCGGTCGACGTCCTGGGCGCCGCTGCGGTAGTCGATCGTGTTGAGCACTTCGAGCTGACCGGACGCTGCGGCCAGGACGGCTTCGCGTTCCCGGCCCCTGGCCAGGCCGTCGTCCCGGGCGGCGCTCCACCACGACCAGCCGAACCAGGCTGCCGCGAGGACCGCCAGCGCGGCGACGACGGTGAGGGCACGGGTGAGCACTACTTGCCGCCCAGCAACGCGCCCAGTCCGCCCGGCGCGGATCCGGTCAGCAGGCTCAGCACACCCGGCAGCTGAGCGGATTCCGCCGCCTGCGGGGTCTGCTTCGGCCGCTCCGGGACCGCGGGCGGCTTTCCCGCGTACGGGGCGTTCTGCGAGCCTCTTACGCCGGTGGGGCTTCCTGGTGGCTCGGCGCAGTACGCCTGGGTGTTCACCGGCGCCTCGGTGGTGTCGTTGGCGGGACGCTGTTTCGTGCCCTCGTAACCCTTCGTGCACGAGACCGGGTCGAAGAAGTTGAACACCACGCCCAGGTGACCGGTGCCGTCCGGCGATGTCGAGCGCGAGAACGCCGAGATGATCGGGTACGCGACGAGCAGCTCCTCGATCGCGTCGGTGCGGGCGGATGTGATCTGGGCCGTCGTGAGCGTGTTCGCGAACAGCACCCCGAGGTCGGTCCCGGACACCGCGAGCACGTCACTGATCTGGCGGCTCAGCTTGGGTGCCTCGTCGATCACGCGCCGCAGATCCGGGTCGGACGTCTTCAGCTGCGCGGCGATCGTCTTGAGCCCGCTGGAGAACTGGGTGATGTTGTCCGCTTGCCGACGCTGGGTGTCCAGCACCGTCCGCGAGTTGGCGAGCAGGCCTTGGGTGTCGGGCAGGTACTGGGTCGCGGTCGCGGTGAGGGAACCGGTGCTGTTCAGCAGCTGCCGCAGGTCCGGGCCCGCGTTCGCGAAGGCCTCGTAGGTCTCGTCTACGACGGTCTTCAACGATTCCGGCTTCACACTCGACACCAGCTTGTCCAAATTGGACAGGACGGTGTCCGGCGCGAGCGGGATCGAGGTCTTGTCCCGCTTGATGACCGATCCCTCGGTGAGGTACGGCCCGTTTTCGTGCATGGGCAGCAGATCGACGTACTGTTCCCCCACCGCCGACCGGTTCGCGACCGCGGCCTTGGTGTCCGCGGGGATCTTCGGCGCGCCGGAGTCGATGTCGAGGCCCAGGTCGATGCCGTGCTCGGTGAGCGTCATCGACGCGACCTTGCCGACCGCGACGCCGCGGTAGGAGACCTCGGCGTTGACGAAGATCCCGCCCGAGTCCACGAGCTGCGCGGTGACGAGGTAGCCGCGAGTGCCGAAGAGCCGGTCCAGCCCGGCGTACTTGCCGCCCGCGTAGACGACCGAAACCACCGCGATGACGACGAACGCCGCCAACTGGATCCTGGTCTTGCGCGTGATCACCGGCCACCTCCGAGCAGCGGTCCGAGGATCCCGCCGAGCACGCCGCCCAGTACATCCCCTTGGGGCGTTCGGGGAGCCTGAGGGAGATCACCGGCGGGCAGCGGCAGCACCGGCGGCGCGGCGCCGTTGTTGAAGGGGATCGAGCCGGGTGTGCCGGTCCCCTGGGTGCCGGGCAGCTGGATGATCGGCTGCGACGAGTTGTTCATGTTCTCCAGGAACGTGTCCAGGTTCAGGTCGATCTTCGCTTCGACGTTCGCGTAGTCGCCCTTGATCACGTTGCCCGCGTAATCCGGGAACGGGTACGTGAGCAGGATCCGCAGCGCCGTCGGCAGATCCTGGCCCGCCTC
The DNA here is from genome assembly GCF_037997115.1 of Amycolatopsis coloradensis. Taxonomy (NCBI): domain Bacteria; kingdom Bacillati; phylum Actinomycetota; class Actinomycetes; order Pseudonocardiales; family Pseudonocardiaceae; genus Amycolatopsis; species Amycolatopsis coloradensis. The sequence goes on from NZ_CP150484.1 coordinate 6,993,020, forward strand.
GGTCAGCTTCCGCAGCGTCGGCTGCAACGCGCGGAGGTTCGCGACCAGTGTGTCCTTGCTCGCCTTGATGGTGTCGGTCGCGACCCCGGACAGCGTGTTCAGCGATTGCAGCATGCCGACCAGCTGATCCCGTTGCTCGGTCACGACCTTGAGCCCCGGCGAGAGATTGTCGAGCGCGTTCGCGAGGTTCTGCGTCTGGCCGACGAGGGTCTTGGACAGCTTGTCGAGACCGTCGATGGCGCGCAGGATCTCGCCCTTGTGCCCGTCGAGTTCGGTGGCCAGTTTGTCCACTTGGGACAGCAGGGAGCGGACCTCCGCCTCGTTGCCGGTGAGCGCTTCGTTGAGTTCGTGACTGATCTTCTGGATCTGCTCGACACCGCCACCGTTGAGCAGCAGGGAAAGCGCGCCGAGGACCTCTTCGACCTCGGGGTTGCGGTTCGTGCGGTCCAGCGGGATCTTCGCGCCCTCTGAGAGCGTTCCCTCGGGCTTCTCGGGGGCGTGCAGGTCGACGAACTTCTCGCCGAGCAGGCTGGACTGCCGCAGCTCGGCGCGCGCGTTCGCGGGCAGCGGGATGTCGCCGTTGACGACCATGCTCACCCACGCCGAACGCGTGTCCGGCGCGAGATCGATCTTCTCGACGCGGCCGACCGGGACGTCATTGACCTTCACACTCGCCTGCGGCACCAGGTCGAGGACGTCGGAGAACTGCGCGGAGAGCCGGTACGGGTGGTCGCCGAGATCCGCTCCACCCGGCAAGGGCGTGTTGTACAGCCCCGAAAAACCGCCGTCACCGCAGCCGGCCAGCACAAGGACGCCCGCCATCACTCCCGCGATCTTCCGCCGTTGCCGCCTCATTTCGGGAGCCCCTTGGTCATGACGTCGACGAGCGGGAGCGGCAGCGGCGGCAGCTCGCCGCTCTGCAGCGAGGCCAGCACCTGCGGGACCGACGGGAGTTTCAGCGTGCCGTCGAGGACCGGCGCGAGCTGTTTGCAGATGTTGCCCAGCGCGTCCGGGATCGGTTTCGGTGTGCTCGCGCTGATCAGGCGGCACACGGTCAGGATCGGCGGATGCGTCAGCTCGTTCAGGTTGTCCCGCACCGCGATCGTGCCGGACGCCGCGTCGTAGGAGTTGATGAAGTTGGTCGCCCCGGTCGGCGCGATGTCGATCACCTCGGCGAGCGAGGCCCGCTGATCCACGAGCACCTTCGTCAGCCCGGCGAGTTTGTCCACATTGGACGAGAGGAGATCCTTGTTCTCCGCGACGAACTTCTCGACGTCGCCCATCGCCGTCGCCAGGGAGTTCAGCGCGGCGCCCACGTCGGCGGAATCCGCGGCGAGGAAACCGCTGACGTCCGCGGCCCGGCGGTAGAACTCGTTGAGCTGCTTGTCGCTTTCGGCCAGCGCGCCGGTGAAGGAGTTCAGGTTCTGCACGGTGGTGAACAGGTCGCCTTTGGAGCTGTCCAAGGTCTTGGCCAGCTCGGACAGCCGCGTCACCGTGGTGTTGAGGTTCTTCCCGTTGCCGGAGAGGTTCGCCGCCGCGGTGTCGAGCACGTCGGACAGCGCGCCGTTCTTGTTGGCGCCGTTGGGTCCCAGGCTGGTCGAGAGCTTGTCGAGGCTCGTGTACAGGTCGTCGAGTTCGGCGGGCGTCGCCGTCTTCTCCTTGGCGATCACCGTGTCCGTCGTCATTTCGGGGCCGCTCTCGTACGCCGGGGTCAGCTGGACGTAGCGGTCGCTGACCAGGCTCGGCGCGACGACGACGGCGCCCGCGTCGGCCGGGATCGGCGTGTCGCCGTCGATCCGCATGTCGACCCGGACCGCCTCGCCCTGCGGGGTCACGCCGGTGATCTCCCCGACCTTCACCCCGAGCACCCGGACCGACGAACCCGCGTAGAGCCCGACGGTCTTGCCGAAGTAGGCGCTGATCCGTGTCCCGCCTGGTTCCTTGAACACCAGCCACAGCCCGGCGGTCAGGAGCAGCACGAGGACGCAGGCGAACACGATCCAGTCGTACAACGTGCGGGTCCGGGTGCTCATCGTCCGCCCACCCCCTGGTTCGGCGCCGCGATCGGCGGGGTGCAGCCCTCCGGGTTCACCTGGAACGCGCCCGCGATGATCGTCGGCGGCAGCAGGCCGCACAGGTAACCCTCGAACCAGCGCCCGTTGCCGGTCGCGTTGGCGCCGACGCGGGCGAACGGCGCCATCAGCGCGAGGCTGCGGCTGAGGTTGTCCTGGTTGCGCTGCAGGATGTCGGTGACCTTGCCGAGTTTCTCCAGCGTCGGCTTCAGCTGTTGCCGGTTGTCGGCGACGAGACCGGACAGCTGCGCGGAAACCTGTTGCGTGCCCTTGAGCAAGGTGCTGATCGCGTCCTTCCGGTTCTGCAGTTCGGCGAGCAGGAGATCGCCGTCGTCGAGGATCCGTTTCAGCTGGGCGTTGCGGTCGGACAGCGTCTTGGACACCTTGCTCGTGTTGGCCAGCAACGTCTTCAGGTCACCGTCGCGTGAGGACACCGTCTTGGACAAGGAGGACAGGCCACTCAGCGCGTCCTTGAGGTACTGCGGGCTGTCCTTGAGCGCGTCGGAAAGGACCGTGAAACTCGTCGCCAGCTGCGCGGTGTCGATCTCGCCGACCGTGCCCGACAGCTCCTGGAACGCGTCCTGCAGTTCGAACGGCGTCCGCGTGCGGTCGAGCCCGATGGTGGTGTTCGGGTCCTGGTTCCCCTTGCCCTTCGGCGTGAGCGCGAGGAACTTCTCGCCCAGCAGCGTCTTGATCTCGATCGACGCGGCGGTCGCGTCGCCGACCCGGACATCCTTGACCCGGAACTTCACCAGCACCTTCTTGCCCGCCAGCTCCACCGAGCTGACCTGGCCGACCTTGACGCCGGCGACCTGCACCTCGTTGTCCGGCGCCAGCCCGGCGGACTCGCCGAAATACGCGGAGTACGTCGTCCCGCTGCCGAACAACGGGATCCGGTCGGAGAAGTACGTCGTCGCCGTGATCAGCACGATCAGGATGAGCGTCACGCCGCCGACCACGGCCTGGTTGCGTTCCTTGAGCGGCTTCACGGCCCGCACCTCTCCGGTCGCTGCGTGCCGGGCAGCGGCGTGATCGGCAGTTCGATGTCGAGCGACTTGATGCCGATGCTGCCGGAGATCCCGCACAGGTAGTAGTTGAACCAGCTGCCGTAGCTCAGCGTCCTGGTGAACTTCTGCAGGTTGCCCGGCAGCACCTGCAGGAGATGGTCGAGCAGCTGTTCCGAATCGCCGAGGTTCCGCGACAGCGCGCCGAGCTGGACGACGTCGTCCTTGAGCGCGGGCCGCGCGTCGGCGAGCAGCCCGGTCGTGGCGACGGTGAGGTCGCCCAGCGCCTTGACCGCCTCCCCGATCGGCTGCCGCTGCTCGGCCAGCCCGGTCACCAGCCGTTGGGTCTGATCGATCAGCTCGCCCAGTTCCGGCGAGCGTTTCTCGACCGTGCCGAGCACGGCGTTGAGGTTCGCGATGACGTCACCGATGATCTTGTCCTTGCCCGCGATGGCCGACGTGACCGACGCGGTGTGCGCGAGCAGGCTGGTGATCGTGCCGCCCTCACCCTGGAAGACCTGGATGATCTCGTAGGAGAGTTTGTTGACGTCCTCGGGGTTCAGCGCGCGGAAGAGCGGTTTGAACCCGTTGAAGAGCACGGTCAGGTTCAGCGCCGGTCTGGTGCGCTCGGGCGGGATGACCCCGCCGCGCGGCAACGACTTCTCGTCCCCGATGTCCGTGCCGAGCGACAGATACCGCTGGCCGACCAGGTTGCGGTACTTGATCGTCGCGGTCACCGACGCCGGCAACCGGTGTGAGGTCTGGACGTCGAAATGGACCTGGGCGAGGTTCTTCTCGCCCTCCTCGACCTCGATCTTGCCGACCTGGCCGACCTTCACCCCGACGATGCGGACGTCGTCGCCCTCCTTGAGCCCGGACGCGTCGGTGAACTTGGCCGTGTAGCCGGAGGTCTCGCCGAAGTTGGTGTTCGCGATGGTGGCGCCGAGGACCGCGGTGAGCAACACGGTCACCACGGCGAAGACCAGGATCTTGACCAGGTCGGGGACGAAGGACCTCATCAGGCCGCCCTCCCACCTCGTGAGTGGCAAGGACGGTTAGAACCGTCATCGCCACTCACGAGCGGCTCCATAACCGCATCAGACGCGGTGAAAGCTCCCTTCGCCGCGTCCGGCGCGGCGAAGGGCCCCTTCAGCCCGGCCTCGCTCCGGGGGGCCGAACAGCTCCAGCACCCGAAGCGGCGGTCCGTGAAGGCCTCCTTCCCTACACTCAGGGTAGGG
>NZ_CP150484.1:6997343-7254202 GCF_037997115.1 Amycolatopsis coloradensis
CTTCCCTACACTCAGGGTAGGGAAGGAGGCCTTCACGGCCCCGGAACCCGAGTTCGGCACAGTCCTCATCGCAGTTCCACCTCCGCCCCGCGGTACAGCGGCCCCACCAGCAGACTCCCCCAGTTCGGCACCTGATCCGGCGCCGTGCCCATCGCCGGCGACACGAGGAGGTCGATCAGCCGCTGCTCGTCCGGCGTGTTCACCACCGAACCGCCCGCGCTCCCGCCCGAAGGCACGGTCCCGTTCGAGGGCAGGGTGCCGTCGGGATCGCGCGGCGGCGCGGGCTTCGAGGACCCGTCGTCGATGGCGCCGTCCGGCGGGTACTGCGGCCAGCGGCCCGGCGGCGGCACCTCCGGGTAGCACCGCGGGCCGCGTTTGTCGTTGTACTTCGGTTCGTCGACACCGGGCAGGTACTTGCCCCGGCTCGGCGTGAACTCGATCGTCACCCGGCTGACCTCGGGGTGCGCGGTCCCCTTGCCGAACGCGAGTTCCGCGCGCGGCACCGATCCGGCGAGCTGTTTGAGCAGGCACGGGTACTCCGGCGCGTACTTCGCGAGGACGTCCAAAGTGGGCTGAAGGTTGGTGGTCAGGCGGATCAGGTTGTCCTGGTTCACTTTCAGGAAACTCGTCAGGTCGATAGACGCCGCCGTCACGGTCGAGTACACGTCGGCGAGCCCGCGCTGGCTCTCGACCAGGGTCTTGCTCGTGGTGGTCAGGTCCGAAAGCGCGGCCAGCAGATCCGGCGCGGCCTTGTCGTAGACGGCGGCGGCGTCGGCGACCCCGGTGATGTCGGCCTTGAGGTCCGGCAGCGACGGGTTCACCTTGCCCAGATACTCCGAAAGTCCCGCCATCGTCGCGCCGAGCTGCTTGCCCTGACCGTCCAAAGCGGACGCGACGGCGTTGAGCGTGCTGGCCATCTTCTCCGGCTGGACGGCCTGCAGCAACGGCATCACATTGCCCAGCACCGTTTCCAGCTCGATCGCGCTGCTGCTGCGGTCCTGCGGGATGACGTCGCCCTCGGCGATGTGCCGCTCCGGCTTCTCCGGTACCTGCAAAGCGACATACCGCTCGCCGAACAACGTCTTCGGCAGCAGCCGCGCGGACACGTTGGACGGGATGACCGACGTCTTGTCCGGCTGCAGCGCCAGATCCATCGTCGCCCGATCACCGTGGGCCTGAATCGACCGGACTTCGCCGACGACCATCCCCCGCACCTTCACGTCCGCGCCCTCGCGCATCTGGTTGCCGATGCGGTCGGTCTCCAGTTTCACCAGGGTCACCGTGGTGAAGGCCTTCTGGTAGAACGCGATGGTGGTGACGAAGAACAGCACGACCACCACGAGGAAGATCAGCCCCAGCACCTGGTGCCGGAGCCGCTGCAGCAGCATCCTCCTGTTCACCCGGAAATCCTCACCGTCGTCGTGGCGCCCCAGATCGCGAGGCTAAGGAAGAAGTCGAGGACCGAGATCAGCACGATCGACGTCCGCACCGCGCGCCCGACCGCGACGCCGACCCCGGCGGGCCCACCGCTGGCGGTGTAGCCGTAGTAGCAGTGCGACAGGATGACGAGCACGCTGAAGATGATCACCTTGAGGAACGACCAGAGCACGTCCTCGGGCGGCAGGAACAGTGTGAAGTAGTGGTCGTAGGTGCCCGACGACTGGCCGTAGAGCCAGATCGTGATCTGCCGCGAGGCGAGGTACGACGAAAGCAGGCCGACGGCGTAGAGCGGGATGACCGCGGTGACGCCGGCGATCACCCGCGTCGTCACCAGGTACGGCAGGCTCGGCACGCCCATCACTTCGAGCGCGTCGATCTCCTCGGAGATCTTCATCGCGCCGAGTTGCGCGGTGAACCCGCAGCCGACGGTGGCCGAAAGCGCCAGCCCGGCCGAAAGCGGCGCGACCTCACGGGTGTTGAAGTAGGCCGAGATGAATCCGGTCAGCGCGGCGGTGCCGAGCTGGTTCAGCGCCGAATAGCCTTGCAGGCCGACGATGAGACCGGTGAACAGCGTCATCCCGATCATCACGCCGAGCGTCCCGCCGATCACCGCGAGCGCGCCGGTGCCGAAGCTGACTTCGGTCAGCAGGCGGAAGATCTCGCGGCCGTAGCGCCGGATCGTGCGCGGGGTCCAGGCCAGCGCGCGGAAGTAGAACGACAGCTGGCCGCCGAAGCCTTCCAGCATCGCGCCGGGACGCGCGATGATTTCGAGCGTCCGGTCCGAAACAGCGGGTTCGCCTGCCATGTCACATCGCCTTCGGCGGGACGATCCGCAGGTAGATCGCGGTCAGCACGACGTTGATCAGGAACAGCAGCAGGAACGTGATGACCACGGCCTGGTTCACCGCGTCGCCGACGCCCTTCGGCCCGCCCGCCGGGTTCAGCCCGCGGAACGCCGCGACCACCCCGGCGACGAAACCGTAGAGGAACGCCTTGATCTCGCTGATCCACAGATCCGGCACCTGCGCGAGCGCGTTGAAACTGGCGAGATACGCGCCCGGCGTGCCGCCCTGCATGACGACGTTGAAGAAGTAGCCGCCGAGCACGCCGACGACGCTGACCAAACCGTTCAGCAGCACCGAAACCACGATCGCGGCGAGCACGCGCGGCACGATCAGGCGCTGGATCGGGTTGACCCCGAGTACCTCCATCGCGTCGATCTCTTCGCGGATCTTGCGGGCGCCGATGTCGGCGCAGACCGCGCTACCGCCCGCACCGGCCACCAGCAGCGCGGTGATCAACGGGCTCGCCTGCTGCACGATCGCGAGCGCGCTCGCCGCGCCGGTGAACGACTGCGCGCCGATCTGCTGCGTCAGCGAACCCAGCTGCAGCGCGATGACCGCGCCGAACGGGATCGCCACGAGCGCCGTCGGCAGGATGGTGACACTGGCGAAGAACCAGCACTGCTGGATCCATTCGCGGAACTGGAACGGTCGCTTGAAGATCGCGCGCAGCACTTCCCACGACAGGGTCGCGAGCCTGCCGACCTGTGTGAGCGCACCCGTACCGGGGACGGACACCGTCGCTCCCACAGAACCTCCCACCTCGCCTGCCCCGAGTCTTACTCCACCTGTCAACGCCCCAGTGCGTTAGCGGTGTTCACTTTGCTCTCGGCACCTCCGCGTCAGAACTTGAGAGCATGCGTGGCCGTGGCGCCGCCGTCGGCGACGAACTCCGCGCCCGTGCTGTACGAACTTTCGTCACTGGCCAGGAACAGCACGAGCTTCGCGATGTCTTCCGGCTGCCCGACACGGCCCAGCGCGACCTTCTTGCCCACCCACGACATGTCGACTTTCTGCCCGCCCGCGGCGGCGGCGACCATCGGGGTGTCGATCGCGCCGGGGTGGACCGAATTGACCCGGATGTTCTTCGCGCCGAGTTCGAGCGCGGCGACCTTGGTCATCCCGCGGATCGCGAACTTGCTCGCGGTGTAGGCGACGAGGAACGGCATCCCGGCGAGCCCTTCGACTGAGGACACGTTGACGATGGAGCCGCCTCCGGCCCCGGTCATCGGTTCAACGACCGAACGCATCCCGAGAAACGCGCCGATCTGGTTGACTCGGATGACGCGTTCGTAGTCGGCGAGCGTGGTCTTGCCCAGTTCCGAGAAGTGCAGGATGCCCGCGTTGTTGACCAGTACGGTCGGCGGGCCGAACTCAGCGCGGGCGCGTTCGATCGCCGCGTCCCATTCGGCCTCGTCGCCGACGTCGAGGTGCTGGTAGACGGCCGATTCGCCGAGATCGGCGGCGAGTTTCTTGCCGTCGAGGTCGTTGATGTCGGCGATCACCACGCGCGCGCCCTCGGCGACGAACAGCCGTGCGGCCGCCTCGCCCTGCCCGCGGGCGCCGCCGGTGATCAGCGCTACCTTGCCGTCGAGCCTGCCCATCGTCATCTCCTCTGATTCACGGCAGCGACATGATCTCGGAGGCGGAGAACATCCGTTCCGGGTCGCGGTCGGCGAAGTAGCCGCCCACGCTGGTGGCGAGTTCTTCGGCGGTCCAGGTGCCGTTGACGGTGTCGAACCGCTGTTCCACCGACGGCGGCCGCATCAGCGCGACCATCCCGCCGTAGACGAGGAACACCTGGCCGTTGACGCGATCGGCGTCCGGCGAGCAGAGGAAGGACACGAACGGCGCGACGTGGTCGACCGAAAGCGGGTCGATGCCCTCCGGCGCGTCGGCGCCGAAGACGCCTTCGGTCATCGCCGTGCGGGCGCGCGGGCAGATCGCGTTGGCGCGGACGCCGTAGCGGGAGAGGCCGCGCGCGGTGGAGACGGTCAGCGCGGCGATGCCCGCCTTGGCCGCGCCGTAGTTCGGCTGACCGGGGGCGCCGAGCAGGAACGACTCCGACGCGGTGTTGACCACCCGGCCGTACACCGGCGCGCCGTCCACTTTGGACTTGTCGCGCCAGTACGCCCCGGCGTTGCGCGAAAGCAGGAAGTGCCCGCGCAGGTGGACGCGGAGCACCGTGTCCCATTCCTCGTCGGACATCGAGAAGAGCATCCGGTCGCGCAGCACGCCCGCGTTGTTGACCAGCACGTGCAGCCCGCCGAAGTGGTCGACGGCGGCGGTGAGCAGCGCGTCGGCGGTCGCGGATTCCGACACGTCGCCGGTGACCGCGATGGCCTTGCCGCCCTCGGCTTCGATCTCGTCGGCCACCGCCTGCGCGGCGGCGGACACGTCGTTGACCACGACCGACGCTCCCGCGGCGGCCAGCGCCAGCGCCTCGGCCCGGCCGAGTCCCGCGCCGGCGCCGGTCACGATGGCCGTCTTGCCGTCCAAACTCACTCCGGGCCTCCTTGCCTCTCCACACACACTAGAATCTGTTCTTGGTCGATGCAAGCATTAAATGAACGGTGCTAACCACGTATGAGCAGGGCGTTCTTCGGACAGCTCGCCACAGCTTGAGTAACACGTTCTACTTGGTTCTGTGGAACTTCCCCCGATGCGAGGACAAGCTCCTCGTCGTCGTCGAGATCGAAGACCTCGGGCGCGAAGCCGACACAGATCGCGTTCGCCTCGCAGAGCGAGCGATCGACGTCGATCTCCATATTCCCTCCTCGCCGCCATACCTGGTACAACTAGAACAGGTTCTACCTTACCGCCGCGAGCGGCCATGGCACCAGTAACGAGCACCGACGGCAGAGGTGACGGATGCGGATCGACTACACGCCGGAGCAGCGGGCACTGGCGGGCGAACTCCGGGAGTACTTCGCCGGGCTGATGACCCCCGAACGCCGTGAAGCCTTGGCCGGTGACGGTGGCGAGTACGGCAACGGCCTGGTGTACAAGGAAATCGTCCGGGACCTCGGCAGCGCGGGCTGGCTCGCGATCGGCTGGCCCCGCGAGTACGGCGGGCAGGACCGGCCGATGCTCGATCAACTCATCTTCACCGACGAGGCGGCCGCGGCGGGGGTGCCCGTCCCGTTCCTCACGGTGAACACCGTCGGGCCGACGATCATGCGCTACGGCACCGAAGAACAGAAGGCGTTCTACCTGCCGAAGATCGCCGCCGGCGAGCTGCACTTCGCGATCGGCTACTCCGAGCCCGGCGCGGGCACCGACCTGGCGTCACTGCGCACCCGCGCGGTCCGCGACGGCGACGACTACGTCATCAACGGCCAGAAGATGTGGACGAGCCTGATCGAGTACGCCGACTACGTCTGGCTGGCCGCCCGCACCGACCCCGACGCCCGCAGGCACAAGGGCCTGAGCATGCTGATCGTGCCGACCTCGGCCCCCGGTTTCTCCTGGACGAAGGTGCACACGGTCGCCGGTCCTGGCACGAGCGCGACCTACTACGACGACGTGCGCGTCCCGGTGACCTCCCGGGTCGCCGGGGAGAACGAGGGCTGGCCGCTCATCACGAACCAGCTCAACCACGAGCGGGTCGCGCTGACCTCGGCCGCCCCGATCCAGACGTCGCTGCGCGAGGTGAGGAGCTGGGCGCAGACCACGAAACTGCCCGACGGCTCGCGCGTCATCGACCAGCCGTGGGTGCGGCTGCACCTGGCGCGGATCCACACGCACGCCGAATACCTGAAGCTGCGGAACTGGCGGATCGCCTGGGCGGCCACGAGCAGCGAGCTCGGCCCGGCGGAGGCGTCGGCGACAAAGGTCTTCGGCACGGAGTTCGCGACCGAGGCGTACCGGCTGATGATGGAGATCCTCGGCGCGGGCGCCGTCGTCCGCGAGGGCTCCCCCGGTGCCCAGTTGCGCGGCCGGATCGAACGGCTGCACCGGTCTTCGCTGATCCTCACCTTCGGCGGCGGGACCAACGAGATCCAGCGGGACATGATCGCCGCGACCGCCCTCGGCCTGCCCGTCACGCGCTAGGAGACACCCATGGACTTCACGCTCACCGAAGCGCAGCAGGATCTCGCTTCGCTCACGCGCCGGATCCTGACGGATAAGGTCACCCCCGACGTGCTGGGGCCGCACGGTTCCGGCGGCTTCGACGCTCCACTGTGGACTTCTCTGGCCCAGGCCGGGGTGCTCGACGCCGCGTTGCCGCAGTCGGTCGGCGGTGGCGGATTCGGGCTGCTGGAGCAGTGTTCCGTGCTGGCCGAAATCGGCCGCGCGGTCGCGCCCGTTCCGTATCTGACGTCGGTCGTGATGGGCGCGGCGGCAGTGGCCGAATTCGGAGACGGGCGGCTCGCGGAGCGCTGGGTCGTCCCGGTCCTGCGCGGTGACCACGTCCTCGCGGTCGCGCTGCCGGACTACGGCGTGCCGTCCGGGTTCACCGCCGAGGCCGACGGCGACGGCTGGCGGCTGACCGGTGCCCAGACCGCGGTGGCTTCGGGCGCGTTCGCGCACGGATTCCTCGTCGAAGCCGCCATCGACGGCGGCCGTCAGGTGTTCCTGCTCGACCGGGACGCCGTGACGGTCTCGCCGCAGCGGACCGTCGACCACGCCGACGCGGCCCTCGTCGAGCTGTCCGGCGCGAAGGCCGCCACGTCCTTGGGCGACATCGGCGAATGGCTGCGGCTGCGGGGCACGGTCGGCGTCTGCGCGCAGCAGCTCGGCGTGATCGAACGGGCGCTGGAGCTGACCGCGGCGTACGCGCGGGAACGCAAGCAGTTCGGCCACCTCATCGGGAGTTTCCAGGCGGTGCGGCAGCGGCTCGCCGACGCCTATGTCGATGTCGAAGCCGTCCGGCTGACGCTGTGGCAGGCCGCCTGGCGGCTCAGCGAAGGGCTTCCGGCGGCCGAAGAGGTCGCGACGGCGAAGTTCTGGACGGCCGAGGCCGGGCACCGCGTCGCGCATACCGCCGTGCACGTCCACGGCGGGGTCGGCATCGACGTCGACCACACGCTGCATCGTTACTTCGTCGCGGCGAAACGGCTCGAGTTCACCCTGGGCGGAGCGACCGCGCAGCTGCGGGGACTCGGCGACCTGCTGGCCGCGGACCCGGCATGACCCCCACGGTCACGGAACTCCTGCTCGCGCGGGCGGAGGACCGCTCGACCGGCCTGCTGTTCGAAGACCGGCGCTGGACGTGGGCCGAACACGTCCGGGCCTGCGCTGGGCACGCCGCCGCGCTCGCCGCGATCCTTCGGCCCGGCGGGCACTTCGGGCTGCTGGCGGACAACGTCCCCGAGTTCTCGTTCCTGCTCGGCGGGGCGGCGCTTTCGGGGCGCGTGCTGGTCGGCCTGAACCCGACGCGCCGGGGCGCGGCACTCGCCCGCGACGTCGCACTGGCCGACTGCGAGCTGGTGTTCGCCGAGGAAAAATACCTTCCGCTGCTGTCCGACACCGATGTACCGGTGCTGCCGCTGAGCGAGCTGGAGCCGGCGCGGGAGGCTGCCGACCCCGTGGCCGCGAAGCCGGAAGACCTGCTCATGCTGATCTTCACGTCCGGCACCAGCGGTGACCCGAAGGCCGTCCGGTGCACGCACGGCAAGATCGCCTACCCCGGCGAGATGCTGGCCACCAGGTTCGGTCTGTCCACAGAGGACACCGTGTACGTGTCGATGCCGATGTTCCACTCCAACGCCATCATGGCGGGCTGGTCGGTCGGGCTCGCCGCGGGCGCGGGGATCGCGGTGCGGCGGCGGTTCTCGGCCTCCGGTTTCCTGCCGGACATCCGGAAGTTCGGGGCGACATACGCCAACTACGTCGGCAAGCCACTGTCCTATGTGCTCACCACTCCCGAACGGGACGACGACGCCGACAACCCGCTGAAACTGGTCTACGGCAACGAAGGCGCGGAAGCCGACCTCGCCGCTTTCGGCACGCGATTCGGCTGCCACGTGGTCGACGCCTTCGGTTCGACCGAGGGCGGCGTGAACTTCGGACGGGACGCCACCACCCCGGCCGGTTCGCTCGGCCGCCTGCTCGACGGCGTCGCCGTCCTCGACCCGGAGACCGGAAAACCCTGTCCCCCGGCGGAGTTCGATGAAGGCGGAAGGCTGCTCAACGCCGCCGAGGCGGTGGGCGAACTGGTCAACACCGGTGGCCCGGGCTTCTTCGCCGGTTACTACGGCGATCCGGCGGCCGAGGCCGAGCGGATGCGCGGCGGGATGTACCACACCGGTGACCTGGCGTACCTGGACGCGGACGGCTACTGCTACTTCGCGGGACGGCTCGGCGACTGGCTGCGCGTCGACGGCGAAAACCTCGGCACCGCCCCGATCGAACGCGCGCTCCTGCGGCACCCCGCCGTCAGCGAGGCCGCCGTGTACGGCGTGCCGGATCCGCGGGTGGGCGACCAGGTGATGGCCGCGTTGGTCTGCCGGTCGCCGATCGACGCCGACGAGCTCGCCGCTTTCGTTGTCGCGCAAGGCGATCTGGGACCGAAGCAGTGGCCCCGGTTCGTGCGGGTGCTCGACGCACTACCACGGACGGCCACCCATAAGGTGCTCAAGCGAAACCTGGCCGCGGACGGTTCCAGCGCGGCGTGGGAGCTGCGCTATCCCCGCGTTCAGTCCTCTGAATGCGGTAGTTCGCGCTGGCAACTACCGCATTCAGAGGGCTGAACGCGGCAGGGGCCCGGGGCTGATCCCAGGGTCGGCACCGGTGATCTTCCCGATGTCCCGGCACCGGCCCGCTGCCTACGTTCGGTGCCATGAAACGAACAACGCGCCGGATCGGCGTACTGGCGACCACTCTCGCCCTGCCCGCCGTCCTCCTCGCGCCGCCCGCGTCGGCGGCACCCGTCCGCTTGAGCCTCCCCGCGCCGACAGGTCCGTACGCCGTCGGCAGCACCGACCTCCACCTCGTCGACCACGCCCGCCAGGACCCGTGGGTTCCCGGTGCGACAAGGGAATTGATGGTCACCGTGCGGTACCCGGCATTGCCGAGCGGAAAGCCGAAAGCGCCGTACATGGCGCCAGGTGTCGCGAAGGTCGTGGCCGAGGGCGACGCCGTCAAGCTGGGCATGACGGCGGACCAGCTCGACTACCGCTTCCCCACCCACTCCCGGATCGGCGCGCCCGCGATCGGTGGCAAGCGACCCGTCGTGCTGTATTCGCCCGGCGGCACCCTGTCGCGTTCGCACGGCACCACCCACCTGGAACAGCTCGCGAGCGAAGGCTACGTCGTCGTGGCCATCGACCACACCCACGAAGCGGAAGCGGTGGAGTTCCCCGGTGGCCGTGTCGCGAAGAAGGCCTTGCCGCCGTCGAGCATCGAGGTGTCGAAACGCGTGATCGAGACCCGCGTCCGTGACACGCGCTTCGTCCTCGACTCGCTCGGACTGACCGAGGCCGGCATGTTCGGCCATTCCGCCGGCGGGTTCACCGCGGGCGAGACGATGGTGAGCGACCGGCGCGTCGTCGCCGGAGCGAACCTGGACGGCAGCATGGCCCACTCGCAGTCGCAGCGGATCTTCGGCCGCGTCGCCGCCGAAGGGCTGGACCGGCCGTTCCTGCTGATGAGCGCCGGTGACCACAGCGCCGCGTCGGACGCGTCCTGGCAGGAGTTCCTCCGCAACCAGCGCGGCTGGACCCGCGAGGCGCGGCTGCCGGACGGTGAGCATTTCAGCTTCACCGACTACCAGACGCTGTTGCCGCAGCTGGGCAACGCCCCGGCCGCCTTCGTCGGCACCATCGATCCGGCGCGCAGCGTCGCCGAACAGCGCACCCGGCTCTCGGAGTTCTTCGGCAAGACCCTGCGTCACCGAAGCAGCGCCGTGACCAAGGTGTCCTTGAGCCAGGCTTCGTAGTCGTCGTGACTCCACCCGGCCTCGGCGACGAGGCTGGTGTGGACGTCGGCGCTCATCAGGGCCACGGCGATGTCCGCGGCCCTGGGTACCACGGCGCGCCCGCTCTCTCGGACGCGGCCGACGACCATCTCGACGCCGAGCCGGTTACGCCGGGCACCTTCCGCCTGGGTCGCGGCGATGTCCGGATCGACGGCCGCACCGGAGCCGAGCATCGTGACGATGTCGCCACAGCGTTCCCGGACCTGGCGGGCGACCGTGGCCAGCAGGCCGAGCAGCGCCACCGGATCGTCGGTCCGCTGCGCCTCGGCGACGAGGTCGGGAATCCCGGCCTCGTCGTCGAGGAGGTCGACGAGACCACCGAGGACACCGGCCTTCGAACCGAAGTGGGCGTAGATGGTCTGCGGGGCGACTCCCGCTTCCTGGGCGATGAGGCGGATCGGCGTCCGCGCGTACCCACGCTCGGCGAACAGGCCGCGGGCCGCCGTCAGGATCGTGCGCAGCGTCAGCGCCTCACGTCGATCGCGCAACCGGACGATGCCGGGAAGGTCCGCCGACATGTATGCTCCTCGAAACTTGGAACGTTGTTCTAACCAATGGATCGTCGTTACAGGAAAGGATAGCGATGACCACCGAGGAGATCATCACCGCGCTGGAACGCGCCTGGAACGCGGGCGACGGCGAGGCGTGGGCCGCGAACTTCGCCGAGGACGCGGATTTCGTCGACGTCGTCGGCCGCATCCAGCGCGGCCGCGCGACGATCGCACGCGAGAGCCAGAACATCTTCGACACCATCTACCGGGGCAGCACGCTGCGGATCCGCCAGGTGTCGAGCCGTCCGCTCGGCGGCGGGTTCGATCTCGTGCACACCGCCACCACGCTGACCATCCCCGCCGGTCCCCTGGCCGGGGAAGCACGGGCGGTGCAGACGAAACTCGTCCACGACGGGCGGATCGTCGCGTTCCACAACACGATCCGGGGCGATATCGCGGCGTTCACCGGCCACGACGCGGATCTCGCGGCCCGCTCGCCCCAGGAGTGGGATTCCTGACGGGGCTCAGGCAGGGGCGTTGATCGGCCGCAGCCGTCGCGGTCCCGTGTCGGGCCGGGACGGTGGCGGGCCCAGCACGATCCGCGCGTTGGCGACGAAGGCGCCGTCCGGCGAGGCGAGGATCGGGTCGAGCGTCATCGAGCGGACCTCGGGGTTGTCCTCGGCGAGCGCCGCGACGCGCAGCACGATGTCCTGGAGCGCGGCCAGATCCGCCGGTTCGTCGCCGCGGTACCCGGTCAGCAGCGGCGAGGTCCGCGGTTCGCGCAGCAGGGTGGCGGCGTCGACGTCGGTGAGCGGGACCGCACGGTAGGCCCTGTCCCCCAGCAGCGTGCTGACCAGCCCGGAGAGACCGAACGACACGAGCGTGCCGAACGACGGATCGTCCTGCAGCCCGACCACGCACGAAATGCCCTTGGGTGCCATCCGCTGGACGTAGACCTCGTCGTCACCGGAAATCTCCCGCAGGTCGAGATACGCCCGGCGTACTCCGTCCACAGAGGACAGATCGAGCCGCACGCCCGCGAGGTCCGGCCTGCCGCGCAGCCGCTCGTCGACGGCCTTGAGGGTGACCGGGAAGCCCAGATCCTCGGCCGCCGTCACCGCTTCGTCCGCGGACGTCACGACCCGGAACGGGACGACATCGATGCCGTAGCAGCCCAGGAGCCGGACCACGTCGTCGTCGGACAGCAGGGTCGTCTTGCCGTCCTCGGCCGCCAGCAGTTCGCTGACGATCACCTGCGCCTGCTCGGCATGCAGACCCGCGGGCCGCACCAGGTTCCCCTGCGGCCGCTGCCGCCAGGCGGCGTAGCGCACGACTCGCGCGAGCGCGTTCACCGCACGTTCGGGGCTGGGGTACGACGGGACCGAACCCCGCGTCGGCACGCCGTCCTCGGACAGCACGGCCAGCTCGTCCGGCACCCCCTCGACGGCGAGGAAGGTCGACACGATCGGCTTGTTCTTGTCCATCTCGACGACGACCTCCCGCAGCGCGCGGGCGTACGCGGTGCCCGGGATCGCGAGCGGCGGCACGAAGACCACGACGAGCGCGTCGGTCTCAGGCGAGTTGAGCGCCTCACGCACGGCCGCGGCGAATTCCTCCGGGCTCGCCTGCGGCCCGACGTCGACCGGATCGGCGGCCAGCCGGAGGCCGTGCGCCCGCGCGGTGTCGGCGGCGAGCAGCCCGATCGCGCTGGAGTTGCCCACGATCGCGACCCGTGGGCCGGCGGGCAGCGGCTGATGCGCGAAGACCAGCGCGGTGTCGAAGAGCTGCGCGAGCGTGTCGACGCGGACGACACCCGCCTGTTCGAACAGGGCCTGGACGCTGGACTCGTCGACCTCCGCCGACGTCGCGGCGAGCTGCGGACGGACCGCGTGCCTGCCGGATTTCACCGCCACCACCGGTTTCGTCCGCGCCAGCCGCCGCGCGAGCCGCGCGAACTTACGCGGGTTGCCGAACGATTCCAGGTACAGCAGGACGAGGTCGGTCGCCGGATCGGTCTCCCAGTACTGGAGCAGGTCGTTGCCGGAGACATCGGCCCGGTTGCCCGCCGAGACGAACGTCGACAGCCCGAGACCTCGCGCCTCGGCGTCGGCGAGGATGGCGGTGCCCAGCGCGCCGGACTGGCAGAAGAACCCGGTGCGGCCGCGCGCGGGCAGGCGGGGCGCGAGGGTGGCGTTGAGCCGGACCGACGCGTCGGTGTTGAGCACACCCAGGGCGTTCGGGCCGACGACCCGCATCCCGTGCGCCCTGGCCTCCCCGACCAGCCTCAGCTCGGCGTGCAGCCCGTGCGGCCCGGCCTCGGCGAACCCGCCCGAGACGATCAGGAGGGTTTTGACCCCCTTGGCCAGCGCACCGTCCAAAACGGACTCGACGGCCTCGGCGGGCACGGCGACCAGCGCGAGGTCGACGTCCTCGGGGATGTCCACGACGGACGGATAGGCACGGACGCCGCGGACGGACTTGTGCTCGGGGTTGACCGGGTACACGGTGCCGGCGAAATCGGCGCTGAGGAGGTTGGTGAGGGCGACGTAGCCGATCTTCGTCGGATCTGTGGACGCGCCGATCACCGCGACCGACTTCGGGTGCAGCAGATTGTGCACGCTGCGCGCCTCGGCGGCCTGCTCCCGGGAACGGGCGACGGCGAGCGACTCCTCGGTCGGGTCGATGTCGAACTCCAGGTGCAGCACGCCTTCCTCGATCTCGCGGCTGACCTGGTAGCCCGCGTCGCGGAAAACGCGGACCATCGCCGCGTTCTCGGCGAGCACCTCGGCGACGAAGCGGCGAAGTCCGCATTCCGAGGCGGCGGCGGCCAGATGTTCCAGCAGGATCGACCCGAGCCCGCGGCCCTGGTGGGCGTCGTCGACGACGAAGGCGACCTCGGCCGACGGCCCGTGTTCGAGCCGTTCGTACCGGCCGACCGCGACGATGTCGTCGCCCAGCAGCGCGACGAAGGCGACCCTGTCGTGGTGGTCGACGACGGAGAACCGTTCGAGGTCGCGCTGCGGGATCCGCGGATAGGCGCCGAAGTACCGGAAGTACCGGGTGCGTTCGGACAGCCTGCCGTGGAAGGCGACGAGCCCGTCGGCGTCGCTGGGGATCACCGGGCGGAGGTGCACCGTGCCGCCGTCGGAGAGCAGGACGTCGGCCTCCCACTCGCGCGGAAAGTCGTAGGGGTCGCGTTTGGTGTCCTCACTGGCCATGTCAGTCCCTCGGATCGTCCGGATCGAGGCCGTGCAGCGGGAAGATCGCGCGGCGGGTGTCACGGATGGCGATGTCGACCGGCTCGTCCTCTCCGTCTCCCCACGGGACGAACGCGGTCTCGCGGCCGTCGGACATGCCTGCCGGGAGCTCGGCTTGCGGCGCCGCCCTGGAGATCGACGCGACCCAGTTCGGCGGCAGCGCCGTCGCCGGGTCGACGTCGCGCCCGAGCACGGTGGCGAGCAGATGGGTCCAGGAGCGCGGCACCACCCGGATCAGCTGGTAACCACCGCCGCCCACGGCGAGCCAACGGCCACCGGCGTGTGCTTCGGACAGTTCACGCAGCCGCCGGTAGATGGCGCGATGGCCGTCCACCGACAGCGAGAGGTCCGCCAGCGGGTCCTCCTCGTGCGAGTCGACGCCGCACTGGGTGACGAGGATCTGCGGCCGGAACTGTTCCAGCAGCGACGGCACCACCGCCTCGAACGCCCGCAGCCAGCCGGTGTCGCGGGTGCCGGGCGGTAGCGGGAGGTTGACCGCGGTGCCCTCGGCCCCGCCCTTGCCGATCTCCGCCGAATACCCCGTTCCCGGCCACAACGTGAAGGGGTGCTGGTGCAGGGAAACGGTCAGCACGCGCGGATCGTCGTAGAAGGCCGTCTGCACGCCGTCGCCGTGGTGCACGTCGGTGTCGACGTAGGCGACGCGGTCGAAACCGTGGTCGAGCAGCCACGAGATCGCCACCGAACAGTCGTTGTAGACGCAGAAACCCGACGCCTTGCCCGGCATCGCGTGGTGCAGCCCGCCGGCGATGTTGACCGCCCGCGTCGCCTCACCCTCGGCGATCTTCCGCGCGGCCAGCAGCGTCGAGCCCACGACCAGCGCGGAAGCCTCGTGCATCCCGGTGAACACCGGGTTGTCCTCGGTGCCGAGCCCGTGCGCGAAGTCGGCACCGGTCATCGGCGCCTGCCGGACGGCCTCGATGTATTCGGCCAGGTGCACGCGGCGCAGCTCGTCTTCGCCCGCCGGGCCGGGGACGAGCAGGTCGACCCCGTCGAGCACGCCGAGCTCGGTGGCGAGCCGGATCGTCAGTTCGAGCCGCACCGGATTGAACGGATGCTCGCCGCCGAGGTCGTAGCCCAGCAGCGAGGAGTCCCATACGACGGCCGGTGCTCGCATGGTCCGAACTCTAGTGCCCGGACGCGGCTCGTGCGTCGTTCCGGACGCCCGCGGGTCAGCCGGGCAGATCCCCGGTGGCCACCGGGCGCTCCGGATCGCGCGACCAGTGCGACCACGAACCCGCGTACAACGCCGCGGGCGCCGGGTGACCGGCGACCTCGAGCGCGAGCACGACGGACGAGGCGGTGACGCCCGATCCACAGTAGACACCGACCGGGGTCTCCGGGGTCACGCCGAGACCTTCGAACCGCTCGGCCAGTTCCGAGGCGTCGCGCCAGCGCCCGTCCTCCCCGAGATGCCCGGAGAAAGGCGCGTTGACCGCACCGGGGATGTGCCCGGCGCGCGGGTCGATCGGCTCGGTCTCCCCCGCGTACCTCGGCCTCGCCCGCGCGTCGAAGAGCAAGCCGTCCCTGGCGAGCGTGGCCGCCTCGTCCGCGTCCAGCACCGGCATGCCGCCGGGCTTCACGACGATGTCCCCCTCCTCGGGCGAAGGGGCCTCGGCGGTGACGGGGCGCTCCTCCTCGGTCCAGGCCGCGAACCCGCCGTCCAGCACGGCGACCTCGGCGTGCCCGGCCCAGCGCAGCAGCCACCACGCCCTGGCCGCGACCGAACCGTCGGCGTCGTCGTAGACCACGACCGGGTGACCGGCGCGGACCCCGGCCGTCCGCAGATGCCGCTGCAGCGTCTCCGGTTCGGGAAGCGGGTGACGGCCGCCGTCGCCCGGCTCCCCGGCGAGCGCCGTGTCGAGGTCGACGTACACCGCGCCCGGGAGATGCGCCTCACGGTAGGAATCGGCGCCGGGCGGGCCGGCGAGCCGCCAGCGGACGTCGAGTACTACGGAGCGTGCCGATTCCGGCCCGGAGAGCTGCGCGGCGAGTTCGCTGGTGGTGATCATGGGGCGCATGGGCCCATCTTTCCGTGCCGCACGGCTCCCTGCCCAGCTTGGGGGACTTTTCCCGCCTCGGTGCTTGTTCTCCCCACGCCTGCGTCGCTGTCAGTGCCAGCGACTACGATGAGCAACGCGGACGAAGGGGACAGCGTGAACGATCTCATCGACACCACAGAGATGTACTTGCGTACCATCTACGAGCTCGAAGAAGAAGGTGTCGTCCCGCTGCGGGCCCGGATCGCGGAGCGGCTGCAGCAGAGCGGCCCGACCGTGAGCCAGACCGTCGCCAGGATGGAGCGCGACGGACTGGTCGTGGTCGCGGACGACAGGCATCTGCAGCTGACCGAGCACGGTCGCGAACTCGCCATCGCGGTCATGCGCAAGCACCGGCTGGCCGAGCGCCTCCTGGTCGACGTCATCGGCCTGGAGTGGGAGCACGTCCACAACGAGGCCTGCCGCTGGGAACACGTGATGAGCGAGGCCGTCGAGCGCAAGCTGGTCAAGCTGCTCGACCACCCCACCACGTCGCCCTACGGCAACCCGATCCCGGGGCTCGACAAGCTCGGCGACGGCGATCCCGCTCCGCCCGCCGAAGCCGACCTCGTGCGGCTCGACGAGTTCGCCCGCATGGGCGGCGGCGAGGTCGAGATCCGCCGCATCGCCGAGCACGTGCAGCTGGACGAGACGCTGATGACGGAGCTCAAGTCGGTCGGCATCGTGCCCGGCAGCCGAGTCAAGGTCGGCAAGACGGCGCCCGGCGGCACCATCGAGGTCACCGGCGGGAGCAGCACCGCGCAGGTCCCCGTGTCGGCGCTGCACGCCGTGCTGGCGCAGGCCAGGTGAGCGCCGCGTCCGACGCCGCGGAGACCTTCCTGGCCCTCCACGGCCGGGCTCCGGCCGGGGTCTGGTCCGCGCCGGGCCGGGTGAATCTGATCGGTGAGCACACCGACTACAACGACGGTTTCGTGTTGCCGTTCGCCCTGCCGCACCGGCTCGCCGCCGCGGCGACGCCGCGCGAGGACGGTGTGCTGACCGTGGCCACCCTCGGCTCGGACGGCCGGGTCCAGGAATCCGGCCCGCTGGCCGTCGCCGACCTGCGGCCCGGCTCGGTCGAGGGGTGGGCCGCGTACCCGGCGGGGGTCGCGTGGGTCCTGCGTGACCAGGGCCTCGGCGGCGGCGCGGACGTGGCTATCGCGGGGAACGTGCCCTCGGGGGCGGGCCTGTCCTCCTCCCACGCGCTCGAATGCGCCGTCGCGCTCGCCTTGCTGGGGCTGGCGGGCACCACTCCGGGCACCGGCGGGGGTTCGCCGAGCCTGCACGAAGTGGCCCGCTGGGTGCAGCGTTCGGAGAACGACTTCGTCGGGGCGCCGACCGGTCTGCTCGACCAGACCGCTTCCCTGTGCTGCACGGAATCGAACGTGCTGTTCCTTGACGTCCGCTCCGGCGAGATGGAACAGGTGCCGTTCCCGCTGGAGGAATCCGGCGTCCGGATCCTGATCATGGACACCCGCACGAAGCATTCGCACGCCGAGGGCGGCTACGGCGAACGCCGCCGGGGCTGTGAGCGTGCCGCGGAACTGCTCGAGGTGAAGGCGCTGAGGGATATCAGCGTCGATGGGCTGGACGCCGCGCTCGGCAGCCTGCCGGACGACCTCGTACCGCTGGTGCGCCACGTGGTGACCGAGAACCAGCGCGTCCTCGACACCGTGGACCTGCTGCGGGCGGGCCGCATCACCGAGATCGGTCCTCATTTGGACGCCTCGCATGTGAGCATGCGCGACGACTACCGGATCTCCACCCGTGAACTCGACCTCGCCGTCGATTCGGCCCGCGAAGCCGGGGCCCTCGGCGCGCGGATGACCGGCGGCGGCTTCGGCGGTTCGGCGATCGCGCTGGTCCGCGAGTCCGATGTGGACACCGTCGGGCGAGCGGTGAAGGCCGCGTACGAAGCGGCGGATCTGCGCCACCCCAGGCTGTTCACCGCCGTGCCATCGCGTGGCGCGGGTCGCGACGAGCTCTAGCGCGGGTTCGGCCCCGCTTTGGCGTGATTCGCGTGTCCAGGCACGGGACACGCGTGCTTGGAGACGGAACACGCCGAGGCCGGACTCCGTGGGCCGCACCCGCACCCCGGGGCGCGGCCGGTGCCCGGGGGCGAGGACACTGGGCCGCGACCGCATCCGCTGCAGAAAGGCGCGAACGTGACCGACGAACCGACCAAGACCCTGAAGCTGATGGTGACGGGCGGAGCCGGTTATGTGGGCAGCGTCTGCGCGGCCCGCCTCATCGAGGCCGG
Organism: Amycolatopsis coloradensis; assembly: GCF_037997115.1. NCBI lineage: Bacteria > Bacillati > Actinomycetota > Actinomycetes > Pseudonocardiales > Pseudonocardiaceae > Amycolatopsis > Amycolatopsis coloradensis. Next base: position 7,015,612 of record NZ_CP150484.1, read on the forward strand.
GCACGACGTCACCGTGGTCGACGACCTCTCCACCGGGCACGCCGACGCGGTGCACCCGGACGCCACCTTCGTCGAGGGCGACGCCGCCGAGGTCGCCCGGCGGCTGCTCGGCGACGGCTTCGACGGTGTCCTCCACTTCGCCGCCAAGTCCCTGGTCGGCGAGTCCATGACGGATCCGGCGAAGTACTGGGAAGGCAACGTCCTGACCTCGCTCCGCCTGCTCGAAGCGATGCGCGACCACGGCACGAAGCGGCTGGTGTTCTCCTCCACCGCGGCCACCTACGGCGAGCCCGAGTCCTCCCCCATCCCGGAGACGGCGCCGACCCAGCCGACCAACACCTACGGTGCGACGAAGCTGGCCATCGACCACGCGATCACCTCGTTCTCGCGCGCCCACGGCATCGCCGCCGTCAGCCTGCGCTACTTCAACGTCGCGGGCGCCTACGGCTCCTTCGGCGAGCGGCACACCACCGAAACCCATCTGATCCCCCTCGTGCTCCAGGTCGCCACCGGGGACCGCGAGCGGATCCAGATCTTCGGTGACGACTACCCGACCGCGGACGGCACCGCCATCCGCGACTACATCCACGTGGTCGACCTCGCCGACGCGCACCTGCTGGCCCTGCGCCACGCGGCCGACGGCGAACACCGCATCTACAACCTCGGCAGCGGCACCGGGTTCTCGGTGCTCGAGGTGATCGAGGCGTGCCGCCGCACCACCGGCCACGAGATCCCCGCCGTGGTGGCCCCGCGGCGGGCGGGCGACCCGTCGGTGCTGGTGGCCTCCAGCGAGCGGGCCGGTGACGAACTCGGCTGGAAGCCCGAGCGCACCGACCTCGACGGCATCGTCGCCGACGCCTGGGCGTTCACGCGGTCCCGCCAGAACGCCTGAGGCCGATCTCTTGCGTTCCTTCGGCTCGCTGCCGAAGGACCACGTCGGCGACGTCGGACGGCGGAACCATCGCGTCCAGAGCCCTGGCCAGGAGTTTCGTCAGCCCGTGCCCGGGGTCGGCTTCGCCTGCCCTGGCCAAGGCGATCCCGGCGGTCGCAAGGTCGCCCCGCACATAGGCGGCGTGCGCCTTCAGGGCGAGCGCCTCGGCCGCTTCCGGTGCCGGGATTTCGCGGGCAAGGGTGAGCCAGAGATCCTCCGCCGCGCGGGCGAGCGCTGAGTCCGCGGGGGCGGCGGTGAGCATGCAGGCACCGCGGACCTCGACCAGGGAAAGCGCCCAGGCCAGCCGGACGGCCTGGTCGTCCGTGATCGCCGGGTCGCCGCTGTCCGCGCGGGCGAGCGCGGCGTTCACCTCGGCGATCCCGGCCCGGACGAGGTCCGGGTCCCTCCATGGTGGATCGTCCAGCCCGGTGAGGAGATCGGCGCGTCTGGCGAGCGTCTCCGGCGCGACGGGGTCGAAGAGTCGCTCGAGTTCGTCCCGGCTCGCGTGGGTGATCTGCCCGGCACCGGTGACGACCGCGGCGGCCACCGAATCACGCGGATCCGGCAGCAGACCGCCACAGGTCCTTTCCCGGTAGCACGCCCAGCGCACCTCGGCGGCGATACGCGGCGCCCATACCGAATGCAGCAGCGGGATGCCGTACTCGGCCAGCGAGGCTTCCACGCGCCGGACGAACCGGCGGCGCGGGGGCCGTCCCGCCTTGTTCGCGGGACCGCCACCGACCACCGCGACGATGGCGCCGGTGTGGCCGGTCAGGGCGAGCCTGACCGCGAGTTCACGCGCCTGGTCTTGTTCCAGACCAGGCGGCGGCAGGTCCACACGCATGAGGAGGCCCTGACGCTTGCGGTCCTGGTCGCGGAGGCCGAAGACGACGACGGAGTCCTCGGGGTGGAATCCGAGGAGGTACGGGATCGCGGCGAGCAGGTCCGCCGGATCCGTCAGATTGACCTTGGTCCTGCCGGTCGGAGTCGATGTGGTCATGCCCCCACCTTGCGGCGGGAATGGGGCCGCCGGGTGGGGGCACGACACATCTGTGGACAGCCAGGACCGTTGTGGACAACCGCCGCGGGACCGAGTGCGGGGACGCCGATCCCGTCGGTGGGGTGGTCTACAGTGCCCGGCCCCGCGGGGTCAGCCGCAGTGTTCGAACGGGCTCTCGTAGGCGTTCGACCCGACCGAGCCGCCCCACTTGACGCAGGTCGCGGCGGCCGTCTTCTTCACCGGGCCGGCGTAGTAGGTGAAGCTGCCGGAGTCGGTCACGCGAGCGGAACCCTGGACTTCGAGGAACGCCGACACCGGCGACGCGGTGCCGAGCGAAACCGCCTTCAGCGTGGTGACGCAGTTGGCCTTGGTCGACGCGTTGTAGAGCAGGTACGCGGTACCCGAACCGTTCGCGAGCCCCTGCGAGTCGACGACCGAGAACCCGCTGCCACACACCTCGGTGGCCTCGTACGGGTTGCCGCCGCACGAGTTCTTGCTGGTGAAGTTGGTGTGGCCGTAGTACGGCACGGCGACCCCGTTCAGCACCGCCTTCTGCGCGACCCCGTTGAGCCGCTGTTCGAAGTGCAGGTGGGGGCCGGTCACGCCGCCGGTCGCCCCGGCCGTGCCGATCTGCTTGCCGAGGCTGACGGCCTGGCCGACCGAGACGGACTGGGTCGACAGGTGCGCGTATCGGGTACGCCAGCCGCCGCCGTGGTCGATCTCGACCCAGCGCCCGTAGCTCGTGCTGCCCTCGTTGGCGACCCTGGTGACGGTGCCGCCCGCCGACGCCAGCACCGGCATCCCGGTGATCCCCGACTTCTGGAAGTCGACCGAGTTAGCCGGGCTGTGCCCGCTGAACGTCGCCGCCGTGACCGTGACGCCGCATTTGAACGGGACCTGGAAGTTCGGGGCGGCCGACGCCTGCGTCGTACCGGCGAGAGTCAGGCCGAGCGCGGGGATGACGGCGGCCGCGGCGAGCACTGCGAAACGGCGCAACCTGGACATGGAGACCTCCATCAGGTGGGGAAGCCGGACAGCCCGAAGCAAAGCCGGGGGAAATACATTTTCCGTACAAGCCCGAGGTCGGGTCGGGGTTTTCCACCCGAAACGCCGGACCCCGTCCCGCCCAGCGCCGCCATCGCGTGCCGCGAAAGCCACTTTCGCAACACGCCCTCGGCCTCGGCGTCACCACGGCACATCGATGACGTAGCGAAGGCCTCCTTCCCTGCCCTCAGGGTCAGAGTCCCGGCAAAGTCGGCTATCGGCTGGTCAAGCGGGTGCCGGATGGGGCTCGTCACAGTGGCCGGGCACCTTCTCGACTGTCCACGGGGGCCACTTTCGAGGCGATTGTGCCCGATCCGGGCGTTTTGTGCGGGGTCGTGAGCGGCAAAGAGGGTTAGAACCCAAGGTCACGTAGCTTAAGTTGATCTTGGGCGAGGTTGACAGGTGGGGCGAAGGCTCCCTTCGCTGCGCCTGATGCGACGAAGGGCGCCTTCGGCCCTGGTCGTGGGTCGGGTTGGTCGTGAGTGGTGATTCGCAGTAGGACGACACAACACACACGACCGGACCACGGCCCCGCTCAGCCGAAAGCGGCTCGCAGCGCGGGTTTGCCACCCGCCACCGGCAGCACCAGCGAAGTACGGTTCAGCTCGACCGAGACACCGGCGCCCGGCTTCGGCCGGAGCGTGTAGTCGTGGTCGCTGGAGGCCACCAGGAACTCGATCTTGTGCCCGGCCGCGAGCAGGTAGTCCTTCGCGACCAGTTCCACCTCGACCTTGTAGTTCTCACCAGGGGTGATCGAGTCGGTGCGGGCGGGGTCGCGCCGGTTCTGCGGGTCGGTCCAGCCGCGGGTGATCACCTTCGCCGTCCCGTCCGGAGAGCGGTCGAGGAGCACCGCGGTCACGTTCGCGGCCGGCTTGTCGAAGGACAGCGACAGGTCGGTCTTCACGGTCCCGGAAAGCCGCACGGGCTGCTTCGCCGCGGTGGTCGAGTACAGCAGCCGGTGGCCCGACGACGCCGCGGCCGCCAGCTGTTCGATCGTCTTGCTCGCGTCGTCCGCCAGCGTCTCGACGGCGGCCTTGCCCGGAACGGGGTTGCGCGTGTCGAGCTTGCCCTTCGAAGAACCGCCGGGCCACGGGTAGAGCTTGACGTCCTGGGTGCCGGGCAGCGGCCACTCCGGCTCGTCCACCCACGACTTGTCCTCACGCTGGATGGTGGCCTTCGGCTCACGCTCGATGCCGTTGTCCACGTCGTAGAGGTAGTGCGACATCCACTTGTTCAGCGTGGCGAGCCAGACGTCGCGGCGGAGGCTGTACGGGTCGGCGTGCCCGGCCTGGTGCAGCCAGATCTTGTGCTCGACGCCGCGCGCCTTGAGCATCTCGTACCAGCGGGTGCCCTGGTCGGTCTTGACATTCCAGTCGCCGAAGCCGTGCACCACGAGGACCGAGGCCCGCACCTTGTTCACGTCGTTGCGGTAGTTCCGCGCGTCCCAGAAGCGGCTGTAGTCACCGGTCACGCGGTCCTGATCGACCGCGATGCCGTCGATCAGCGGACGGCAGACGGCGCGATCCTGGCGCGTGTAGACGTAGTCCGCGAGCACGTCCGCGTCCTCGCCCTGGAATCCGCCGGCCGCGACGACGGCGCCGTCGTTGCGGTAGTAGTCGTACCAGCTGGAGATCGCCGCGATCGGGACGATCGTCTCCAGCCCCTCGACGCCGGTGCCGGCCACGGCGTTGGGCAGCGTCCCGTTGTAGGAGACGCCCATCATGCCGGTCTTGCCGGTGCTCCAGTCCGCGACCGCGGCCTTGCCCGCCGCGTCCCGCGCCGTCGCGCGGCCGTTCAGCCAGTCCACAATGGACTTCGCGCCGATGGTCTCGTTGACGTCGCCGCTGCTCGGGCAGCCGGTGGACTGGCCGCTGCCGAGCGATTCGCCGTACACCACCGCGAACCCGCGGGCGGTGAAGTAGTCCTGGTAGCGCCAGCTGATCGGGGCGGCGTTCGGGCCGACGGTCTTCGTCGCGATCCGCGGGCCCGCCGGGGCGCGCTTCGCGCCGGGCACGTGCAGCTCGACGTCGACGTTGTGGTTCGCGACGTCGTTGCCGCCCGCGTAGTACGGACTGGCCTGGTAGACGACCGGGACCTTCATGCCCTGCTGCGTCGCGCGGGGCCGCACCACCTCCGCGTGCACGAGGTCGTCCTTGCCGTCGCGGTCACTGTCGACCGGCGCGGTGACCCAGACGTTCTCCCGGATGACGTCCGCCGGGTCGAACACCGGCTGGGCTTGGCCGTCCTTGAAGACCGGTGTCGGCGGCGCGTCGGCTTGAGCGGGCAACGCCGTCGCCGGAAGGACCAGAACGGCGGTGAACAGGGCAGCGAGCCTGGCGACTCTCACAGGACCCCCAATGGCGGGCGGGCAAGACCCAGCTGAGGTTTCCGGCCACCCGAACAGGTGTCAAGAGACTAACGTCGGAGGCATGCCGAGCGCACTGGAAGCACCGATCGTCGCCGTCACCGTCTACCCGCACCACGCCCGGATCACCAGACGGGCTTCGGCTGCGCTCGACGGCGAAACGCGCTTCGCCTTCGCGGGCCTGCCGTGGAACCTGGACGCCGACTCGGTCCGCGTCACCGGTTCCGGCCCGGCGGTCATCGCCGGGGTCGACGTCGCCGTCGAACGCCATCCCTCGCCCGCGGACGCCTCCCTGCGCGCGCTGACCGAGCAGCGGCGCGCCGATCAGGCGGTGGTCGACGAGGTCGCGGACGCCGTCACCGCGGAATCCGCGAAGGTCGATCTGCTGACCGGGCTGGCGACACGCAGCGGCAAGAGTTTCGCGAAGGCGCTCGCCGCGGGTACGGCGGAACCGCCCCGGGTCGCCGAAGTCACCGACGCGCTCGGCACGCAATTGGCCGAGGCGCTCGGGAAACGCCGCGAACTCGGCATCCGCCTCGCGCGGCTCCGCGACGACCTCAAGGCGCTCGACCGCGAGATCGAGGCGAAACAAGGAACGGCCGAAGTGGACAGCGCGACGGTCACGGTCGAGCTGGAGAGCCAGGAGGACGGCGCGGAAATCGGCCTCGAACTGTCCTATGTGGTCGCGAACGCGAGCTGGGAGCCGGGTTACGACGTACGCGTCCGCGGCGAGGACGTCTCGCTGACCTGGTACGGGCGGATCACCCAGCACACCGGTGAGGACTGGCCGGAATGCGAACTGGCCCTCTCCACCGCGCGGCCGGCGAACACCGTGGAGGTGCCGGAACTCGATCCGTGGTTCCTCGACCGCGTGCGGGAGTACAAGCCGTTGATGGCACGCATGGCGTACGGCAGCGCGTCGCCCGCGGGCGGCGGGATCCCGGAGTCGGTGGGCATGCCGGCCCCCGGCGCGCCCCCGATGGCGGCGCGGACCGCGTCCGTCGAACAGGGCACCACCGCGGTCACCTACCGGCCCGGCCGCCCGGTGGCGGTCCCTTCGGGAGCGCAGGGTCACCGCACGACGCTCGCGCAGCTGGAACTGACCGCGAAACTGGGTTACGTCACCGCTCCGGTGGTGTCGCCGGAGGCATTCCTGCGGGCGACCGTCGTCAACACCTCGCAGCACACCCTGCGGCCGGGCAAGGCGTCGGTGTTCCACGAGACGGAGTTCGTCGGTACCACCCGGCTCGACGTGTGGGCGCCGGGCGAAGAGCTCGAACTCGCCCTCGGCGTGGACGACCGGATCCGGGTCGAGCGGGAACTCGCGCACCGCACGGCGACGAAGGCGACGCTGTCCGGGGTACGCAAACGGGAGGCCGCCTACAACACGACCATCGGCAATCACAGCCCGCGCGAAGCCGTCGTGACCGTGTTGGACCAGGCGCCGGTCTCCCGCGACGAGGCGATCACGATCCGGGAGGTCCGCGCCGTACCGGAACCGGCGGAGCGGACCGAGCTGGGTGAGTTCACCTGGCGGCTCACACTCGCTCCGGGGGCGAAGGCCGTCGTGACGCTCGGGTACCGGGTGGACGTCGCGAAGGGGGTCGAGCTGGCGGGCTGGCGGGAGTAGACGGTTCACCGGCCACCCCGGGCGGCGGAACTCACAGCAGGCCGCGCCGGCGTGCGGCGACGACGGCGTCGCGGCGGTGGTTGACGCCGAGCTTCCGGTAGATGCCGCGAAGATGGGTTTTGACCGTGTTCACCGACACGAAGAGCGAATCGGCGATCTGCTCCGCGGTGCGCATCGACGGCAATTCGGTGAGGAGTTCGAGCTCGCGTGAGGTGAGGGGTTCGACCGGGGGCGCGGGGCCGGCCGGTAGTGCCTGCAGCACGGTACCCGCGAACTCTTCGATACGCCCGAACCTCCCGCTGCCGCACACCAGTAGTTCCCGGATGTGCTGCCCGGCGTCGTGGAAGGGCCGTAACGCCTGCTGGGGTGCCGCGAGATCGAGTGCACGGCCGACGGCGTTGTGCGCCCGGTTCTGTTCACCGGCTTGGTCGGCGAGAACGGCTTCGAGGAGCCAGCTGTCGATCAAGGTACGCGCCACCAGAGGGCTGGTCTGGCACTCGATCACCGGCTGCAGGCGGCGGCGTGCGGCGCCGGTTCTGCCGCGGTGAACGTGCATGAGCGCGGTGAGCAGCGCGTGCTCCGCGTAGGGGGTCAGCAGGTGCCGATTCTGTTCGGTCACGTCCGCCGCCCAGGTGGGTTCTCCGACGCGAAGGGCCAGTCGTTGTTCGATCGGAGCCGTATAGGCGACGAGCCAGGGAGTACTCGGCTGCGCCGCGAGCCGTTGCCGGTGCCCCCGCAGCGCTTCGACGACCGCGTGCGGATCGGCGGCGAGATCGAATTCGACGGCGGCGCTGAGTGTCACCGTCAGCATTTCCACGGCCGGCTCCACGGCCGCGGGCGAAAGGTGAGTCGCCAGTGCGGAGAACCGGCGGGCGCTCTCCTGGTCCAGCCTCTGATAGGCCGCCAGCCCGAGAACCGCATACAGGAAGGCGGTCCGCGCGGTCTCCTCCCAGCCGCGAGCACGGGCCAGCTCGAGGGCGGCATTGGTGTGCACCGCCAGCCCGGCGAGGTCACCCTGTACGCACGCGATGGCCGCGAGGTGGGTCCTGCACTGCAGGCTGACTGCGTCACGCCGCTCCGGAGTGGCCATCCGCAGCGCGCGTTCCAGATCGCGGGTGGCGTTCGAGAGGCCACCCAGCCACAGAGCCGCGGTCCCGCGGGTGAGGAGGGCGAGCAGGTCGAGGTCGAAATCGCCGGAATCGCCCGCGCTCGTGGCGCGGAGTTCGGCGAGCGCTTTCTCCAGGTTCCCGCCGAATCTCGCCCGATAGAGGACGGCCACGGCGTTCAACGCGCGCAGACGCCCGGAACGAAGGGGCTGCGCCGAATTGTCGACCCTGCCGAGGTATCGGTCCGCGGTCACGAGGTCATGAGAGTCGAGGGCGGCGACCGCCGCGGTGAGTGCCACCTGAGGCCGGGCCAGGATGTGCTCCGGAATCGCGCCGAGCAGCGTGTGCAATCGCGATCCTTGTCCTTTGAGGACGGTTTGCAGCCCGAACCGCTGGATGTACCGGGTGACCTGCTCTTCGTCCTGCGCGGCGACACTGTGCTCCAGCGCGGTGAGCACGTCGCCGGAGTCGGTGAACCATTCGGCCGCCGAACGGTGGAGCCTGCGGTAGGCCCGCGGGTGACGGCGAGTCAGTTCGGCACGCAGGTAGTCGCGGAACAAGGGGTGGCAGCGGTATCGAGGACGGTCTCGGCCGTGCCGGGTGACCAGCGCGTTGGTGCGGACGAGCGTGTGCAGAATCTGCCCGGAGTTCTCCTGCCCGGTCAGCCGGGTGGCCAGCTCGTCGGTGACGTCGGTGCACACCGAGGTGCTCAGCAGGAACTCACGGATGTACGCGGGTTGCGGGCCGAGGATCTCCCCGGACAGGTATTCGGCCAGCAGGCGGTCGTCGCCGGTGAAGGCTCGAATCGTCTCGCTCGCGTCCGATGAGGCGGCCAGTGAAAGGGTGAGGAAACGCAGGCCCGCCGCCCAGCCCTCCGTTCGTTCCGAGATCTTGTCCAGATCCGCCTTCGTCAGCGCGAGGTTCTGCCTGGCGAGCAGACTTCCGGTTTCCTGCTCGGTGAAGTTCAGCTGGTGCGCCGTGATTTCCCGCAGCCTGCCTTCCAGCCGGAGCCGGGGCAGGATCAGCGGTGGCGGGAACCGGGTCGCGATGACGACCCGCACTCCGGACGGCAGGTAGCGCAAAAGCATGTTCACGTTCTTGACCGCGGCCGGTGCGGACAGCTCGTGTGCGTTGTCCAGCACCAGGATCACCGGCCGCGAGAGCCGGTCGCACATGTCGATGAAGGCGGCGATGCCTTCGTGAGCGGAAGCGTCCCGCGCCGGCGTCAGTTCGGAGACGGCGTCGTCCTCGACGCTTCGGTCAAGCGCACGGAGGATCGACGACCACAGCGAGAATACCTTGTTGTCGTTGGCGTCCAGCGAAATCCACGCTACATGTTCGTCGGTGGCGTGGTGGCGTGCTCTTCGCTCCAGCCAGCTGCCGAGCAGCACGGTCTTGCCGGATCCCGCGGGTGCGTTGATCAGCGTGACGCTGGGGGTTTGGCCGGCGGTGGCCTGATCGAGAACGTCCAGCAACCGGTCCCGCTCGAGAATGTCGCAGGCGGACGGTGGTGGTGCGAGCTTCGGCGACGGCACCACGACCGGGTCTTCGTCGTGCGCGCCCGGTTCCGCACCTTCGGCAGGGGTCACCGACCGGTGCATGACATCGCCGCGCTGGAAATGACATGCCAGACGAAGGCGAAGACCCGAGAAATCCCGGTGAAGACGAAAGCGAGACCGGAAAGAACGGCGTCCACTGTCCCCGAGGACCGGCTGGCCCCCGGTTGCGCCGAAAGAACCAGAACGAATGTCATTCCCACCAGGACGAGTTTTGCTCTGGACCGAAGATGCGGCGCAGTGCTCACCGGTTTACTCCCTTCGATTCCCCAGAACGGGTGAGGGATCCGATTTTGCTCACCCCCAGCGGCGGTCACCTCCTCCTTTGCGGGTGAGTCGGGACCGGTGACCGCGGCCCCTCGTCCAAAAGGGTGGCCCCCGCTAGAATCGATTTCCAGTGTTGGGTAACGAAGCCGATGGCTCGTTTTCACCCGCCATGAAGGAGGAGCTCCGTGCCCCAAGGGCGCATTCTGGAGTCAGCGGATCGCGAAGCCTGCCCCAGTCCAAGGTTCCGCCGTCCGCATGCGGTACCGGGTAGCAGCTCCCCGTTGGCCCGCAGGAGCTGCGCGTGTCGGGGCGTCGGAGGGCGTGGCGAGTGGGCCCTGAGGAAACGCGGAGGCGAACTCCACCCGGTACCGCATCCGAACTTCCGGCGGTGAGACCGCCGTGCGTGCGTTGCCCGTCACCGACAAGCGAAGCGTTGGCGGGCAACGCGATTCGTTGCCGAAGAGCGATCTCGGACGGGAGTCACGGAATGACGGAAGGCTCGCTCACCGTGCTCCCGCTCGCGATCACCATGATGGCCGGGCCGCAGTTCGTGTCGGCGTTGATCCTGATCACGACGGCGCGCGCGGTGCCGACATCGCTCGCGTTCGTGGCGGGCGTCGCGGCGGCCGCCACGGCCGGAACCGCGCTCACGACCTGGCTCGCGGGGCTCCTGCCGCCGGCTCCCCTCGTCTCCGATTCGGACGGCTCCCTCTACACGATCATCGAGTACGTACTGGTCGCGATCCTGGTGGGGGTCGCGATCTGGAACTGGACGCACCGCGAAACCGCGGAACCGCCGAAATGGCTCGGATCGCTCATGTCGGCGGGTCCCGGGCGCGGGTTCCGCACCGGATTCCTGCTCATCGCGTTCTTCCCCTCGGACGTGCTCGTCATGTGCGTGGTCGGCCTCGACCTCGCCCGCAGCGGGGCGGGTTTCAGCGCGGCCATCCCGTTCCTCCTGACCACCACCCTGATCGCCGCGCTGCCGCTGCTGGCTTACCTGCTCTTCCGGCGGCGCGCGGCGCGGGTCATGCCGGACATCCGGGACTGGACGAACGCCCACGGCTGGCTGCTGAACATCCTGGCGTGCCTGTTCTTCATCGTGCTCATCCTGTTCTGACCGTCGGCCGATTCCCGGCGAGGCGAACCCACCAACGCCGTGACCCAGCTGCTGGCCGGGTCGTCGACGAGCATGGCCAGCGCCAGCAGAGTCGCGGGAACCGAAAGCAACGTCCCGAGTGGCCCGAGCACCCAAGCCCAGAACACCAGCGCGACGAAGGTCGCCGTGGCGGACAACCCGACGGCGTTGCCGACGTAGCGCGGCTGGATCAGTGACTGCATCACGAAGTTGATCACCACGTAGACCACCACCACCGCCAGCATGGCCTGCCAGCCGCCGTCAAGGACCGCGAGCGTGGCAGGCGGGGCGAGGCCGAGCAGAAAGCCGATCGTCGGTATGTAGTTGGTCACGAACGACAGCAGGCCCCACAAAGCCGCGAGCGGTACCCCGAGCAAGACCAGCGCGATGACGTCCATTACCGCGACGACGAGGCCGAAGGCCGTGGTCACCGCCAGGTACACCCGGACACGACGGCCGAAGTCGCGCAGCGCTTCGGCCGTCCGCGCCCGCTCGCCCGCGATACGGGCGATCCGGCTGTCGATGTCCGCGGTTTCGGCGCTGAGGAACAGCAGCAATCCCAGCAGGAAGACCAGGCTCGTGGTGACACCGGTCAGATCGGCGAGCAGGGAGCCGAGATACGAAACGAGCCTGCCGGGGTCGATGGACTTGAGAATGTCGCGCAACTGCGCCTGCCCGGCACCGAACTCCGCCAGCGCGTCGGCGATTTCGGCGTACAGACCGGTGATCCGGTCCGCGTAGCGTGGCAGGAGCGCGGCGAGCTGGGCGACCGAAACGATCACCGCTACGCAGAAGGCGATGAGTATCCCGTAAACGAACACCACGAGCGCCGCCGTCGCGGCCCAGCGAGGAAAGCCGAGGCTCCGCAACCGGCCGTGTGCGGGGCTGAGCGTGATCACGATGACGAGCGCCAGCAACGTCGGCGCCACCAGCCACGCGACCGCCCTGATTCCCGCGATACCGACCACGATCGCGGCCGCGCCGAGCAGGACGACGAGCGCTCGCGGTGTTCGAGGTGCGGGCCGATCTGTCACCACAACCCGCGATTCGGGGCTTCGTCACCGTGGACGATGACCGCCCAGATGACCGTCACGCACAGGGCGATCACGATCGTCGACCACAGCGGATGCGCCGCGAGGAACACCAGATGGGTCAACGCGTTGCCGGCGGCGAAGAGCACCGCGATCACCCTCGCCCAGATGGCGCCCGAGACGAGGACGCCGCCGGCGATCGCCACCAGCACACCACCCACCAGATGGGCCCACGCCCAGCCGGTCAGGTCCAGGACGAGCGTGTACTCCGGACCCGCGATGTAGTAACCGCCCTCGACCAGGGCCACGATTCCCGCGATGGCGTTGAAAACGCCGAGGATGACCATGATCACGCTGGCGAAGAAGATCCACCCGGTCCACATCGGCCGTAGCCCGGACCGGTGCTCTCCCTGGCGTTGGTCGGTGAGATCGGCGTCGGCACTCCAATGCTGACTCATTTCGGCCCCGTTCCCGGTTCGTCGGCGGTCTGGAATTCCTGTTCCATCAGAAAGGTTTCGCGAAGTGCCTTCTCCTGTTCAGAGGTCAAGTTCGTGAAGAACAGCTCTGGCGTTTCCTGGCCGCTGAAGGCTTGTCGCACCTTGTCCATGACGGCGCCCGAGCTGAGCAGGAACAGGGCCGACGTGCCTTCGGTGACTTCTCCCCTGATCCGCCGGATCAGGTCGTCGTCGATGCCGTAATCCGACGCCAATCCGCCGACGGTTCCCGCGGCGGCCCCGAGCGCCGCGCCGAGCAGCGGCACGAGGAAGATCAGCCCGAAGAGCATTCCCCAGAACGCCCCGGTCAGCGCGCCGCGACCGGCCAGATTGCGCAACTGGCGGAGTTTCGGCTTGGACGCGCCTTCCGGCCACGTCACCGTCGCGGCGTCGTGTATCGAGATGAGCTGGCTTTTCGCCAGGCTCTTCAGCGTCTCCGCCGCGCGGTCCGCGCCATCGGCCGAGCGGAACATCCAGATGGTCAACGTGTCCACGTCTCACCGTCCCTTTCTGAAAGCTGGTGATACGACCACGGCCATCGCACAGTGACGACGGGAGCGCACACATCACCTGAGACGGATGAGCGTCGTACTCCCCTCCCAGGCCGGGAACTCATCCGCCCGAGGTGATGCCCGGCTTTCCGGGAACGGGCCAGATTGGTCGAAAAGCCCGTCCGGCAAGGAGTTGCCTGTGGACCACCCATCGCTGATCGCCGACCATGGATTGATCGGGGACCTGCAGACCGCCGCGTTGGTGAGCACCGACGGCACGATCGACTGGTTCTGCAGTCCCCGATTCGATTCTCCGAGCGTGTTCGCCAAGCTCCTGGATCCCGGCGGCGGCCACTGCCGTGTCCGTCCCGTCCAGGAGCCGTACACCTCGCGTCAGTTCTACTTTCCCGGCACCGCCGTACTGATCACCCGGTTCATGACCAAGCTGGGTACCGGCGAGGTCATCGACTTCATGCGCCCGGTGCACGCACCACACGCGACCCCCGGCCACCGGCTGATCCGGATGATCCGCTGTGTGCGCGGACACATCGAGTTCTCCGTGGACGTCGTCCCGCGCTTCGACTACGGGCGCCGACCGCACACCACCACCGTCACCGATGACGGCGCGCTGTTCGACAGCGGGCTGTCCGCCTTGACCTTGCACGCGGTCCGGGAACCCGGAGACGCACAGCTGGCGCACATCCACGTCATCGAAGGCGGCGTCTACGGCTCGGTCGCCTTGGAAGCCGGGCAGGTCCGCGGTTTCATGTTCGAGTCGGACGGTGGGGAGCCGCGCTCGATCCGGGTCACCGAGATCGAGAAGGTCTTCGAGGACACCGTTCGCTATTGGCGCGACTGGCTGAACCGCTCGACATACCGGGGACGCTGGCGCGAGATGGTCGAGCGATCGGCGATCACCCTCAAGCTGCTGACTTACGCACCGACCGGGGCGATGGTCGCCGCACCGACCACGAGCTTGCCGGAGCAGATCGGCGGCGAACGGAACTGGGACTATCGCTACACCTGGGTGCGGGACGCGTCCTTGGCCGTCTCTTCGTTGCTGGCAATGGGATTCACGGATGAGGCGATCGCTTTCGCCCAGTGGCTCCGGGAACGCCATCTACGCGGCGATGGACGACTGAAGATCATGTACCGCGTGGACGGGTCATCGGACCTGCTGGAGGAATCCTTCACGCACTGGTCCGGGTACCGCGGGTCGGTGCCGGTGCGGATCGGCAACTCCGCGTCCGATCAGCTCCAGCTCGATGTCTACGGCGAACTGCTCGACGCCGTGTATCAGGCCGATCGACGGGGTGCCGAAGTCGGGCAGGAGGGCTGGAAGGCGCTGGCGGGCCTGCTCGATTGGCTCGCGGAGAACTGGGATCAGCCGGAGGAGGGGATCTGGGAAACACGGGAAGGAAAGGCCGACTTCACCTATGGCCGGCTCATGAGCTGGGTCGCCTTCGACCGGGGCATTCGCCTCGCGACGGCAAACGGCCGTCCCTGCGCCCTCGACTCCTGGCGGCACGAGCGCGACCGCGTCTACGAACAGATCTGGGAGCACGGCTGGAATCCGCTCAAACAGGCCTTCGTCCAGCGGTACGGTTCCGACTCCCTCGACGCGTCGCTCCTTCGCATGGCCGACGTCGGTTTCATCACCCCTTCCGACCCCTGCTGGCGGGCGACCTTGACCGGCATCGAGAAGGATCTGGTCACCGATAGCCTCGTCTACCGCTACGACCCGCGCGTCTCCCCTGACGGCCTTCGAGGGAACGAGGGCACCTTCTCGCTTTGCACGTTCGGATACGTCACCGCTCTCGCCCGCGCCGGGTACCTGGAGAAGGCACGGCTGACGTTCGAGAAGATGCTGACCTACGCCAACCACGTCGGTCTGTACGCCGAGGAGATCGGCCCGACCGGCGAGCAGCTCGGCAACTTTCCGCAGGCGTTCACTCACCTCGCGCTCATCGACGCCGCGCTCACGCTCGACAGCGCCATCGGCGACGGAGCGCATAGGGAGGCGGAGCCGCCGCTGACCGCGCGGTACAGGTGATCGTGAGCGGTAAGGACGGTTCTGGTGGGCCCGCGTTCAGTCACCCACCGGCGTGCGCTCCAACCGTCCTTACCGCCCACGAGACCAAGCGCCCGGAACGACCCTCATGGCACTTGCGCGGCTCAACCCTGCGAGATGTAGGCCTCGAGATGCTCTTGGCTCTTCTCCAGTTCTTCCATCCGGGTCTTCACGACGTCGCCGATGCTCACGATGCCCGCGAGCCTGCCGTCGGCCACGACCGGGACGTGCCGGATACGGCGTTCGGTCATCAGCACGGACAGCTGGTCCACCGAATCCTCGGGGCCGCAGCTGGCGACCATCTTGGTCATGATCGCGGACACCGATCCGTCGAGCAGCTGGGGCCCGCGCTCGTTGAGCCGGCGCACCACGTCCCGTTCGGAGACGATCCCGACTATCCCGCCATCGGCGTCCACGACCACCAGGGCACCGACGTTGTGCTCCGCGAGTCTTTCGAGCAGCTCGGTGACGTTCGTCTCCGGCGAGACGGTCGCGACGGCCGTCCCCTTCTTCCGCAACAGATCGGAAATCCGCATACGCGCTCCTCCCGGACAGGTGACCTGAATCACTCCAGGTTATGGCCTGAGGGCCCCGGGCGAAAGTCCGGAGAGTCCGGTTCGACGCCCAGCCTGTCCGCGAGCGCGCCGTACGCCTCGATGATCCCCAGGCCGTACGGGTCGTCGCCGAGCGCGCCGAGTGTGTCCCGCCCCAGCCGCCACTGGGCCTTCGCGGCCTCGTGATCACCGAGTTTGCGGTAGTCCTCGGCGAGGTTCAGGTGCAGCGACGGGTAGAACCCGCGCACGGCCAGCGTCGCGTGGTACTCCTTGGCGCGTTCGTCGGTGAGCGAATCGGCCGCCGCGAGAGCGCGCAGATCCCAGGCGAGTTCGTCGGCCGGGTCTTCGCACACGTCGGCCATGTAGTGCGCGAGCGCGCACCGGTGGAGCGGGTCGCCGTCCTCGCCGATCCGTTCCCACAGCCCCGCGAACTTCTCGCGCGCGCCGGCGCGGTCACCGGAGATGTGCAGCTGGAGGCCGGTGTTGATCTCGGCCATCACTTCGTCGGTCATTTGACGTCCGAGGCCGGGGCAGCCCAGGTGTTGCACGCCGAGGTCGTCTTCCCGGAGAACCCGGCCTTCGCCCATTTCAGCTGGTTACGACGGCTGCCGTGGGTGTCGCTGTCGTCGGCGCGGCCGTAGTCGTCGAGGGCGGCGTTGGCCAGCGACCTGCTGATCGACCCACGCCCCGCGCCGGCGGCGAGGGCGAGCGCGCCGAAGCAGTTCGCCTGCAGTTCGATGCGGCGGACGACTTCCTTGTCGGCCGGGCTGTCCTCGTTCGGTGACGACATCTTCTCCGCGGCGGCCGACAGGATCCCGCTCGACCGCTGGATGTGATGCCCGTACTCGTGGGCCATCGTCGCGAGATGACGCGACCGCTCGAGACCCGCGTCGCCCAGCATCCACTGCGTCGGCGCGTAGATCGTGGTGTCGCCGCCGCAGTAGTAGGCGACGGCCTCGTTCTCGCCCGGTGCCTTCCCGCAGGCGCTGCTCTCGGGCAGCGTCACCTGCACGGTCACCGGCAGCGCGGGCTCGTTCGCCTGGTCCAAGGCAGGCTTCCAGGCCTCGGCCAGGCACGACACGAACGTCTTGTAGTACGTCTCCAGTTTCGACGGCTCGCGGCTGATCGCGGGCAGCCGGCAGGTGACCGCGCCGAGCGCGATCCCGTCCGCCAGCAGCGGGTTCGTCTCGAGTTCCCGCACCTCCTTGGGCGCGGGCTTCGCGTTCCCGGCCGGCGCCTTGGCCCCTTCCGAGGTGTACACGCCGGGCACCGGGAGGGCCTGGCCGTCGACCGTCCGCGGTCCGCCCGCCATCGCCATCCCGGTGGCGGTCAGCACGGCGACGATGAGCAGACCGACCACGGCGGCCCCCGGGTTCCGGCGAGGCGGCGACGACGTGAACGGTCTGGGTACCTCGTCGGTGCCGGTCATGGTGTCCCCCAAACGTGCGAGTCCACAGCATACGGAGCAGAAGCGGGCCAGGCGAAGAACGGGCACCTGGTGGCGCGAGGGCAGCGGCCCCGGCGAGACTGTGGGTATGAGTGACGAGGACCCGTACCTGTGGCTGGAAGACGTGACCGGCGAAGAAGCGCTGGGCTGGGTGCGAGCCCGCAACGCCGAGGCTCTCGCGGAACTGGCGGGCGGCGAACGGTTCGGCGGGATCCGTGACGAGGTCCGCGAGGTCCTCGACGCCGACGACCGGATCCCGTACATCCGGCGCCGCGGCGAATACCTATACAACTTCTGGCAGGACTCGGCCAACCCGCGGGGTCTGTGGCGCCGCACCACCCTGGAGCAGTACCGCCTCGACACGCCGGAGTGGGAACTCCTCCTCGACGTCGACGCGCTGGCCGAGGCCGAGGGCGAGAACTGGGTGTGGCAGGGCGCTGCCGTCCTCCGCCCGGGTTATGACCGCGCGCTGGTCGAACTGTCGCGGGGCGGCGCCGACGCGACGGTCGTCCGCGAGTTCGACCTCGACGAGCGCCGGTTCGTCGAAGACGGGTTCTTCGTGCCCGAGGCCAAGACCAGGATCGGCTGGATCGCCCGCGACCGCGTCTACATCGGCACCGATTTCGGTCCGGGGACGCTGACCGATTCGGGCTATCCGAGGCTGGCCAAGGAATGGCGGCGCGGCACCCCGCTCGAAGAGGCGACGGTGGTCTTCGAGGGCAAGGCGGACGACGTCTCGGTGTCCGCACACCACGACCCGACCGAAGGCTGGGAGCGTGACTTCGTCTACCGGTCGATCGACTTCTACCGCACGGAAAGGTATGTCCGGACGGCCGCCGGGCTCGACCGCGTCGAGGTCCCCGAAGACGCGCAGACGTCCTCGCACCGCGAGTGGCTGCTGATCCGGCTTCGCTCGGACTGGACCATCGAAGGCACGACGTACCCCTCCGGTGCTCTGCTCGCCTCCGGATTCGACGCGTTCATGGCGGGCGAGCGCTCCTTCACGACCCTGTTCACGCCGGACGCGCACACGTCCCTGGAGTACTGGGTGTGGACGCACAACCACCTGCTGCTCTCGACCCTGTCCGATGTCCGGACGGACCTGCGCGTGCTCACGCCGTCCGACGGCTGGACCTCCCGCCCGCTCGCCGGCGCCCCGGAACTGGGCACCGCGCAGATCACCGGCACCGACCCCGACGTCAGCGACGAGTACCTGCTCGATTCCAGCGGCTACACCCAGCCGTCGACGCTGAGCTACGGGCACGTCGGAGGCGACGTCGAGGTCCTCAAGCGCGCTCCCGCGTTCTTCGACAGCGAGGGCATGACGGTCTCGCAGTACTTCGCGACATCCGAAGACGGCACGAAGATCCCGTACTTCGTCGTACGCCCCTCCGATGCCGAGGGCGGTCCGACCCTGCTGACCGGCTACGGCGGCTTCGAGGTCTCCCTGACCCCCGGCTACAGCGGCATCATCGGCCGCGGCTGGCTCTCGCGCGGCGGCACCTACGTCGTCGCGAACATCCGCGGCGGCGGCGAATACGGGCCGGACTGGCACACCTCGGTGACGAAAGCCAAGCGGTACAAGGTGTACGAGGACTTCTCGGCCGTCGCCGCCGACCTCGTCGAGCGCGGCATCAGCGAGCCCGCGCGCCTCGGCATCCAGGGCGGCAGCAACGGCGGGCTGCTGATGGGTGTCATGCTGACGCGCTACCCGCATCTGTTCGGCGCGGTCGTGAGCCAGGTGCCGCTGCTGGACATGAAGCGGTACCACAAGCTCCTCGCGGGCGCGTCGTGGATGGCCGAGTACGGCGACCCCGACGATCCGGCGGAATGGGACTTCATCTGGAAGTACTCGCCGTACCAGAACGTCCACGCTGGACGCGAGTACCCGCCGGTCCTGTTCGTCACGTCCACGCGGGACGACCGCGTGCATCCCGCGCATGCCCGCAAGATGGTCGCGCGGATGCTGGAGCAGGGACACGACGTGCGGTACCACGAGAACATCGAGGGTGGGCACGGCGCCGCGGCCGACAACGAGCAGCTGGCGTTCAAATGGGCGCTGATGCTCGAATTCCTGTGGGAGAAGCTCTCCTGACGTGTCAGGAAAGGGTCGTTCCGGACAAGAAATGTCCTGAACGACCCTTTCCTGACACTCGGCTCACTCCGCCACCTTCGCCAGCACCACCCCTCCGACGATCAGTGCCATCGCCGCGAACCGGCCGAAACCGATCGGGTCCTTGTGGATCACGATGCCGAACACGATCGCGCCCACCGCGCCGATACCGGTGAAGACGGCATACGCGGTCCCGACCGGGAGCGAGTCCATCGCCTTCGACAGCAGGTAGACCGCGGCGACACCGAGCACGAAGCACAGCACGGTCGGCCAGAACCGGGTGAAGTTCTCCGTCGGCTTGATGCTCTGCGACCAGGCGACCTCGACGACTCCCGCCAGCAGCAGGATTCCCCAGCCCATCAGGCTTCCTTTCCGACCGAAGCCAGCTTTTCGACGCCGAGGAGCGCCTGGTCCCGCGACGCGATCCGTTCGGGATCGCGCGGGCTCAGCCGCGGGTCGACGAGGGCGTTCGTCAGTTCGGAGTTCAGGAACGTGACGTCCCGGACGTCGTAGTGCCCGGCGAAGAAGTCGCGCAGGTAGCGCTCGTGGTGGTCGACAGGCTCCCGCGGCGTGCCGGGCAGGTAGGTTCCGCCGCGCGCTCCCGCGACCACGAAAGCCCTGCCTGCCAAGGACATCTTGGGGAACGTGACCTGGTCGATCCACAGCTTGAGCGTCGCGGGGATCGAGAAGTTGTACATCGGCGCCCCGATCAGCACGACGTCGGCGGCGAGCAGTTCGGCCAGCAGCGGCTCGATGACCGCCCAGGCCTCGCGCTGCTCCGGTGTCTTCACCACCGAGGCGTAGCCGGCCGGGTCGGTGATCCCGGCCTGGAGGAGGGCGTCGCAGATCTCGGTCCAGGCCTGGCCGATCGGCGGCACCGGGTCGGCCGCCACGTCGCGGTAGGTGTAGCCCGCGCCCGGGTTCGCGGCGCGCCAGACCTCGGCGAAACGAGCACTCAGCTCGCGGGAGAACGACGCGCTGCGGGCACTGGAGTCGAGGTGGAGAAGGTGGCTCATCGGGGCCTCTCGGACCAGGAAGTGGACACGGTGTCCACTTACTTCGCCGGGTACAAGTGGACACCGCGTCCGGATATTCCTTAGGCTGCGAACATGCCGACGGAAGATCTGCTCGCGAACGGCACGGGACGGGAACGCTCGGACGCCGCTCGCAACCGAGCGAAGATCCTGAAGGCCGCCGAAGAGCTCTTCGCGGCGCGCCCGGCCGCGGACGTCTCCATGGAGGACATCGCCCAAGCGGCCGGAGTCGGCCGGGCAACGCTGTACCGCCGCTACCCGGACCGCTCGGCGATCGCCGTCGCCCTGCTGGACGAGCACGAGCGGGAATTACAGGAGCGGCTGCTCACCGGCCCTCCCCCGCTGGGCCCCGGCGCACCACCCGCCGAGCGGCTGGCCGCGTTCTACGCGGCGATGATCGGGCTGCTCGCCCGGCACGCACATCTCGTCCTCGGCACCGAGGTCGGACATTCACGGTTCACCAGCGGGCCGTACCGGCTGTGGCGCACCCACGTCCACCACCTCGCCGAGCAGGCGGAAGCGAAGGACCCGGACGCGCTCGCCGACATCCTGCTGGCGCCGCTCGCCGCGGACGTGTTCCTCCATCAAACGGGCGAACTCGGCCTGAGCGCGGAACGGATCACCGACGCACTGGCCGAACAGGCCCGGCGAGCGCTCGCCTGATCAGCCGGCGAGGCCGTCGACGACGAGCTTCATCACGGCCTGCCAGTGCTCGCGCTGCGCGGCACGCTCTTCCGGGCCGGTGAGCCGCTCCTGATGGAAGACCACGACCGTCTTGCCCGGCCCGGCCGGACGGAGCCCCACCTGGACCGTGCTCTCGTGATCCCAGTCCTTCGGACGCCAGGTGAGGCGGATCTTCTCCTGTTCGCGGTAGCCGCGGACCTCGCCGACGGTGCCCTCGGCCGTCTCGTACGGCGCGCCCTTCTCCGGCTCCAGCCGCACGTCACCCAGCCAGGCCGCCAGGCCCGGACCCGAGATGTATTCCCAAACCTGCTCCAGCGGATACGCCACCGTCTTGGACACGCCGATCTCCCAGCCCGCGTCCTTCGTCTTGCCGATCATCACGCCTCCACCGTAACCGTCTTACCTGGTTTCTGAAACTGACTATAGTGGTTACATGACTCCGGGAACAAGACTGCTCGTCAACGCCCAGGGTGAGCGGTACCGGTTCGATCCGGGCAGCCTCAGCCTCGAACTCATGCTGACCGGCGGCCCGGGCCCGTACGAGCGCTACGAAATCGCGCACACGCCGTCCGCCCTCGCCGAGTGGTTCAGCGGCTCACGGCTGGCGCTGACCGCTCCCCTGACCGACGTCCGGATCCGGCCCGCCGAACTCACCGCGCTCAAGGAACTCCGGGACACCCTTTACCGCGTCGCACCCGCCCTCTCCCGTGGCGAAGCGCCGTCGGACGACGACGTCGCCCTCCTGAACAGCGGAACCGCGGAGACCCCGAGGCCGCTCGTCGACCCGAAGACACGACAGCTCGCCTGGGCGCCGCCCGTCACCGGGAAACAACTCCTCGGCGCCGTGGCCCGCGACGCCATCGGCCTCGTCGCGGGCGAGCGATCCGGCCGCGTCCGCGAATGTTCCGCCGATGACTGCTACCTGTTGTTCTTCGACACCTCCCGTTCGGGCAACCGCCGCTGGTGCTCGATGGAGCGCTGCGGCAACCGCGCCAAGATCCGGGCCTACCGGGCCCGCACCGAAACCGCGTGATCGCTAGGATTCCCGGCGATGCAAGGTGAGACGAAATTGGAACAGCGCGTCGTGGAGACGGCGGAGAAGCTGCTGGCCAAACGGAAATCGGTAACCGCGCTCGACGTCCTTGGCGGAATCGGCTGGCTGCCGGAGAACGTGCTCAAAAGCTGGCAGCAGGGCCGGATCCCCGACCTGTCCACGGCCTTGCCGGTGAGCGCGGAGAAACTGGAGTTCGCGCTCGGCGCGCTTCATCGGTGGACGCGGGAAAAGGCCCTCGAAAGCTCGGAGATCGAGCATGTCGGCGCGACCCGCGACCGGGCCGTCCTCCGGGTGACTTCGGGTGAACTGGCCGGTCTCGAACCGCTGTTCCGGACGCAGTGGCTCCTGCCGGGACTGTCCGAAGCCAAACGTGCGCAAGCGCTAGCCCGGCAACGGAAAACGCCGGATCTCGTCGTCTCCGTGGCACTGAAGGACTGGACGTGCGCCGACTGCGGCGGCACCGGCGATCTGCTGTTCATGGAGAACGAAAAGCCGCACTGCCTCGACTGCGCCGATCTCGGTCACCTGGTCTTCCTGCCCGCCGGTGACACCGCGCTGACCCGCCGGGCAAAGAAGGCGAGCCGGCTCGCCGCCGTGGTCGTCCGCTTCAACCGGTCACGGAAACGCAGTGAGCGGCAAGGACTCCTGGTCGAGGAAGCGGCGCTGCGCAGCGCCGAGGAACAATGCCTCGCCGACGAGGACGTCCGGGAACGGCGCCGCGACCGGGATCGCGAACGCCGCGTCCACGAAGACGTCGAGTTCACCGCCCGGTTCCACACCGCGATCACGGAGCTGTTCCCCGGCTGCCCGCCGGAGCGGGCACGCGCCATCGCCGAACACGCCGGCCAGCGAGGCAGTGGCCGAGTGGGCCGGTCGGCCGCCGGGCGGGAACTGGCCGAACGAGCGGTGTTCCTCGCCGTCGTCGCCTCGATCCGGCATCTGGACACCGAGTACGACGACCTCCTCATGGCGGGCGTGGACCGGCAGGCCGCCCGCGACCGCATCCGCACCACCATCGACGCGGTGCTCGAACGCTGGCGTTCCTGACCGCTGTCACGTTCCGGGCACGGGCCTCGTCCAGTGCGCATGTTCACCGCATATCTCATCGTGGCCATCGTCGCGATCGCGAGCAACGCCGGGATCGCCGCCGCCGACTTGGCACGTGCCCCGTTCGTCCTCAAGAACTCGGCCGAGGTCAACGTGCCCGAATCCTGGATCCCGGCGCTCGCCTCCCTGAAGGCCGCGGGTGCCGCAGGGCTGCTGCTCGGCCTGCTCGGGGTGCCGTTCCTCGGGACCGCGGCCGCGGTCGGGCTCGTGCTGTTCTATCTCGGCGCCGTCCTCACCCACGTGCGGGCCCGCGTCCTCTACAACATCGCCTTCCCCGCCGGTCTCTTCGCGCTGGCCGTGGCGACCCTCGTCCTCGATCTCGCTCAGGCGAGGTAGGGACCGAAGTGCTCGGCGACGACGTCCGCGACCGCCTCGGCGTCTTCCGAACCGTCGACCCACAGCACCCGGATGCCGAGTTCCTTCGCGGTACGGACGGCGTCCTCGGCGACGAGCCGATCCCGCTCGATCCGGTTGCGCTGCGCGCGTTCGGGATCGCTGACCCGGTGCGCCACCGCGGCGGCCCGGGGCAGCGCGCGAAGCTGGTGCTCACGGAAACCGTCGGTGGGCACCATCACGATCATCCGCCGCGGTGAGTCCAGCAGCGGCGCGACCAGGTCCGGGCGCAACCCCCAGCCCTCGGCGAGGATCGGGCGTCCGGAGACCAGCGCGCGCAGGTCGTCCAGCGCCCATTCGAACCGCACCGGGAAACCGGCGATCGTGTCGGCGGCCATCCGTTCGGGAGTGGTGTCCACCCATACGGTCTCCGGGTCAGGATCCGTGGTGGGCAGACCATCGCGGACGCGGTGCGCGATGCGGCGGTCCTGATGGCCGCGGGCGTCGTGGAAGTCGTAGTGGTAGACGGTGATGCCGTGGCGGTGCGCCAACAGCCGGGAAACGGTGGACTTTCCCGCCCACTGGCCGCCGCAGATCCAGAGCGCCTGCTTGACCGTGCCGAACGGATCGCCGATTTCGCCGTCGATGATCACTGATTCCCTTCCTGACGCGATCGTACGTGCCAAGCTTGAGGGGTTCACGATTTCAGGGGGAGCCACTGTGACAGCACCACGTTACCGACCCGACCGCCGCGGCAGGCATCTCGAGGACTGGCGACTGCTGCCGTCGGATTCCGCACGATTCCTCGAATACCGCGGCATCCCGGCCACCGCCGATCACGTACTCGGTGTCCTGCCCAGAGCCAGGAAGGTCGGGACCTTGAAACACGACGCCGAGTGGCCGTACCGGATCCGCATGGACTTCGAGCCCGACCGTTCGCTGAACGATTTCATGGACTTCCTGAAAGAGGTCCTAGTCATCCAGATCGAGCAACAGGGTTACGTCGACGCGGCGATCGCGCTGGACTTCTACCGGCGGCCGGTCGAAGAAGAATCGTCAGGGACCGTCCACACCGAGACGGGAAGCCTGCTTCGGAAGATCAAGGATTACGCCCCGACCGAGCAAGAAGAGTGGAATCTTGCGGGACAAGCGCTGTGCGACTCTTTGAGTGACGTGGTGGTCCGGCACGAGTGGTTCAACGAAGCCACTCGTATTCTCGCCGTCCCCGGCCACACCCGGGCCAAGCGCTCGGTCAGCGTCATGCTCGGCGCACTCCTCTCTCAAGAACTCGGCATTCCGCTGACCACCGTCGAACCGAAGAGCGACGATCGGAAACCCGCCAAGAACATGACGCCTGAAGAACGTAAAGCGTTGCTCCACGAATTCCGGGTCGAGGAAGACCTCGAAGGCCGGACGGTTCTCGTTCTCGACGACATCTATCACACCGGATACACGATGGCCGGAGTCGCCAACGCGGCCAAAAGAGCTGGAGCCACCACGGTCCTGGGCCTGGCCGCTGCCAGGAACCTCCGCCGTTAGATCGACGACGCGAGCCTGTGCGGGGACGGCGAATCGCCATCCCCGCACAGCTCGTGAACCTAGCTGCAGCCGGACGTCGCTCCGCACCCTTCGCAGGCGTAGCAGGAACCGGCGGGCCGCATCTTGGTGCCGCAGGTCATGCAGAGCGGCGCGTCGGAGGCGGTGCCAAGGTTCAATTCGACCAGTTCCGCCGTCGAATGCGCCACCTTGGCCGGCTCCGCGGATGACGAGTCCACAGTGGACCGAAGGGCGTCGAGGTCGACGTTCTCCGGTTCGGCGGCGGGTGCCGCGCCGTAGTTCGCCTCGACCTGTGCCGAACGTTCGCCGGCGGTGAAGATGCCGAGCTGCGAACGCTTTTCGTACGGCAGGTAGTCCAGCGCCAGCCTGCGGAACAGGTAGTCCATGACGCTGGTGGCGATGCGGATGTCCGGGTCGTCGGTCATGCCGGCGGGCTCGAAGCGCAGGTTGGAGAACTTCGAAACGTAGAACTCCAGCGGAATCCCGTGCTGCAGGCCGACGGAGATCGACATCGAGAACGCGTCCATCACGCCCGAGAGGGTCGATCCCTGTTTGCCGAGCTTCACGAAGATCTCGCCGAGGCCGTCGTCCGGGTACGAACCGGCGTGCAGATAACCCTCGGCGCCGCCGACGGTGAACGACACCGTCTGGCTGGGGCGCTTCTTCGGCAGGCGCTTGCGGACCGGCCGGTACTCGACGACCTTTTCGGCCTCGGGCTCGGCCTTCTCCTTCTTGCCGGTGGACAGCGGCTGGCCGACCTTGCAGTTGTCGCGGTAGATCGCGAGCGCCTTGAGGCCGTACTTCCAGCCCTGGAAGTAGATCTCCTCGACCTCTTCGACGGTCGCCGACTCCGGCATGTTGACCGTCTTGGAGATCGCGCCCGACAGGAACGGCTGCACCGCGGCCATCATCCGGACGTGCCCCATCGGCGCGATGGACCGCTCCCCCACCGCGCAGTCGAACACCTCGTAGTGTTCCTGGCGCAGGCCGGGAGCGTCGACGACGTGGCCGTGCTGGGCGATGTACTCGACGATCGCCTCGATCTGCTCGGCCTGGTAGCCGAGTGAGGCCAAGGCGCGCGGGACTGTCTGGTTGACGATCTGCATCGAACCGCCGCCGACCAGCTTCTTGAACTTGACCAGCGAGAAGTCCGGCTCGATGCCGGTCGTGTCGCAGTCCATCATGAAGCCGATGGTGCCGGTGGGGGCGAGCACCGAGGCCTGCGCGTTGCGCCAGCCGCTGGTCTCGCCCAGTTCGATACCGCGTTTCCATTCCTGGGTCGCGAGCGCGCGGACCGCGGCGTCGTTCGAGTGGTAGGTCCGCACCAGTTCATTGGCGGCGGCGTGCTTGCGCATGACCCGCTGGTGCGCCTCGGCGTTGCGCGCGTAGCCCTCGTACGGCCCGACGACCGCGGCGAGTTCGGCGGAACGCCGGTACGAAACACCGGTCATCAGCGACGTGATCGCGGCGGCGAGCGCGCGGCCGCCGTCGGAGTCGTACGCGTGCCCGAGCGCCATCAGCAAGGCGCCGAGGTTCGCGTAGCCGATGCCCAGCTGGCGGAACTTGCGGGTGGTGTCGCCGATCGCCTCGGTCGGGAAGTCGGCGAAGCAGATCGAGATGTCCATCGCGGTGATGACCAGCTCGACGGCCTTCGCGAACAGCGGCGCGTCGAAACCGCCGTCCTCGGTGGCGAACTTGAGCAGGTTCAGCGAGGCGAGGTTGCAGCTGGAGTTGTCCAGGTGCATGTACTCCGAGCACGGGTTGGACGCGGTGATCCGGCCCGACTCGGGGCAGGTGTGCCAGTCGTTGATCGTGTCGTCGTACTGCAGGCCGGGGTCGGCGCATTCCCAGGCGGCCCGCGCGATGGTGCGGAACAGCTTCTTGGCGTCGACCCGGTCGATGACCTCGCCGGTCGTCCGGGACCGCAGGCCGAAGTCGCCCTCTGTCTCGACGGCCTGCATGAACTCGTCGGAGACGCGGACCGAGTTGTTCGCGTTCTGGTACTGGACGGAGGCGATGTCCGAGCCGGAAAGGTCCATGTCGAACCCGGCGTCGCGGAGGACCTTGATCTTCTTCTCTTCACGGGCCTTGGTCTGCACGAACTCCTCGACGTCCGGGTGGTCGACGTCGAGCACGACCATCTTCGCCGCGCGCCGGGTGGCGCCACCGGACTTGATGGTGCCCGCGGAGGCGTCGGCACCGCGCATGAAGGAGACCGGACCGGAGGCGGTGCCGCCGGAGGACAGCAGCTCACGCGAGGAACGGATGCGGGAGAGGTTCAGGCCGGCGCCGGAGCCGCCCTTGAAGATCAGGCCCTCTTCGCGGTACCAGTTGAGGATCGACTCCATGGTGTCGTCGACCGAGAGGATGAAACACGCCGAGACCTGCTGCTTCGACGTCGTGCCGACGTTGAACCACACCGGCGAGTTGAAGCTGAACACCTGGTGCAGCAGCATCCAGGTCAGCTCGTGCTCGAAGATCTCGGCGTCGGCGGGGCTCGCGAAGTAGCCGTGTTCGCGACCGGCGTTCACGTAGGAGTGGACGACGCGGTCGATCAGCTGCTTGAGGCTCTGCTCCCGCTGGGGTGTGCCGACGGCGCCGCGGAAGTACTTGCTGGTGACGATGTTCGTCGCGTTGACCGACCAGAAGCCGGGGAACTCGACACCGCGTTGTTCGAAATTGACCGTACCGTCACGCCAGTTCGTCATCACGACGTCCCGGTTCTCCCAGGTGACCTGGTCGTACGGGTGGACGCCCTCGGTGGTGAAGACACGCCGCACGGTGAGCCCGCCGGCCTGTTTCTTCTTCCCGCTCGTCCGCGTTGTGGCCGGGTTGCCTGTTCCCACGGTCTCGGTCATGGGTCTTTCCCTCACTCCCACGCGGGAGGCGGCATCAGCCGTCTTTCGCGTCTTGATCGCTCTCGTCCGGTGTGGCAGCCATGGCCTCACGAAGGTCCGAGATCTCCTTCTCGAAGTCCTCGACCGAGGAGAAGGAGCGGTAGACACTGGCGAACCGGAGATAGGCGACGCCGTCGAGTTCGCGCAGGGGGCCCAGGATCGCCAGGCCGACCTCGTGACTCGGAATCTCCGCCAGCCCCGCCGACCGGATCGATTCTTCGACCCGCTGCGCGAGCTGCTGCAGCGCGTCGTCGTCGACCGGCCTGCCCTGACAGGCGCGGCGCACCCCCCGGACCACCTTGTCCCGGCTGAACTGCTCGGTGACCCCGGATCGTTTGACGACGGCGAGCACCATCGTCTCCGAAGTGGTGAAGCGCCGGCCGCAAGCGGCGCACGAGCGCCTCCGCCGGATCGCCTGACCCTCATCCACCTCTCGGGAGTCGACGACCCGAGAGTCCGCATGCCGGCAGAACGGGCACCTCATCCGCCGATCACCTTCCCCTCCGCGCCGACCGGTCCCGAATGGACGCCCACTCCGCCGCCACGCAACGACGAAAGATCGACATGTGGATCGATCTGTGGACATCCGGTGGGTGAACACCGGCCAGCTGTGGACAACTGATACCGAGTCTACCCCAAGCTATGGACCAACTACAGCCATGTAACTACTACATATAGCGGTGGAGACTAGAACGCAGGTGGGGCGCACGCAAGCGCAACGGCCGAGCCGGTCAGACACGAATGAGGGGCTCACCCACGAGGGGTGAGAACGACATCAGGATCACCTCCCGCCTTCCGCGACCTCGGCCGCGACCGGCACCGCGAGCGGCAATCCGGGGACGAGAACGGCGTCTTCCAGGGAGTTGAGTTCCTTGATCTTGGCGACGACCGCACCGGTGTCACTTCCTGGCGCGAAACGTGCCGCGAGATCGGACAGGGTCTCCCCTGCGGAAACGGACACCGTCGTGGTCCGTTCGGGCACCGCGGCGCCGGGAACACCGGCCAAGAACAGACCCAATCCGGTGATGACTCCGGCGACGAGCAAGGCCATCCCGACGAGCGACGGCCACCTGAGCGGGAGCCGACGCGGAGCCGGGCAAGCCGGGGAGACGGTGGCGACACCGGGGCGGCGGCCCGCCACGACCCGCGCCCTGGTCGGCGGGCGCAGGGGCTCGGCACGCCCGCCCCGCACCACCCGCACGGGCCGGGTCACCCCTGCCGGAACGGACCTGGGGGAACTGGGCCGCACCAGTCCTCGATCGGCCAGAATCGACATCGGAACCTCCTCGCAACTCCTGCTGCGCTCGCACCGGGCCGGGACCCGGCGATCAAGATCGAACAAGCGTTCTATCGAACGCCCGTGCGAATGTGTACCACCTCCCACCGACAAAAATCGAGCGACACGGCGTGTCCATCGAACAGATGTTTGAAATCGTCGTCCCGGCGGGCTAACGTCGTTGACCAGGGCGTCTGCTGCGCGGACGCCGCCGGTGCCGTGGGCGGGGAAGATCGTCCGCCACCGGCGAAGACACGCGAAGTCGGTCCGGGCGACCGGACGTACTGGGAGGCGACGCAGAGATGAAGGAGCGATACGGTGGCTAAGGAGAGCAAGGCGGGGAACGCGCCTAGGGGCTCGGGCAAGGTGCGCGCCTTGCCCGAGGTCTACGAGGTGGACGAGACCCTGACCGTGCGACAGCAGCAGGTGCTCGACGTGATCAAACTGTGGGTGAGCCGGTTCGGCTACCCGCCGAGTGTGCGTGAGATCGGCGAGGCGGTCGGGCTGACCTCCACTTCGTCGGTGTCGCACCAGTTGCAGGCCCTGCAGCGCAAGGGTTATCTGCGACGCGACCCGAACCGCCCGCGTGCGGTGGGGGTGCTCGCCACGACGGACGACAACCCGATGGGCATCGACGTCGAGCAGCCCCAGTCGGCCGCGAAGGCCGCGTACGTGCCGCTCGTCGGCCGGATCGCCGCCGGTGGGCCGGTGCTGGCGGAGCAGGCGATCGAAGACGTCTTCCCGCTGCCGAGGGAGATCGTCGGCGAGGGTGAGCTCTTCCTGCTGAGCGTCACCGGTGACTCGATGGTCGACGCCGCGATCACCGATGGCGACTGGGTCGTCGTGCGCCAGCAGCCCACGGCCGATCCGGGCGAGATCGTCGCGGCGATGATCGACGGCGAGGCGACGGTCAAGACGTTCAAGCGCAAGGACGGCCACATCTGGCTGATGCCGCACAACGAGGCGTACGAGCCCATCCCGGGTGACGACGCCACGATCCTCGGCAAGGTCGTCGCCGTTCTTCGCAGGCTGTAGTCCGGAGCCGGAGCACGCCGGGATCCCGGGTCACCCGACCCGGGTCAGACTCGGCAGCTTCGGCAGACTCTTCGGTCAGGCGCGCCGCTTACGCAGCCTGCCGACCAGGAGAAGGCCGCCGATCACGACGACCGCGGCGATCCCGGCCTGCACGTACGGGAAGTCGGCCCCCTGGCCAGAGCCACCGGCCGCGGAGGTCCCGCCCGACGTGCTGCCCTCGGACTTCGCCGCGTCCACGGCGAGTGCGGCCGCGCCCTTCACCGCACGGATCTGCTCGCCGACGCCCTCCCCGCCGGACAGCAGCGTCCCGTCCGGATCGAAGGCGATCGCCTCGCCCTGCTTCTCGTTCGGCAGGGGCACGCGCACGGGTTCGCGCTGCAGCGCGCTCTTCAGGTCTCCGTCGGTGACGGCGTAGAGGTAGGCATCCGTGTAGGTGCGCAACGCGACCACCGAGCCGTCGGCCATCGAGGCCGCGCCGGTCACCGTCATCGAGCCGATCGACCCGACGGGTCCGCCCGGCGTCGAAGTCTCCTTGATCTGCAGCGACCCCACGCTCTCCAGCGGAGTCGGGCCAGGGCTGGCGAGCGGCCCCGTCGGCCGGTACACCTTCGCGTCACCGAAGACGTCCTTGGTGATCAGGTACGGCGTGCCCGAACGGTCCATGATCAGCGCTTCGACGTCGTGCTGCCCGTCGGGATAGGTGAGCCGGTGCAGCGTGGCCTTGCCTTGGGGGGTCAGCGAGATCAGCGCGACCGTGTCCCGCCGCTTGCGGTTGTCGCCGGTGTCGGAAAGCCAGAAGGTGCCGTCGGCGGTGCGGGCGAGATCCTCGGGGTCGTACGGGTCCGTCGCGGCCGAGATGACCTTCTGGACCTTGCAGTCGCGGCCGAGGACGAAGACCTGCGTCTTGGTTCCGCCGTCGTTGAGGGCGTACAGGTGCTCTCCGTCGGAGACCAGGCCGGAGAGTTCGCTGAGCCGGGAGTCGCTGTTCTTGCACACCGGCTGCGGCGCCGGGACCTCCTGCGCCAGGGCGGGAGCCGTCCCGCCGATGAACGCCGCCAGCACGACCGCAGCCGCGACAATCCCCCGCACATCCACCTCCGTACCGTGGAACCCCTGAAGCCCCACACTACGGAGACGTCCGGGACGGCGCGCAGTTCGGTGCGGATGCCGAGATGGGGCGGAATGTCGCGAAGGCCACTTTCAGCGGCGGGCCAGACCCCAGTACGTGAAGGCCCCCTTCATTGCGCCTAACGCAAGGAAGGGGGCCTTCACGTACTTGCTTACAGAGCCGAGTTCGTCTGGAATTCGCTCAGCGCGGAGGCCAGCTCGGGCCTGCCGCGGACGACCAGGCGCGTACCGGTCTCGACGTGCTCTTCCTCCAGCACCTCGCCGTCGGCGTGGGCTCGGGAGACGAGCTCGCCTCGCGAGTACGGGATCAGCACCTCGACCACGACCTCGGGCCTTGGCAGCTTCTCCGCGATCACCTCGGCCAGCTCCGTGATCCCGGTGCCGGTCCGCGCCGAAACCTGCACCGAACCGGCCATCTGGTGCCGCAACCGGGCCAGCGACACCTCGTCGGCGGCGTCGGCCTTGTTGATCACCAGCAGCTCCGGTGGGAGCGGCTCGGAACGGCGCTTCGTGATCTCGGCGAGCACTTCGCGCACCGCGTTGACCTGCTCTTCGGGCGTCGGGTCGGAACCGTCGACGACGTGCACGAGCAGGTCGGCGCTCGCCGCCTCCTCCAGCGTCGAGCGGAACGCGTCCACCAGCTGGTGCGGCAGGTGCCGGACGAAACCGACCGTGTCGGTCAGCGTGTAGGTGCGGCCGTCGGGGGTCTGCGCCCGCCGGGTCGTCGGATCCAGCGTGGCGAACAGCGCGTCCTCGACCAGCACACCGGCGCCGGTCAGCGCGTTGAGCAGGCTCGACTTGCCGGCGTTGGTGTAGCCGACGATCGCGACGCTCGGCACCTCGTTGGCCACCCGGCGACCGCGTTTGGTCTCGCGGATGGTGTCCATCGCGGCGATCTCGCGGCGCAGCTTCGACACGCGCTTGTTGATCCGCCGCCGGTCGGTTTCGAGTTTCGTCTCACCGGGACCGCGCAGACCCACACCACCGTTGGCGCCGCCCGCCCGGCCACCGGCCTGCCGGGACAGCGCCGCACCCCACCCGCGAAGCCGCGGGATCAGGTACTGCAGCTGGGCCAGCTCGACCTGCGCCTTGCCCTCCTTGGAGCGGGCGTGCTGCGCGAAGATGTCGAGGATCAGGGCGGTGCGGTCGATGACCTTCACCTTGACCTTCTCCTCCAGCTGGCGCAGCTGGCCGGGTGAGAGCTCACCGTCGCAGATCACCGTGTCGGCACCGGTGGCCGCCACGATCTCGCGCAGTTCCTTGACCTTGCCCGAGCCGATGTAGGTGGCGGGATCCGGGCGGATCCGCCGCTGCACCAGGCCTTCCAGCACCTCGGAGCCCGCCGTTTCGGCCAGGCGGGCGAGTTCGGCGAGCGAGGCCTCGGACTGGAGGGCGCTGCCCTCGGTCCACACGCCGACCAGAACGACGCGCTCCAGGCGCAACTGCCGGTATTCGACCTCGGTGACATCCGCGAGTTCGGTGGACAGGCCCGCTACCCGGCGGAGCGAGGCGCGGTCCTCGAGCTCCAGTTCGCCGGTCGATGGGTCCATGTCGTTCAGATCGTTGTGTGTCAGTTCCGTCATCGTGCCTCCATGGTCCCACGTTTCGGCGGCGGGACCGAATTCATTACCTGCTGGGATACTTCGACAGGTAGATGGCCGTGCGTTTCGCGTCCGGGTCGACCGGCCGCGAGATGAAGTCGTCGACGAGCTCCATCAGCCTTGTTTCGAACTCGGCGATCTGCTCGTCCGGTACCTGGACGACCATGCGCGTCTGTTGCACCTCGTCGAATCCCACGTCGGCGATCTCGGCCAGGTAGGCCTCGAAGATCGCCTGATCGATCCCCCTGTCGCGGGAATCAAGATGCCAGGACAACCCGGTCGAGCGATACGGAATTTCTTTCGCGCCGCGCGTGCCGCGTCTCGGCGGGAGCGCTTCGAGGAAGCCGGCGTCGACGAGCTTGCGCACGTGGTGCAGCGTCGTCGCGGGGTCGCGATCGAGCCGTTCGGCGAGTTCCTTGTTGGTCAGCGCCTCCGAGTACGTCAACCGGATGATGCGCAGCCTTATTCCGGAGGCCATCGCGGCGATCTCGGCCTCGGTGGCGGCACGTCGTGGAGTGGGCACGGGGACAGCCTAGAGGCGAAAGTGATTGACAGTTTCCAATCACTCGGGCCAAGGTGTCGTCGTGCGCAGAGACTCCCTCTTCTTCCACGCGGACTTCCGGCGGCTCTGGGCGGGTGACACCGCCAGCCAGGTGGGCGCTTTCGCCGGGCACACCGTGATCCCCCTGCTCGCGGCCACCGTGCTGGCCGCGACGCCGTTCGAGATGGGGCTGCTGACCGCCGCCGAGACCATCGCGTTCCTGATCATCGGGCTGCCCGCCGGGGTGTGGGTGGACCGCATGCGGCGGCGGGCACTGATGCTGCGGGCCGACTTCGTCCGTGCCGCGCTGCTGCTCACCATTCCGATCGCCTGGTGGGCAGGCGTGCTGTCGCTGACACAGCTGATCGTGGTCGCCACGCTCGTCGGCGTCGCGACGGTGTTCTTCGACGTCGCCTACCAGTCGTATCTGCCGTCGCTGGTCGGCCGGGAGCATCTGCTCGAAGGCAACGCGAAACTCCAGGCGAGCCAATCGGTCGCGTTCCTGACGGGTCCCGGTATCGGCGGCGG
Source organism: Amycolatopsis coloradensis (assembly GCF_037997115.1). NCBI lineage: Bacteria > Bacillati > Actinomycetota > Actinomycetes > Pseudonocardiales > Pseudonocardiaceae > Amycolatopsis > Amycolatopsis coloradensis. The sequence goes on from NZ_CP150484.1 coordinate 7,049,625, forward strand.
GCTCGTGCAGCTGGCGGGCGCGGCCAACGCCGTGCTGATGACCGGGGTGGGTTTCCTGACCTCCGCACTGTGCCTGCTGCGGATCCGCACCGTCGAGGAAGTTCCCGAGCAGCATGAAGACGCGAAGCTGCTCCCCCAGATCGTCGAAGGACTGCGGTTCGTGTTCACCGACGCGGCCTTGCGCTCGATCGTCGCCTGCACCGCGACGGCCAACCTGGCCAACGGCGCCTTCACCGCCGTGCAGATCCTGTTCCTGAACCGGGAACTCGGCCTGTCACCGGCGATCGTCGGCGTCGTACTGGCGACCGGTGGCATCGGCGGGATCATCGGGGCGATCCTGGCCGGTCGTATCACTCGGAGGATCGGGCAGGCGCGGTCGATCTGGTTCGTCCCCCTGCTGACCTCGCCGTTCCACCTGCTGCTCCCGCTCGCCGCGCCGGGGTGGCGGATCGTGCTGTTCCCCGCGGCATTGGCGATCGCGGGGTTCGGGATCATCGTCTACAACGTCGCGCAGGTGTCCTACCGGCAGGCCGTCTGCCCGGACCGGCTACTCGGCCGCATGAACGCCAGCGTCCGCTTCGTGGTGTGGGGGATGCTGCCCCTGGGCGGGGTGGTCGGCGGTGCGCTGGGCGAGGCGATCGGGATCAGGGGAACGCTGTGGTTCGCCGCGGTCGGCGAGGCGGCCGCGGTGTTGTGGGTGGTCTTCTCGCCGATCCGGAAGCTTCGCGACCTTCCCAAGGAGCCGATCGCGGTCGGTTAACCGAGCCCGGCCCACCAGGTTTCGTCGAGTTCTCCGCGGGCGACGATCTCCGCCGGGCCGGTCAGCGTGGACCCGCCGCGATGGACCTCGACCACCACGCGGCCGCCGGGGATGTCGACGGTCGCTTCGCCGGTGTCGGTGCCCGCGAGATGAAGGGCGGCGGCGACCGCGGCGACCGTGCCGGTGCCACAGGACCGCGTCTCGCCGACGCCGCGCTCGTGGACGCGCATCTTCAGCGCGTTTTCGCCCAGCAGGTTGATGAACTCGAGGTTCACGCCGTCGGGGAACACGTCGGAGTCGAAGTCGGGCTGGTCGCGCAGGTCGAGCACGTCGACGTCGTCCTCGACGACCGACACGAGGTGTGGATTGCCGACGTTCACCGCGACACCGGAGAACGGCTTCCCGGCGACCACGGTGACCGAAGTACCGGTGATGGTCGCGGGCCCCATCCGCACGGTCACCGATCCGTCCGCGTGCATCCGGACCGGCCGGTCGCCGGCGCGGGTGCCGATGACGAAGTCGCGCTCGGACACGAGCCCGGAATCGACCAGGTGGCGGACGAAGACCCGGACGCCGTTGCCGCACATCTCCGCGATGGACCCGTCGGCGTTGCGGTAGTCCATGAACCATTCGCCGCCGGACTCGACGCCCAGTGCGGACGACCGCACGATCCGGAGCACACCGTCGGCGCCGAGACCACGCCGGCGGTCGCACAGCGCCGCCACCCGCGCCTCGGTCAGCTCGAGGCGGCCGTCGGGGTCGGGAAGCAGCACGAAATCGTTCTGTGTGCCGTGTCCCTTAAGGAATTCGATGCCGCCCATGCCCGCAAGATTACTGGGCCGCCGCTTCGAGGACGCGCTCGGCCAGCCGCTCCGAACCGCCGTCGAACCACTGGATGCGGTTGTCCCGCCGGAACCAGGAACGTTGCCTCCGCACGAACCGCCGGGTGGCTTGCGCGGTGGCCTCGGAAGCGGCCTGGAAGTCGCCGCCGCCGTCGAGCGCGGCGATCACCTGCTGGTAGCCCAGCGCCCTCGACGCGGTGAGCCCGTCGCGGAGTCCGCGGCCCAGCAACGTCCGGACCTCGTCGACGAGTCCGGCTTCGAACATGAGCTCCACGCGGCGATCGACGCGGGCGTCGAGTTCGGCCGGTTCGCGGTCGATGCCGATCAGGACCGTGTCGTAGCGCGCGGGTCCCGGTTTCGGCAGGTTCGCCGAGAACGGTTCGCCGGTGATCTCGATGACCTCCAGCGCGCGCACGATCCGGCGGCTGTTGGTCGGCAGGATGGCCGTGGCGGCCACGGGGTCGAGTTCGGCGAGCCGGGCGTGCATCGTGGCGGCGCCGATTTCGTCGGCTTCGGCGGCCAGCCGGGCGCGCACGTCCGGATCGGTGCCCGGGAACTTGAGGTCGTCGAGCACGGCTTGGACGTAGAGACCCGAACCGCCGGCGAGGATCGGCACGCGGCCGGCATCGAGGAGTTCTTCGACCCGCCGGCGTGCGTCGCGCTGATACGCGGCAACGGACGCCGTCTCGGTGACGTCGAGGACGTCCAGCAGGTGATGCGGCACGCCCCGCCGCTCTTCGGGGGTCGCCTTGGCGGTCCCGATGTCCATCCCGCGGTACAGCTGCAACGCGTCCGCGTTGACCACCTCACCCCCGAGGGTGAGGGCGAGTTCGACCGCCAGGGCGGTCTTCCCGGTCGCCGTGGGCCCGACGACCGCGACCGGCCGGATCACGCGTGCTCCCAGACCGCGACGTGGTAGCCGACGCCGAACGGCGCGGCGGAGTAGAGGACCTCGGCGGTCCAGTCCACGTCCGCCGCCAGTCCGGCGACGACCTGCCAGGGCGCGCGGCCGCCCGCCCCGAGTTCGGCGGCCAAGGCCAGGTCGAGTGCGGCGAGCGCGCCCGTGTCGGCCTTGGCCAGCGCGGCGCGGATCGCGGCGTCGAAATCCTCCGCGCGCGCGTCCTCGCCGCCGGGGGAACGCGGGCCGTGCCGGCTCGAACCGTCGCCGAGGACGAGCACCGCGGCGGGCTCTCCCAGCTCGCGGGCGAACTGTTCGCACTGACCGGAGGGGGTGGCGGGGTCGACGAGGCGGACTCGGACGGACGACGCGCCGCCCTGCTCACGCAGCCAGCCGGCCACGAGCGCGGGCAACGGCAGCTCGGTTTCGGGAGCAGTCACCCGGCTGAGTGAGACTCCGAGGTCGACGCCGAATCCCCGGAAGGAGCCGCTCGCGTGCTCCGGCACCTCGGGCGCCCCCGTGGCCGCGCCGATGACGACCCAATCCGGCGAAACGCTGGTCAGGCGCCTCACGGCGGTGAGGCAGGCTTCGCGCAGCTCGGCGCACTCGTCCGCCGCTCCGGCGGCGAGTTCGGGGATGAGCAGCGGGGGTTGCGGGAGCACGGCGACACGGCGGATCACGGCCGCCGACGTTACCTTCCCCGCCTCCCGGCACCGGCAACCGACCGACACGGAAGGTCCTCCGGAAGTAGGATCACTGCCCTCTGGTGGTTCATCCGGTTCCACGGTGGACGCTGAGCTGCTTGAATGCCGCAAGGGGTTGATGCCCCCGAAGCAAGACGGCAACGCATTACCCGGCCCCGCCGCTAGGCGGGGCGCCCGCGCCAGCGGGCGTACAGGCGATAAGGAGCCTGCGATGGCCCAGGAGAACACGTCCACCGGTACCCCGGCACCGCACCCGGTACCGCACGCGCTCGGTGGCGGGCACCCCGCACCCCCCGTGCCGCCCGCCGAGCCCAGCCCGTCCGCTTGGGGCAGGGTCGACGACGAAGGAACGGTCTACGTCACCACACCCGACGGCGAGCGCGCGGTCGGTGTCTGGCAGGCCGGGAGCCCGGACGAGGGTCTGCTCCACTACGCGCGCCGCTTCGACGACCTGCGCACCGAGGTCGAGCTGCTGGAAACCCGGCTGGAGTCCGGCGCGGGCGATCCGAAGCACGCCCTGGCGACGGCCACGCAGCTGCGTGACGGCCTCGCCGAAGCCGCCGTCGTCGGCGACATCGCCGCGCTGAGCGGACGCATCGAGCAGGTCATCGCCCACGCCGAGAAGGCGCTGGCCTCGGCCAAGCAGGAGCGTGAAGAAGCCCGCGCGGCAGCCGTCGTCCGCAAGCAAGCCCTCGCCGACGAGGCCGAGAAGCTCGCCGCCGAGTCGACCCAGTGGAAGGCCGCCGGCGACCGGCTGCGCGCCATCCTGGACGAGTGGAAGACCGTCAAGGGTGTCGACCGCAAGACCGACGACGAGCTGTGGAAGCGGTTCTCCAAGGCCCGTGAGGCGTTCAACCGGCGCCGCGGCTCGCATTTCGCCGAGCTCGACAAGCAGCGCGCGGGCGCCAAGCACCGCAAGGAAGAGCTGATCGCCGAGGCCGAAGCGCTCTCGGAGTCGTCGGACTGGGGCGAGACGGCGGGTCGCTACAAGGACCTGATGACCGAGTGGAAGGCCGCCGGCCGCGCCCCCAAGGACAGCGACGAGGCGCTCTGGCAGCGTTTCCGCGCCGCGCAGGACAAGTTCTTCGCCCGGCGGTCCGCGGTGTTCTCCGAGCGGGACGCCGAGTTCGCGACCAACGCGCAGCAGAAGGAAGAGCTGCTCGTCGAGGCCGAGAAGATCGATCCCGCGGCCAACCTCGACGCGGCGAAGCAGCACATGCGGCGCATCCAGGACCAGTGGGACGAGATCGGCAAGGTCCCGCGCGAACGCATCCGTGAGCTGGACGGGCGCCTCAAGGCCGTGCAGGACGCGATCAAGTCGGCCGAGGACAGCAAGTGGCGCCGGACCGACCCGGAGGCGCAGGCCAGGGCGGCGCAGTTCCGCGAGCGGGTCGAGCAGTTCGAGTCGCAGGCGGCGAAGGCCCGTGCGGCGGGCGACGAGCGGCGCGCGAAGAAGGCGGACGAGCAGGCCGCGCAGTGGCGTGAGTGGCTCGACGCGGCGGAAGCGGCTATCGCGGACCGCTGATTCGGATCCGTCCGTGAAGGCCTCCTTACCTACCCTGAGGGTAGGTAAGGAGGCCTTCACTACGTTCCGGCGCTGCCGCTTCCACACGTCGCGTTGTGCCTGATGGTGCCAGTGGGACTCGAGGTGAGGCTCCGGCACGATGAGGGGACTTCGAGGGACTCTGGGTCCTCAAGGAGTCCTTCACGGCGCTTCACTCCACTGTGGAGGGACAGATCGCTCGTTCGCGCGTATTCGGGCGCTCTCCGCGCCCAACCGTGGTCGACTTCGAGGATGAACCAGACACTGATTCCCCCAGTACGCCGGGCGTTCGCCGCCCTGGCGATCAGTTGTGCTCTGGTGGCCGGGCTCGCCCCGGCCGCGGCGGCGACCGGTTCCCCGGCACCGCTCCCCGCCTCCGCCGAAGCCGGCAAGAAGAAGGTCAAGCTCGACGCCTCGCTCAGCAAGAAGCAGGTCCAGGTCAACGAAAAGGTCACCCTCAAGGGGGCTCTGCAGGTTGAGGGAGGCGCGCGGTCCGACGGCACGGACAATCTCGAAGCGATCATCGTGCAGCAGCTTCAAGGGAGTGTCTGGGTGAACATCGCCGACACGACCTGCCGGCCCAACTCGACGTTCTCCCTGAAGCTGAGTTTCTCCTTCAGCGCGATGGTCACGCTGCGGGCTTACCACCCGGAAACGACGCTCTACGCGAGCGCGTACACGTCCAGCAACCTCACCCTGCGGGTCGGCTAGGCCGTGTCCTGTAAGTCTGTTCGATGGGCTTCGTGATCCAGGTGGTTCCTGGCGGTGCGGACGGTTCGGCCTCGTACCGGGTCGTACTCGGCCGCGTCCGCTCGTGCCGTCAGGGACCACCTGGGCGCGGAGACCGCGAACACGACTTGCAGGACACGGCCTAGCTGCGGGAGAAGGCGGCACGCATCCAGTAGATGGCCAGCGCGACGGTGGCGATCCAGGCGACGATCAGCCCGAAGCCCGGACCGCCACCGGCCGCGCCGGTCGCGTTCGAGGACTGCTGGGACCAGATCGCGAGCATTCCGTCGACGGAGGCGAACCATCCGCCCGCGGCGCAGACCCAGGCCAGCCACCAGCGACGGGTCACCAGCGTGACGGCGGAGACGAACACGCCGACCCCGGTGGAGGTCGCGGCGAACAGCTGCGGGATCCCGCCGCCCTTGCCGAGCAGCACCTCCCAGCCGGCGTGCTCGCCGACCCAGGGCAGCAGCTGCGCGACCAGCAGCACGAACACCAGCACGGCGATGGAGAATCCGCGCCTGCCCAGTTCGATCGTCTTGGCCGCGCGTTCGCCGGCTTCGTCGATCTCGGCGGCGAGTTCGTCGATCTTCGGTTCGGTCACAGTGCACACCCGCTCACCGGTTCCGGCGTGACGGCCGGGGCACCGAAGCCCGGCAGGCCCAGCGTCACGCCGTTGGTCTTCGGCCGCAGCCCTGCCTCGGAGTTGTCGCCCGCCTTCGTGCGGCGGTGCGACAGCAGGTCGCCGTCGGCGACGAGATGGTGCGGAGCGCCGTAGGTCACCACGGTCTCGACGACGTCGCCGGGACGCACCGAGCGGTCCACGAGCGGCCCCGTCGGCGTGAAGTGGACGAGCCTGCCGTCCCGCGCGCGGCCGCTCAGGCGCTGCGTCTCGGTGTCCTTGCGTCCTTCGCCGGAGGCCACCAGCAGCTCGACCCGCCGACCGACGATCTTCTTGTTCTCTTCCCAGGAGATGTCGTTCTGCAGCTTCACGAGCCGTTCGTAGCGCTCCTGCACGACCTCCTTCGGCAGCTGCCCGTCCATCTCGGCGGCGGGCGTGCCCGGCCGGATCGAGTACTGGAAGGTGAACGCGCTGGAGAACCGCGCCTGCGCGACGACGTCGAGCGTCGCCTGGAAGTCTTCTTCGGTCTCACCCGGAAAGCCGACGATGATGTCGGTGGTGATCGCGGCGTCGGGCATCGACTCGCGCACGCGGTCGAGAATCTTCAGGTAGCGCGCCGAACGGTAGGACCGCTTCATCTCGCGCAGCACCCGGTCCGAACCGGACTGCAGCGGCATGTGCAGCTGGTGGCACACATTCGGCGTCTCGGCCATCGCGTCGATGACGTCCTCGGTGAACGCCGCCGGATGCGGCGAGGTGAACCGGACGCGCTCCAGCCCGTCCACGGAGCCGCAGGCGCGCAGCAGCTTCCCGAACGCGAACCGGTCGCCGAATTCGACACCGTAGGAGTTCACGTTCTGGCCGAGCAGGGTCACTTCCAGCACGCCTTCGGCGACGAGCGCCTCGACCTCGGCGAGGATCTCGCCGGGGCGGCGGTCGCGTTCCTTGCCGCGCAGCGCCGGGACGATGCAGAAGGTGCAGGTGTTGTTGCAGCCGACCGAAATCGACACCCAGCCCGCGTACGCCGAATCGCGCTTCGCCGGGAGCGTCGAAGGGAAGGTCTCGAGCGATTCGAGGATCTCGACCTCGGCCTCGGCATTGTGCCGCGCGCGCTCCAGCAGCGTCGGCAGCGAACCGATGTTGTGCGTGCCGAAGACGACGTCGACCCAGGGCGCGCGCTTGACGATCTCGCCGCGGTCCTTCTGGGCGAGGCAGCCGCCGACGGCGATCTGCATGTCCGGCTTCGCCGTCTTCTGCGGCCGCAGATGGCCGAGGGTGCCGTACAGCTTGTTGTCCGCGTTCTCCCGCACCGCGCAGGTGTTGAACACGATCAGGTCGGGTGTGGCCTCGCCGTCACCCGGTACGTAGCCGGCGTCCTCGAGCTGCCCGGCAAGACGTTCGGAGTCATGCACGTTCATCTGGCAGCCGAAGGTGCGGATCTGGTAAGTGCGCGCGCTCATCTCGCCTTCGAGGGTACGCGGGCGGGGTTCCATGGCACGATCGACCCTCATGAGGAGACCAGGGGTGCTCGCGGTGGTGATCGCCGTCGTCTGTGCCCTGGTCGCCGGGTGCGGGCCCGATCTCTCCGGGACGAAGGTGCGGATCGCGGCGGGCCTCGACGGTGGCGTCTACGACAAGCTGGCCGAGGCGCTGGCCGACGCGTGGGCCGCGCAACTGGACACCGAGCGGCCCGTGATCCAGGAGACCCAGGGCTCGCCGGACAACGTCGGACGGGTGCGTGCGGGGAAGGCCGACGTGGCGTTCGTGGCCGCCGACGTGGCCGCCGACAACACCGCCGGTTTGGCCGCGCTGGCCCGCGTGCACGACGACTATCTGCACGTCATCGTGCGCGCCGACTCGCCGATCAAGTCGTTCGCGCAGTTGCGCGGGCACAAGGTCGCGATCGGTTCGCCGGATTCGGGGGTCGAGTTCCTCTCGAAGCAACTGCTGAAGGCGGCGGGGCTGACCGGCGCGATCGACCGGCGCAATCTCGGCCTCCCCGAGGCGCTGCCCGCGCTGGAGAACCGGCAGATCGACGCCGTCATCTGGTCGGGTGGCCTGCCGACGCCGTCGATCACCGAGAAGGTGCACACGGTCGGTCTGCGGCTGCTCGACATCACCGATCTCGCGGACGCCCTGCGGGCCACCAGCCCGGTGTACCGGACGGCGACCATCCCGGTGACGGCCTACAACCTGCCGTCGCCGGTGACCACGCTCGTGCTGCCGAACTTCCTGGTGGTGCCCACGTCGATGCGCGACGACGTCGCCGAGGCGCTCGTGCGCGGGCTGTTCGACGCGCGGGATCAGCTGGTCAAGGCGGCGGGCGCGGCGTTGTCGATCGACGTCCATCCCGCCATCGAGACCTCTCCCCTGCCGCTGCATCCGGGCGCACTGCGCTACTTCAGATCACTCAAGGATTGACGACCGGCAGGGTCACGGTCACCTGAAGGCCGCCGCCTTCGGGTGAGCTGAGCCGCAGCGAGCCATCCGAGCGGGCCAGGATCTCGGTGACGATCGCCAGGCCGAGGCCGGATCCGGGCACGTTCTGATGCGCGGTGCTGCGCCAGAACCGGTCCGCCGCGCGGTCCAGCTCGTCTTCGCGCAGGCCGGGGCCGTGGTCACGGACGGCGATGTCGACCTTCCCGTCCGCGGTGGTGACGTCCACCCGCACCTCGGTCCCCGGCTCGGTGAACTTGAGCGCGTTGTCCAGCAGCGCGTCGAGGACCACTTCGAGGCCGCGTGCCGGGGTGAGCACCCGCAGTCCGCCGCCCAGCCCGGTCGCCGCCAGCGTGATGTCGCGTGCCGCGCCGACCACGGTCCAGTCGGCGACCCGGGCGCCCACCATCTCGTCGAGGCCGACCGGCACCAGTTCGCCGCCCGACGCCTCGGCGCGGGCCAGCGAGAGGAGTTCGTCGAGGATCTGGTTGAGCCGTCGCGCGTCGACGACGGCGGCTTCGAGGTCGGCCGCGGCGAGGTCGTCGTCGACGTGACCGTCGAGGTTGCCGAGCCGGATCTTCAACGCGGTCAACGGGTTCCGCAGCTGGTGGGAGGCATCGGCGACGAACGCGCGCTGCGCCGACAGTGCCTCGTCGACGCTGGCGGCCATCCGGTCGAAGGACCGTTCGAGCTGCCGCAGTTCCGGCGGGCCGCCGGTCTCCCCCACCCGTTTGACCTCGCGGCCGCTGACCACGGAGGCGACCAGTTCGCCGGTGGCGTCGTCGAGCCGCCGGACCGGGCGCAGGATCCAGCGCACCACCGGCACGGCGACCAGGAGTGCGATACCGAACGCCAGCACCGCGCCCGCCGCGATGAGCAGCCACCACCACAGCAGTTCGGTGCGAGCCTTGGCGGTCGAGGACACCGTGATCACCGCGCCCCGCACCTCGCCGTCGATGAGGATCGGCTCGGCCAGCACCAGCGGCTCGGTGTTCCACGGCATCAGCAGCGGTCCGGGCTCCGAACGCCGTCCCGCCAGCGCCTGCTGCAGATGCGAAGCGATGACTGGGTCCTTCAGGTCGATCCCGGCCGTCTCGCCCGGACCCCTGGCGACGGATTCGCCGTCCTGGTCGACGATCGCCACCGGCACCCCATAGACCTCGGTGTAGCGGCGAAGCTCGTCCTCGATCAGGTCCGGCCGGTTCTCCACCAGCGGGCGCTGGGCCAGCGACGCGAACCGGGAGGTGTCGGTCAGGCGGTCGAGGAAGAGGTCGAGCTGCACACTGGCCGCCACGCTGAGCGCTAGCGGGATGCCGAGGCCGAACACGAGCGCCGCGACCAGCGTCAGCACGATCGCCTGGAGGCGGACGCGCACCGGCTCAGCCCTCTTCGGCCGGACCGTAGGCGCCGCCGAGGCGGTACCCGACCCCGCGGACGGTCTCGATCAGCGCGGGCCTGCCCAGTTTGGTCCGCAGGGTGGCGACGTGGACGTCGAGCGACCGGCTCTCCGCGGGGCCGCGGTGACCCCAGACCTCGTTCAGCACGTGATCACGGGCGCAGACCGCGCCGCGGGCGGTGACCACCAGCGCGAGCACCTGGAACTCCTTGCGCGACAACGAAACCGGCTGTCCGTCGACCTGCACCTCATGGCGTCCGATATCGACCGAGACATCACCCGCGCGGATGACGCCCGGCGGTTCGGGCGCGGCAGGCCGTTCCCCGCGGCGACGGCGCACGGCCTCGACACGGGCGACCAGTTCGTCGACGTCGTAGGGCTTGACCAGATAGTCGTCGGCGCCGGATCGAAGCCCCTGGATCCGGTCGTCGACCTCGCCCCGCGCCGAAACGACGATCACCGCGACGTCGCTGACCGCGCGGATCCGGCGGCACAGGACGATCCCGTCGATGTCGGGGAGCCCGAGGTCGAGCAGCACGACGTCGACCTCGTGCACCAGATCGAGCACCCCGGCGCCGGAAGCGAGGCGTTTGATCGTCAGGCCGCGCCGGGTCAGCGCGGGCGTCAAGGCACCCGCGACCCGGTCGTCGTCCTCCACCAGCAGTACCCGCACCCGTGTTTTCCCTTTCACGCCGTCACCGCCACCGCGACGACTTTGAAGAACGACTCTATGGGGTGAGTCACCTCTCGCGCTGCCCGTACCGCTGGGCCGGATGGCCCTGTGAGGGACCCGCTGCACGCGGTAATGGTCACGATGCGTCACAGATCTCGTGTGACCCCGGTTACGAGACACCCCCGCTTTGTCTAGGCTGATCAGCGCCGGACGGAGGTGGACCGGGGCCGTCCGGTGGCTTGAGAACGATACGGACTTGAAACCCTAAGTATTGGTCAAGCCGTCTTTACAAGCGGTCCGACGGGAGTAGGTTTCCGCCATCGCGTGGTGCCTGACCCCGCAGTCCCCTGCAAACGAACGCTCCTGGAGGCCAGATGACCGCGGAGGTGGCGGCGCCGATGATCAAGGCGGCCGCCGTGAACAAGTACTTCGGCGACCTGCACGTGCTCAAGGAGATCAACCTCGAGGTGCCGCGCGGGCAGGTCGTGGTCGTGCTCGGGCCGTCCGGGTCTGGCAAGTCGACACTGTGCCGGGCGATCAACCGGCTGGAACCCATCAACTCCGGCGAGATCGCGGTGGACGGCGTTCCGCTGCCCGCCGAAGGAAAGGCGCTGGCCGCGCTGCGCGCCGACGTCGGCATGGTGTTCCAGTCGTTCAACCTGTTCGCGCACAAGACGATCGTCGAGAACGTCATGCTCGCGCCGATGAAGGTCCGCAAGGTCAACTCGGCCGAGGCCCGCAAGACCGCGATGGACCTGCTCGAACGTGTCGGCATCGCCAACCAGGCCGACAAGTACCCGGCCCAGCTTTCCGGCGGGCAGCAGCAGCGTGTGGCGATCGCCCGCGCGCTGGCCATGCGCCCCAAGGTGATGCTGTTCGACGAGCCGACCTCGGCGCTGGACCCCGAGATGGTCCAGGAGGTCCTCGACGTGATGACCACGCTCGCCAAGGACGGGATGACGATGCTCGTCGTCACCCACGAGATGGGCTTCGCGCGGCGCGCGGCGAACCGGGTGGTGTTCATGTCCGACGGCGAGATCGTCGAGGACTCCACTCCGGACGACTTCTTCACCAAGCCGAAGACGGATCGCGCCAAGGACTTCCTCGGCAAGATCCTGACCCACTGAGGTCTTCCCCGCCGGCCGGTATGGCTGGACAAGATTCGGAAGGAAACTGAGAACAATGCGGTTGAACCGAGTTCTGCGAATGAGCGCGGCCGTCGTGGCGGCCGGTCTCGCCCTCTCCGCCTGTGGCGGCGGCGGGTCGGACGCCGGCAGCGGCTCCAGCGGCGCCAAGAACGTGGTGGCGAAGGCCAAGAACGACAAGAAGCTGACCATCGGCATCAAGTTCGACCAGCCCGGTCTCGGCCAGAAGCAGGCGGACGGCACCTACGCCGGATTCGACGTCGACGTGGCGAAGTACATCGCCAAGGAGCTCGGTGTCGAAGAGTCTGGGATCACCTGGAAGGAAGCGCAGTCCGCGCAGCGTGAGGACCTGATCAAGAAGGGTGAGGTCGACTTCATCGTCGCCACCTACTCGATCACCGACAAGCGCAAGAACGAGGTCTCCTTCGCGGGCCCGTACTTCATCGCCCACCAGGACCTACTGGTCCAGGCCGACAACACCGACATCACCGGCCCGGAGTCGCTGACCGGCAACAAGAAGCTCTGCTCGGTCAAGGGATCGACCCCGGCGCAGAACGTCAAGGAAAAGTACGCCAAGGAAGTTCAGCTCCAGGAAGTCGGCAAGTACACCGACTGCGTCACCTCGCTGCTCAACAAAACCGTCGACGCGATGACCACCGATGACGTGATCCTCGCCGGCTACGCCTCGCAGCAGCCCGGCAAGCTGAAGCTGGTCGGCAAGGGCTTCACCGACGAGAAGTACGGCGTCGGCCTGAAGAAGGACGATGCCGAGAGCATCACCGCGATCAACAACGCGATCAAGAAGATGCAGCAGGACGGCGCTTGGAAGGCCGCTCTGGAGAAGAACGTCGGCCCGTCGGGTTACAAGATCCCGGAGCCTCCGGCCATCTCCTGACCCCCGGCTCGCTGAGCCGCTGAACTGAAGGAATCGAACGGTGCGCCGTGTACCGCGGCGCACCGTTCCCATACCGAGGCTGGGTTGAGCACCTTGTTCGATTTCCTCGACAATCCCAATTACGACTTGCTCGGCGCCTTCTGGATGACGATCAAGCTCACCTTCTTCTCCGCGATCGGTTCCCTGATCTGGGGCACCATCCTGGTGGGGATGCGGGTGAGCCCGGTTCCGATCATGCGGGCGTTCGGCACCGCCTACGTCAACATCTTCCGGAACACCCCGCTGACGGTGATCATCGTCTTCACATCGCTGGGATTGTCCTCCACCCTGGGACTCAACCTGGCCTCGTCGGAGTCGACGACATCGTTGGAGGACAACGCCTTCCGGCTCGCGATCCTCGGCTTCGTCGCCTACACCGCCACATTCGTCTGTGAATCGCTGCGGTCGGGTATCAACACAGTCCCGGTAGGCCAGGCGGAAGCGGCCCGCGCGCTGGGGCTCGGCTTCGTCCAGGTGCTGACCCTAATCGTGCTGCCACAGGCGTTCCGGTCGGTGATCGCGCCGCTGGCGAACGTCATGATCGCGCTGCTGAAGAACACCACGGTCGCGTCGATCATCGGTGTCGCCGAGGCGTCACTGCTGATGTCGGACATGGTCGAGAACGAGTCCGACTCGCTGTTGCTGGTCTTCCTGCTCTTCGCCGCCGGGTTCGTCGTCCTGGTCCTCCCCCTCGGCCTGCTGCTGGGCTGGGTCGCCAAGAAGGTCGAGGTCAAGCGATGAGCGCGCAGACCGTCCTCTATGACATTCCCGGGCCGAAGGCGCGGGCACGGAACTGGCTCTACAGCGTCCTTTTCGTCCTCGTCCTGGCGCTGGTCCTCTACTACATCTACGTCGGCTTTGACGAGAAGAACCAATGGTCGGGGGCGCTGTGGGACCCCTTCCTCAAGGGCTCGACCTGGACCGAATTCATCGTGCCCGGCCTGCTCAACACCCTGAAGGCCGCGGCACTGTCGATCGTGATCGCGTTGCCGATCGGTGCACTGCTGGGCATCGGCCGGCTGTCGGACCACAAGTGGATCCGGGTCCCGGTCGGCGCGGTCGTCGAGTTCTTCCGGGCGATCCCGGTGCTGCTGCTGATGGTCTTCGCCGCGGCGTTCTACGCGTTCTACACCGACATCGACGCGGAGATCCGCCCGCTGTTCGCCGCGGTGACGGGTCTGGTGCTCTACAACGGCTCGGTCATGGCCGAGGTGTTCCGCGCGGGCATCCTCTCCCTGCCCAAGGGGCAAGGTGAGGCCGCGTCCGCGCTGGGCATGCGCAAGACCCAGATCATGATGACCGTCCTGCTGCCGCAGGCGGTCACCCTGATGCTGCCCGCGCTGGTGAGCCAGCTGGTGGTCATCCTCAAGGACACGGCGCTGGCCGGTCAGCTGACCATCGGCTTCAACGAGCTGATCCGCAGTACCGGACCGCTCACCGGTCTCTACGGCAACACGATCCCGACACTGATAGTCGTCGCGATCATCTTCATCGTGCTGAACCTGCTCCTGAGCTGGTTCGCGTCGTGGCTGGAGAACAAGCTGGCGCGGCGGAAGAAGGCGCCCAAGGGCGCCAAGCCGGTGCACTCCGCACCGTCCAGCGTGGTCATGCAGCGCGACGACGCGAGCGGTGGGGCGCTGTAGCTCCGTAGAAGTACATGAAGGCCCCCTTCCTTGCGCCCAGGTACAGGAAGGGGGCCTTCGCGTACTCCGGGATAGGCCTCTTGGTCCTGTCGGGACAGCAGCCGCTCGGCTAGCGTCGGCCGTATGGCGGACCAGGCCGCGACGCTGCTCGAAGCGCTGCCGGACCTGGCGGGCAGGTCGGTCCTGGTCGTCGGGTGCGGCGATGGCCGCTATCCCCGCCTGCTCCGCGGCAAGGGCGCTCGCCGCGTGGTCGGCGTCGACGCGGATAAGGCGCTGATCGCGGCAGCCCAACGCGAAGAGGAACGCGACCCCGTCGGGATCTCGTACGAGGTTCACCAGCTCGCCCGGCTGCCCGTGATGGGTACCTTCGACGTCGTCCTGGCCTTCCTGGACTCCCCTGCCCATCTCGGTCGCGTCGCCGCGAGCCTGGTGACGGGCGGGCTGCTGGTGGTCGTCGCCACGAACGGGCTCAACCTGGAAGAAGGTCTGCGGGACAACGGTTTCCAGGACCTCGTCCTGCGCCGCCACGAGAGCGGCGACGTGCACAGCGCCCGTAAGACGGGCTGAGTCGCGCACCCTGGTGTCGAGCCAGGCTGGCCGGGGCTATGAATCCCGGCCGGTCGCCGGACCGTGCGCGTCTGGCGGTATGGGACACACGGACCCCACACCGCCGCACCGGTACGACGGAACAGGTTTCCCCGCCGTGCCGGGGCGTAGCGCGTGTGGGAGTCGAACCCACGTCACCGGGGTGAAAACCCGGTATCCCTTCCGCTGGACCAACGCGCCTTGGCCTGGAACACAGTCCGGCACGCATGCGCACCGGACTGCTTCGTTCCAGAAATCAGGGTTCACCGAAAGAAAAGCCGCCCGGTTCGGTTTCCCGAAGGGCGGCTCCGCGTATGCGACGTCCGGCTAGGACGGCGGCGTGGAGCCACGTTTCTCTTCCATGCCAAGGAACATGGCGTAACAACGTCGCGTCATGTGTCCTCCTTGGTCGGTGTGCGGTAAGTGTGCGACAGGCGAGTGAGTGGGGGCAACCGATTAAGAGCCGTGAAGGCCTCCTTCCCTACTCTCAAGGTAGGGAAGGAGGCCTTCACGGACTTTCGGACTAGGTCTGGGCCTTCCCACCGGCATAGCGGGAAATGATCAGCGCGACCAGGATGATCACGCCGTAGATCGCCTTCAGCCATTCCGGCGGCACCTGCGCCACCTGCAGCAGGTTGGTGACCGTCTGCAGGAGCAGCACACCGGTGAGCGCCCCGACCAGGGTGCCCTTCCCGCCGTCCAGTGAGACACCGCCGATCACCGCAGCGGCGAACACCTGAAGGATCAATCCGTCGCCCTGATCCGCACCGAGAGCGCCGACGTAGCCGGTGTACGCGAGCCCGCCGAGCGCGGCCAGCACACCGGCCACGACGAAGACACCCCAAGAGATCCGGTCTACACGGATACCGGCGGCCCGAGCGGCTTCCCGGTTGCCGCCGATGGCGTACAGCGACCGTCCGATCCGGTGATACCGCAGCCCCAGCCCGAACACGGTGAACAGCGCCGCGGCCAGCCACACCGACATCGGCAGCCCGATGAACGTCGTCGTGGCCAGCGCGGTGAACACGTCCAGCTGATCGAAGAGCGTCTTTCCCTGCGTGGAACCGATCTGCGTGCCGCGCAGCACCGTCAGCATCGCGAGCGTGACGATGAAGGCGTTCAGCTTCAGTTTGACGATCAGGAAACCGTTCACGAAGCCGACCGCGGCACCGGCCACCAGCACGGCGAGGATGCCCGCGAAACCAGGGATCTCGGTGCCGAAACCCGAAGAAGCCACCGGGATGACCAGCATCGCGCCCAAGGCGGGCGCCATCCCCATGGTGGATTCCAGCGACAGGTCGAACTTCCCGGTCAGCAGCACGAGCGATTCGCCCAGCACCACCATCGACAGCGCGGCCGAGGCGGACAGGATCCCGACGATGCTGCCGAAGGTCAGGAACGTGTCACTGATCAGTCCTCCGATGACCAGCACCACGATGAGCGCGGGTACCAGGGCGAGTTCGCGCAGCCAGCGGAACTTCCGGCGCTTCGGCGGGGCCGCGAACGACGAGGTCTTCGGGTCGGTCATCAGTTCGGTCATCCGCGCTCGACTCCTTCGATGTCGGCCACCAGGTCGCCGTCGGACCAGCCCGCCCGGTGTTCGGCGACCACGGCGCCGGCGCGCAGCACCAGCACCCGGTCGCTCAGACGAAGATCGTCCAGCTCGTCGCTGACGATCAGCACCGCCTTGCCCTCCGCGCGCACCCGGTCGACGACCGCGAGCAGCGCTTCCTTCGATTTCACGTCCACGCCCGCGGTCGGGTTGATGAGCACCACCAGGCGCGGATCCCCGGCCAGCGCGCGGGCCAGGACGACTTTCTGCTGATTGCCACCGGAAAGGTCTGACACCGGCTGGTCCGCGTCGGCCGCGACGATGTCGTAGTCCTTCAACGCCTGGGCGGCACGGCCGTATCGCGCGCCCGGTGACGCCAGGCCACCCTTCCCCATACGGTCCAAAATGGACAGTGTGGCGTTGTTCGCGATGGAATGCTCCAGCACCAGCCCCTCGTGGTGCCGGTCCCTCGGCACACAGCCGATCCCGGCGCGGATCGCGGCCGGGATGTCGCCCGGTTTCAGCGGCTTCCCGTCCACCTCGATCATGCCGTCGGACGGCGAACGCAGGCCGTACACGGTTTCGGCGACCTGGTGCTTGCCGCTGGCGTTGCTGCCCGCGAGCCCGATCACCTCGCCGCGATGGATCCGGAAGGTCACGTCGGAGAACCCGTCACCGGAAAGCCCGTCGACGGTCAGCACCTCGTCGGCGTCCTGAGCCAGCGCCTCGCGGGTGGAGGCGTCGCGCACGGAAAGCCCGCCCTGCTCACCGGTCATCGCGTCGATCAGCTCGGCACGCCCGACCTCGGAGACCGGCGCGGTCAGGATGTGCTTGGCGTCGCGCAGCACGGTGACCGCCTGACAGACTTCGTAGATCTCGTGGAGGTGATGCGAGATGAACAGGAACGTCACCCCGTTGTCCTGCATCTGGCGCATCCGCGCGAAGAGCCGTTCGATCGCCTGGCTGTCCAGCTGAGCCGTCGGTTCGTCGAGAACGATGAACCGGGCACCGTAGGAGAGCGCCCTGGCGATCTCGACGAACTGCCGGTCCTCCACCGAAAGCTCGCCCGCCGGGGTGTCGACGTCGACCCGCACGTCCCAGGACTCGAGCAGTTCCCGTGCCTGACGGCGCAACCGCTGCCAGCCGATCGCGAACCCCTTGCCCGACTGGCGATTGAGGAACAGGTTCTCCGCGACGGTCAGCTGCGGGACGACCATCGCGTGCTGGTAGACGCAGGCGACCGCGCGTTTCCAGTCGTCCTGCCTGGACAAGGGCGGCGCGGGGACGCCGCCGAACTCGACGTGCCCGGTATCCGTTTTGGACAGTCCGGTGAGGATGGAGACGAGTGTCGATTTCCCGGCACCGTTGCGGCCGACGAGCGCGTGCGACTCGCCGGGGTGCACGGTGAGGCTGACGTCGGACAGCGCCACGGTCGGGCCGTAGCGTTTGCCGACGCCCTGTGCGCTGACCACCGGCACGGCGGCGGATCCGGCGGGCAGCGCGCTCACAGGTTGTTCCCCCAGAGGGACTTGTCGTCCACGTTGTCCTTGGTGACGACGGGCGCGGGGAGCTGGTCTTCCAGGATGCCGGGCCGGACCTCGACGACGGTGCTGCCGTGATCGGTCGGCCCCGCCTTGAAGGTCTCCCCCGCCATGGCCTTCTTGATCCAGTACATGCCGTACTTGGCGTAGTCGTCGGCCGGCTGCGAGACGGTCGCGTCGAGTTCGCCCGCGCGGATCGCGGCGAGCTCCTGCGGGATGCCGTCGTTGCTGACCAGCACGACATGCTTCGGGTCGCCGACCGGGAAGTAGAGGTTCTTGCGCTTGAGCGCCTGCTGCGTCGGCGCCAGGTACACGCCGCCCGCCTGCATGTACACGGCCTTGATGTCCGGGTTCGCGGTCAGCAGACTGTCCAAACCGGACGAAGCCTTGTCCGCCTTCCATTCGGCGGCGACCTCCAGCACCTGGACGTCCGGGTACTTCGTCTTCATGCACTGCCGGAACGCCTCGGAGCGGTCACGGCCGTTGACCGAGGCCAGATCACCCATGACCTGCACGACCTTGCCCGACGTCACCTTCGCGCCGATCGCCTCGCAGGCCTTGGTGCCGTACGCCTTGTTGTCCGCGCGCACCACCATGGCGACCTTGCCGCTCTCCGGCGCGACGTCGACGGCGACCACCGGGACACCCTTGTTCTCCGCCGCCTTGAGGCCCGCCACGACGGCGGCGGAGTCCAGCGGCGTCACGACCAGGCCCTTGACGCCCTGGTTGAGCAAGGTGTTGATGTCGGTGATCTGCTTCGCCGAGTCGCTGTCCGCGTTGACCGTCGGCAGCGCCTCGACACCCTGTTCCTTCGCCTTCAGCGGTACGTAGTTGTTGTAGGCCTGCCAGAACGGCGAGGTCAGCAACGGGATCGTCGCACCGACCTTGCCGCCCCCGCCCGCACCCGGCTGGGTGGCGTTGTCCTTCGTGGACCCACAGGCCGACAGGGCCAGCCCGAGCGCGGTGGCCGCGGCGGCCACCTTGATCACCCTCGTACGCACCGCATCCTCCTTGACGACAGCGAAAACTACTGCTGGACCGGGCCGCGCGGACGCAACCCGTACATACCTCCGTCGACAGCGAGCGCCGTGCCGGTGGTCGAAGCCGACAGCGGGCTGGCCAGGTACACGACCGCGTTCGCGACCTCGTCCGCGGTGACCAGCCTGCCCATCGGCTGACGGGCGGCCAGCGCGGCGCGTTCGGTCTCCGGATCGCCCGCGGCGTCGAGCAGCCTGCCGACCCACGGGGTGTCCGCGGTGCCGGGGCAGACGCAGTTGACCCGGATCCGGTCGGCGAGGTGGTCGGTCGCCATCGCCAGGGTCAGCGAGAGCACCGCGCCCTTGCTGGCCGAGTACAGCGCACGGTTGGGCAGGCCCGCCCACGCGGCGATCGAACAGGTGTTGACGATCGCGGCCGAGGGCGAGTTCTTGAGGTGCGGCAACGCCGCCCGCGCCAGCCGCACCATGCCGACGACGTTGATGTCGAGCACGCGGTGCCATTCGTCGTCGCTGTTGGCGGTGACGTCACCCTGAGCGCCGATCCCCGCGTTGTTGACCAGGACGTCGAGCCTGCCGAACCGGTCGGCGACCGCGTCGATCGCCGACCGGACCTCTCCGTCGGAACCGACGTCACAGCGGAATCCGGTGAGATCTTCGGGAAGGTCACCGGGATTCAGGTCGAGGACCGCGACCTTCGCCCCGCGTGAGGCGAGCAGGTCCGCGGTGGCCCTGCCGATTCCCGACGCGCCTCCGGTGACCGCCGCGACGAGGCCTTCGAACTCACTCACTTGCTTGTCTCCGTCCATTCCGGACCGTCGGGGAAGGTGAACCGGCGCAGCGTCGCGTCGTGCATCCGCGCCGAGAAGCCCGGCGCGGACGGGGCGACGTAGCGGCCGTCGACGACGGCGGCCGGATCGGTGAAGTGCTCGTGGAGGTGGTCGACCCACTCGATGGACCGGTCGGCGTCGGAACCGGACACCGCCACGAAGTCGAACATCGACAGGTGCCGGACGAGTTCGCACAGCCCGACACCGCCGGCGTGCGGGCACACCGGGATCCCGAACTTGGCCGCCAGCAACAGGATCGCCAGGTTCTCGTTGAACCCCCCGACCCTGGCGGCGTCCAGCTGCAGCACCGAGATCGCGCCCGCCTGGAGCAACTGCTTGAACACCACGCGGTTCTGGACGTGCTCGCCGGTGGCCACCCGGATCGGGGCGAGCGCCTTGGCGATCGCGGCGTGCCCGAGCACGTCGTCCGGCGAGGTGGGTTCCTCGATCCAGTACGGGTCGTACGGCGCCAGCGCGGTCATCCAGGTGATCGCGGTCGAGACGTCCCAGCGCTGGTTCGCGTCGACGGCGACCCGGATGTCCGGGCCGACGGTCTCGCGGGCGAGTTTCATCCGGCGGACGTCGTCCTCCAGATTCCCGCCGACCTTCAGCTTGATCATCTCGAAGCCGTCCGCCACCGCCTGCTCGGCGAGCCGGACCAGTTTCGCGTCCGAATAGCCGAGCCAGCCGGGAGAAGTGCTGTACGCGCGGTACCCGTCACGCTCGATCCGGGCGATCCGCTCGGCGCGGCCCGGCTCGGCGGCGCGGAGGATGTCGAGCGCCTCCTGCTCGGTCAGCGCGTCGGTCAGGTAGCGGAAGTCGACGAGGGAGACCAGGTCCTCGGGCGACATTTCGGCGGCGAATCGCCAGACCGGGAGCCCGGCGACGCGCGCCGCGAGATCCCAGGCGGCGTTGACCACCGCGCCGATCGCCATATGCGCGACACCCTTTTCCGGGCCGAGCCACCGCAGTTGCGAATCGCCGACCAGGGTCCTCGACAGGGCGCCGAGCGCGGCGGCGTCGGTCGGCACGTCCATGCCGACGACGTGCGGTTCCAGCGCGCGGATCGCCGCGGCCTGGACGTCGTTGCCGCGGCCGATGGTGAAAGCGAGTCCGTACCCGTCCGGACCGCCGTCGGTGTGCAGCACGACGTACGCGGCCGAGTAGTCCGGGTCCGGGTTCATGGCGTCCGAACCGTCGAGCTCCCGCGAGGTGGGGAACCGGACGTCGAGCACCTCCATGCCCACGATCTTCGCCATCACGCCTGCCTGACGTTCTGGCGCTGGCGGCCGAGGCCGTCGATCTCGAGCTCGATGACGTCCCCTTCGCGCAGGTACGGCTTGGGATCCGGCTGGCCGAGGGCGACGCCCTGCGGAGTGCCGGTGTTGATGAGGTCGCCGGGCCGCAGCACCATGAACCGGCTCAGGTAGTGCACGATCTCGGCGACCGAAAAGATCATGTCCTTGGTCGAGGAGTCCTGCTTCTTCTCGCCGTTGACCCACAACCGCAGGCCGAGGGCTTGCGGGTCGGGCACCTCGTCGGCGGTGACCAGCCACGGGCCGAGCGGGTTGAAGTTCTCGCACGACTTGCCCTTGTCCCAGGTGCCGCCGCGTTCGAGCTGGAACTCGCGTTCGGACACGTCGTTCGAGACGGTGTAACCGGCGACGTACTCGAGCGCCTCTTCGGCGCTTTCGATGTAGCGCGCGGTCTTGCCGATGACGACGCCGAGCTCGACCTCCCAGTCGGTCTTGGTCGAGCCGCGCGGCACGAGCACGTCGTCCTCCGGCCCGACCACGACGTCGGAGGCCTTCATGAACACGACGGGCTCGGTCGGGACGGCGGCGCCGGACTCCTCGGCGTGCTGCCGGTAGTTGAGGCCGATGCAGACGACCTTGCCCGGCCGCGCGATCGGCGCGCCCACCCTGGCCCGCGTGGCTTCGGGGCCGGCTTCGGGAAGCTCACCGGCGGCCAGCGCGGCGGCGACCCTGGCCACGCCGTCGCTCGCGAAGAAGCCGCCATCGATGTCGGTGGTCAGCCCCGAGAGGTCGCGCAGCGTGCCGTCCCCGGCACGTACGAACGGACGCTCACTTCCCGGCTCCCCGAGTCGCAACAGCTGCACGGATTTTTCCCTTCAAGCCGAACCGCCAGCAATCAACGGCTCCCACAGCAACGAACAGACATCCGATGTATACCCGACGAGCTTCGCCAAGATCTAGGGTCCGTCCGGATTTGGATCGAAAATTGATCGGATCAGTCTTGTGAAGCCTGGGTGGCGAGACTCACATCGGGAATAGTTACCTACTCTAAGCAAGTTGTTCCTCGCGGAACCATGACTGGGGAAGGAACGAGCATGACCATCGCGCCCGAGCGAGTGGAAGAACCCGTCGCGTGGCCCCGCACGAGCGGACGCGCCCGATTCGTCCTGATCCTCGGCGGCCTGTCCGCCTTCGGGCCCCTGTCCATCGACATGTACCTGCCCGCGCTGCCGCAGATGGCGGGCGAACTGCGCGCGGCGGACGCGACCGTCCAGCTCACACTGAGCGCGTTCATCATCGGGCTCGCCATCGGCCAGCTGATCCTCGGACCGCTGTCCGACGCGATCGGCCGCCGCAAACCGCTCGTGGCGGGCCTCGCGCTCTACATGGTCGGCTCGATCCTGTGCGCCGTCGCCCCGACCGCCGAACTGCTCATCGCCGCACGAGGCGTCCAGGCCTTCGGCGCCGCGGCGGGCATCGTGATCGCCAGGGCGACCGTGCGGGACCTCTACTCCGGCACCGCGATGACGAAGTTCTTCTCGCTGCTCATGCTGGTCAACGGGCTCGCCCCGATCCTGGCGCCGATCATCGGCGGCCAGATCCTGAACTGGACATCGTGGCGCGGCGTGTTCGTCTGCCTGACCGTGTTCGGCGCGATCCTGCTCGCCGTCGTCTTCTTCCTGCTGCCGGAACCGCTGCCCGAGGAACGCCGCACGCCCGCGCGGTTCGGCTCGGTGCTGCGGAAGTACGCGAGCCTGCTCCGCGACCGCGGCTTCCTCGGCTACGCGCTGGCCTCCGGGCTGATGTTCGGGAGCCTGTTCGCCTACATCTCCGGCTCGTCCTTCGCTCTGCAAGGCGTCTACGGGCTCAGCCCACAGGCGTACAGCCTGGTGTTCGGGCTCAACGGCATCGGCATCGTGGCCGTCGGCCAGCTGAACGGGCGTATCGTCGGCCGCTTCCCGGAACGGACCCTGCTGACCGTCGGTCTCGTCATCGCGGCGGTCGCCGGCTTCGGCGTCCTGGCCGCGGCGGTGCTGGACCTCGGCCTGGCCGGGTTGCTGATCCCGCTGTTCATCCTGGTGTCGAGCATCGGCATGGTGGCGCCGAACGCGAGCTCCCTGGCGCTCGCCGAACAGGCGCGGTCCGCCGGTTCGGCATCGGCACTGCTCGGCGTGCTGCAGTTCGTCGTCGGCGGGCTGGCGACGCCGCTGGTCGGGCTGGGCGGCGCGAGCACCGCGGTCCCGATGGGGATCGTGATGTCGGCCTTCGGCGTGCTGGCCCTGCTGGCCTTCGGGACCATGACGCGGCCTTCGCGTTCTTCGCGGGCCTTGGTCACCCAGGAGGCTTAAGCCCCAGCAGAGCGCAATGAAGGGGCCTTTCATAGCAAATTTGCCATGAAAGGCCCCTTCATCGCACGGGTCACCCCAGCGTCGAAAGATCAGCGGTCCTCAACTGCTCCGCGGTCACCGCCGCGCGCCCCTCGACCAAGGCCTTCAACGCGTCCCCGTCGTCCCACTGGTTGACGTTCATCGCGGCGGTCACCTGACCGTCCCGCAGCCAGAACGCCGTGAAGTCCCGCGCCGCGAGATCACCCCGCACCACGAGCTCATCCCGTCCGGGATCGGCGAGACCCCGGTATTCACAGCCAAGGTCGTACTGGTCCGAGAAGAAATAGGGGCTCCGCAGATACGGCTCGTTCTCCCCCAGCAGGTTCCCGGCGACGTGCTCGCCCTGCCACTTCGCGTTCGACCAGTGCTCGACACGGACACGTTTTCCGTAGCGGGGATGGAAATGCGCGGCGATGTCGCCGATGGCGTAGACGTCGGGCGCCGCCGTCCGCAGGCCGGCG
The DNA here is from genome assembly GCF_037997115.1 of Amycolatopsis coloradensis. NCBI lineage: Bacteria > Bacillati > Actinomycetota > Actinomycetes > Pseudonocardiales > Pseudonocardiaceae > Amycolatopsis > Amycolatopsis coloradensis. The sequence continues at coordinate 7,073,557 of NZ_CP150484.1, forward strand.
TCGGCGCAGACGCCTCCGTCGTCGGACAGTTCCAGCCCGGCGGCGTGCGCGAGGCCGGCCCGCGGCGCGGCGCCGACGGCCACCAGGACGACGTCCGCGGGAAGCTCGTCACCACTCTTCAGGCGAACACCCGTCACCCCGTCCGAGCCGCCCGTGAAGCCGGCGACGCCTTCACCCAAACGCCAGTTCACGCCGTGCTCGGTGTGCAGGCCTTTGAACACCCCGGACACCTGCTCGCCCAGCACCGCGAGCAAGGGTGAGCCGACCTGGTCGACCACGGTCACCTCGGCACCGTGTTCCCTGGCGGCCGCCGCGGCCTCGGTCCCGATCCAGCCCGCGCCGACGATCACCACCCGTCCGGCGTCCTTGAACGCCGAGCGCAACGCCAGCGCGTCGTCGAGGGTGCGCAGGGTCCGCAGTCCCGGCAGGTCCCCGCCGGGCACCGGCAGCGAGCGCGGCCCCGAGCCGGTCGCGAGCACGAGCCGGTCGAAACGGTGTTCACCGCCCGCGTCGTCGTGCACGAGCCGCGCGCCGAGTTCGACCTTGGTCGCGGTCACGCCGCTCTTGAACGCGATGTCCTTCTCTCCGTAGAAACCCTCGTCGTGCACCCAGTCGGGTTCATCGGCCTTGCCCATCAGGAGCCCTTTGGACAAGGGCGGTAATTCGTACGGGCGATGCGTGTCGGTGCCGAGCAGCAGGACTTCTCCCGCGTAACCGCGTTCCCGCAGCGTCCCGGCCGCCGTCGCTCCGGCGAGACCGGCTCCGACGATGACGATCTTCCTGGGTTCGGACATCGATGACCTCCCAAGCAGTCCTCCCCCGGACGCTACTCCCGTTCGCCCTCGTCCGGCTCAGTGAAGGCGGAAGTCGATCACACTGTGTCCGATCACAGAATGAGGGATCGGTTAACCCATCAGTAGGAATGTCGGGTAATCGGCGTCACGCCCCCGAAAGCGCCTCGTCCCAGCCTCGGACGAGAAAGGGAGATCATGGGATACGGGAGGATGAGGACGTTGGCACCCCGGGACGAATGGTCGGTCGGCTGCCGGGATCTCGCGGGCAGGCGCAGGGACGTGACGGTGTTCGTGAGCAGCGACAAGATCGTGCTCGTGGCACCGCCCGGAGAGGCCGCCGTACTGGGGCCGCTGGACGTGGGACGCCTGCGCGCCGCGCTCCGCGACGCCGTGGTCGCGGTGGCCGAACATCCGGACCGCAATGAATGACAACTACCGTTCCTACTTCTGAGTAGGTAGAGTCGGCCCCGTTCGGAAGGAGCCGGCCATGACCACCTACTTCGTGACGGGCGCGACGGGTTTTCTGGGAAAACGCCTGGTCGCGCGCCTACTACGGCGACCTGAGACCGTAGCCGTCCATGTTCTCGTGAGGGAGACCTCACGCGGGAAGCTCCCGAGCCACGAGAAGCTCGTTCCCGTCACCGGCGACCTGACCGAAACCCTGCTGGGCATCGATCCCGCCCACCTGGCGCCCCTTGACCACGTCGTGCATCTCGGCGCGATCTACGACCTCACCGCGGACGAAGCGGCGAACCGCGCGGCCAACGTCGACGGCACCCGCAACGTCCTGGAGTTCGCCGCCGCCGCGAAGGCCGGGCTGTTCCACCACGTCTCGTCGATCGCGGTCGCCGGGCAGTACGCCGGGCGGTTCACCGAGGCCGATTTCGACCTCGGCCAGAGCTTCGCGTCGCCGTACCACGCGACGAAGTTCGAGGCGGAGAAACTCGTGCGGCGGCACGGGAAAACGCCGTTCCGCGTGTACCGGCCGTCCGCCGTGGCCGGCGATTCGCGGACCGGCGAGATGGACAAGATCGACGGCCCGTACTACTTCCTCCCGGCCATTTCGCGGCTCGCCGCGTTGCCCCGGCGTCTCCCTCTCGCCGCCCCGGATCTCGGCGCCACGAACATCGTTCCGGTCGACTACGTCGTCGAAGCGATGGAACACCTCATGCACGTCGACGCGCCCAGCGGCAGCACGTACCACCTCGCGTCGCCCCGGCCACAGCCGCTTCACGAGGTCTACAACGCCTTCGCGCGGGCCGCGGGCGGGCCGAAGATCTCCGCGGTCCTTCCTCCCCGGCCGTCCGGAGCGCTGAAGCGGGCCGGAACCAGGCTGGCGAAATCCGCGGCCACCGGATTCGACCGCGTCCCCGGCGGGCGTTCGGCCCGCGCGGCCGTGCTGGCGGAACTCGGCATCCCGCTGGAAATCCTGCCGCATCTGAGCATGGAGGTCGACTTCGACACGAGCGCGACCACGGCCGCGCTCGAAGGCAGCGGGATCACCTTGCCGCCGTTGAAGGAGTACGCCGGTCCGCTCTACCGGTACTGGCTGGAACACCTCGATCCCGACCGCGGCCGCCGCCGTCCGGGGCCGGAACCCCTCGACGGCCGCAAGGTGCTGATCACCGGCGCGTCGTCGGGCATCGGTCGCGCGTCCGCGCTGGCCGTCGCCGCGAAGGGCGGCGAAGTGATCCTCGTGGCCAGGCGCGCCGACGAACTCGAACAAGTCCGCGAGCAGATCGTCGCGGCGGGCGGGAAGGCGTCGGCGTATCCGTGCGACCTCACCGACGGCGGTGCCGTCGACGCTCTGGTCAAGGACGTGCTCGCCGCACACGGCGCCGTCGACATGCTGGTCAACAACGCGGGCCGGTCGATCCGGCGGTCGCTTTCGCTGTCCACCGAACGGTTCCACGACTTCGAGCGGACGATGGCGATCAACTACTTCGGCCCCGTGCGGCTGACGCTGGGCCTGCTGCCGTCGATGACCGCGCGCGGATTCGGGCACGTCGTCAACGTGACGACCCAAGGACTGCAAACGGACACGCCGAGGTTTTCCGCTTACCTGGCCTCGAAGGCGGCATTGGAGGAGTTCGGGCTGACCGCCGGCCGGGAAACGCTTTCCGACGGCGTCACCTTCACCTCGGTCCGGATGCCGCTGGTGCGCACCGACATGATCACGCCGACCGGGTCCTATCGCGGTATGCCGTCGAGTTCTCCCGAACGCGCCGCCGCGCTGGTGGTGAAGGCATTGGAGAAACGGCCGGAGATCCTGAACCTGCCGGAGGGCACGGCCGCCGAACTGGTGACGCTCGTCGCACCTCGGACGGCACGGTTCTTCGCCCATCTCGTCTACCGCGCCATGCCCGAGTCAGCGCCGGAATCCCGTGGCCTGCCCAGGAAGGCTCCGCTCGCGTCGGTGGCGGGAGCCGTCACCCGGCTGATCTGGCGCCGCCGTCCCTGACGTCCCGCCGCCGGGGCTCGATCGGGGGACGCCCCCGGCCGCTACCATCGGTTTCCGGAACGCCGGGGGGTCGGCGGGCACGGGCCGAGGCAGGACGACCGGGAAGGGGCAGTGTGGACGTCGCCAGTCCCCCGCTGTCGACCGGACCGGACGCGGCGGTGGTACGTCCGTCCAGGACAGTGCTGCGGCTTTCCCTGCACGTGGCCTGGGTGCTCGCGCTCGCCGTCGCCACCGAACTCCGGGTGGGGCGCTTCGGTTTCCACCCGTCGGACCAGGGTTTCATCCTCGCCCAGGCGTGGCGGGTACTGCACGGCGAAGTCCCGCATTCCGACATCATCTCCGCGCGGCCGCTGGGTTCGGCGTACCTGCACATCGTCGACTTCGTGCTGCCGGGGCCGCTCTTCTTCGTCTCAAGCGTGCTCAGCATGCTGGAGATCATCCTGGCGACCATCGCCTTCGCCGTACTGGTCACCCGGCGCCGCGTCCGTGACTGGGGTCCTGGACTCACCGGGCTGACGGCGGCCGCGTCGCTGCTGAACCTCAACGCCTTCCCGCTGATGGCCTGGCACACGATCGACGGGATCTTCCTGACCGCCTGCGGTGCCTGGGCACTGGATTCGGGGCTGCGCAACGGCAAGGCGTGGCCGCGGCGGCTCGGCCTGGTACTGCTGGGCACCGCGGTGTTCGTCAAGCAGAGTTTCGCGCCCGTGCCGCTGATCGCGCTGTGCTGGCTGGTGCTGCACCCGTCGCTGCGGGAAGGCGCGTTCCGCACCGGCCGCTGGTGGGCGCGGCTCGCCTGGGATCTGCTGGCGCTGGGCGCTTTTCTGGTGTTCTACTTCGGAATCGTCACACTCGACGGCGGGCTCGGCGCGATGGCCGAGCAGCTCACCGGCGGCCTGCCCGCGTACGGCGAGCGGCTTCTCGGGCTGTGGCTGGAAAATCCCGCGTCCCTGCTGCGGCCGCCGGTGCGGGGCTTGACCTTCTTCGTGATCGCCGGGGTGTTCCTCGCCCTGCTCGGGATCTTCCGCGACCGCGCGGGTTTCGCCGGGGCGGTCCTCGCGCGGCTGCTGCTCCTGGCCGGCGTGGCGGTGGTGGTCGGCACCGTCGTCGACGGGCACTTCACCGGCGCGTCGCGCTGGGCGGACGTCCTCTGGTGGATCCTCGGTGTCGCACTGCTGGTGCACTGGGCGGCGACGCGGCGATTCCCGCGGATGGGCGCGCTGGTCTTCGCGACCGGCTTCATGACCAGCCTGTCCTGGGGGAACGACACGCCGACGCTGTTCACCGGAACACTGGCGCTGACGGCGATCCTGCTGCTGTCGGACGCGCTGCCGCCGCTGCCCGAGCCGTCTCGCCGGTTGAGGCTGATGGGCGCCACCGCGATGGGCCTGGTCGCGGTGCTGGCGTCGGGCTGGGCCGTGGTCGCGCACCACGACGAGGCCGCGTATCTCGACATGGCGCACGAGAAGCTGACCGGTGACCTCGGCAAGGTGACGCCGTCGATGCGCGGGATCCGGACGAATCCGGGCACCTTCACCTACATCTCCCAGATCCAGGACTGTGTCACGCGATTCCCCGCGGGACGCACGGCCGTCCTGCCGGACAACCCGTTCGCCTATCCCGCCTTCGGCCTGCGCAACCCGTTCCCGCTGGAATGGCCGCTGCCGCTGGAGATCGTCGCCGACGCTCCGGAACGCATGCTCGCGACGGCCGACGTCCTCAACCGCGAAGGCGACTACCTGGTGCTGTTCCAGACCGTGAGCATGCCCGCCCTCGCCAAGGGCGGGCCGGTGCCCGCCGAGGTCGCCGCGGACGCGCCGATCTTCGACTACCTCGGGCTGGAGAACGCGCTGCGGTCGCGGCTCACCGGGCAGACCGTCACCTGCGGCAGCTTCATCGGCAAGTGGGCGCCGCGCCCCTGACGCGTGGGGGTCAGTCGACGCCGGCGTCCTCGGGGCGGCCGGAAGCTAGTCCGGCGAGAACGTCCAAAGCGGCCCCGAGCGTCTCGAGCGGCGGCGACGAGACGGCGAGGCGGACCGCGTTCGGCGCGTGGCCGGGGACGACGGCGAACGCGGCCGCCGGGGTGACCGCGATCCCGCGTCGCGCGGCCGCGGCGACGAAGGTTTCGGCGCGCCAATGTTCGGGGAGTTCCCACCAGCAGTGGTACGCCCGCGGATCGGCGCGCAGGGTGAACCCGGCCAGCCGCGCCGCCGTCACCCGCTGGCGTTCCGCGGCGTCGAGCCGTTTCGCCCGCTCGACGGTTTCCAGTGTCCCGCCGGTGATCCACCGGGTGGCGGCTTCGACGGCGAACCGGGGCGCGACCCAGCCACCCGAGCGCACGGACGCGGCCAGCCGTTCCTTCCATTCCGCCGGGACGGCGAGGAATCCGGTGGTCAGCCCCGGGGCGAGCCGTTTGGACATGCTGTCGGTGAACACCGTGCGTTCCGGCGCGTACGCCGCGAACGGGCGGACCTCGGGCCGGAGGAAGGTGTAGATGCCGTCCTCGATCACCGGAAGGTCCATCCGGCGCACCGTTTCCGCCAGCTCGACGCGCCGCGCTTCGTCCATTGTGGACCCGAGCGGGTTGTGCAGCGTCGGCTGGACGTACAGCGCGCGGACGGACGCGGCTTCGAGCGCCTCGGGAATGAGCCCCATGTCGTCGGTCTCGATGGGCACCAACTGGACGCCGAGCCGTCCGGCGAGCGCCTTGACCACGGGATAGGTGATGGCTTCGACGGCGAGGCGTTCCCCCATCGGCACGAAGGCGGCGATGGCGGCCGCGATGGCCTGGCGCCCGCTCCCGGCGAAGAGGATTTCCGGCGTCCAGCCGTCCTTCGCGAGCAAACCGGCGACGGCGTCACGCGCCTGCTTCGGGGCGGAGACGCTTCCCGGCCGCAGCGCCGCTGTCAGGACGTCTTCGCGCAGCAACGGCTCCAGCGCCTTCCCGACCAGCGCCGACTGTTCCGGGAGGACGGCGAAGTTGAGCTCGAGGTCGACCGTCGCGCCACCGGGTTCGGCGAGGGCGGTCTCCAGCGGCGGCCTTCCGGCGCGGACGAACGTGCCCCGGCCGACCTCGCCGACCACGACGCCTCTCCGGACGAGTTCGCCGTAGACCCTCGCGGCGGTCGAGTTCGCGATCCCGCGTTCGCGGGCGAACCGCCGCTGCGGGGGCAGCCGGTCGCCAGGGCGGAGCCTTCCCGCCTCGACGTCGGCGGAGATCTCGTCCGCGACTATCCGGTAGTCCTCCATGCCGTTCCTTCGATCGCTCCGAGACCGCTCGCGGGATTGCACTGGGGATGATGCCATCGACGAGCGTCGTGAGCCGACTGCGACCTACGGAACACCACAACGGCGGACTCCTAGGTTAGCCTAACCTGCGTGGAGACCGTGGAAACCCTCACCGCGCAGAGCACGACGTCCCGCTTGCACGCGGACGCGCTGACGCTCGCCTACGACGGCCGGACCGTGGCCGAAGACCTCGGGGTGGTCATCCCCGACCGGTCGTTCACCGTCATCGTCGGCCCGAACGCCTGCGGCAAGACGACCTTGCTGCGCGCGCTCGCGCGGATGCTCAAACCCCGCCAGGGTTCGGTGTTCCTCGACGGACAGGTGATCAGCTCCTTCCCCGCCAAGGAAGTCGCCCGGCGGCTCGGCCTGCTTCCGCAGAGCTCGATCGCGCCCGACGGCATCACCGTCGCGGACCTCGTCGCGCGGGGCCGGTACCCGCACCAGCGCCTGCTGCGCCAATGGTCCCGTGAGGACGCCACCGTGGTCGCGGAGTCCATGCGCGCCACCGGGGTCGACGACCTCGCCGAGCGGCTGGTCGACGAACTGTCGGGCGGCCAGCGGCAGCGCGTGTGGATGGCGATGGCGCTCGCGCAGGAGACCGATCTCCTGCTGCTCGACGAGCCGACGACCTATCTGGACATCGCACACCAGATGGACATCCTCGACCTGTGCGCGCAGCTGCACCAGGAACAGGGCCGGACACTGGTCGCGGTGCTGCACGACCTCAACCACGCCGCCCGCTACGCGACGCACATGATCGCGATGCGCGGCGGAGAGGTCTTGGCGACCGGCTCGCCCGAAGAGGTCGTGACCGCCGCCAACGTCGAGAAGATCTTCGAGCTTCCGTGCCGGGTCATGCCGTGCCCGGAAACCGGTACCCCGCTGGTGATCCCGAAAGCCGGACGCCGCGCCGCCTGATGGTCCCGGAGTAGGTTGGCCGCGGAGGTGCCATGTCACAGCAACTGTGGTCCGAAGTGGACGACTATCTGTCCGGGGTGCTCGTCCCGTCCGATCCCGCCCTCGAAGGCGCGCGGCAGGCGTCGGACGAGGCCGGGCTGCCGTCGATCGCCGTCGCGCCGAATCAGGGCAAACTGCTCAACCTGATGGCGAGGATGATCGGCGCCCGGTCCATCCTGGAGATCGGCACGCTTGGCGGGTACAGCACGATCTGGCTCGCCCGCGCCCTGCCACCGCAGGGCAGGCTCGTCACCCTCGAATCCGACCCGAAACACGCCGAGGTCGCGCGCGGAAACATCGCAGCGGCCGGGCTCGGCGGGCTGGTCGACGTCCGTGTCGGCAAGGCGCTGGACCTGCTGCCGTCGGTCGAGGGCCCGATCGACCTGGCGTTCATCGACGCCGACAAAGCCAACAACCCGGCCTACTTCGCGGCGTCGCTGAAGCTCGTCCGGCCCGGCGGCGTGATCGTGGTCGACAACGTCGTCCGCGGTGGCGCGGTGACCGACGCCGCCAGCGAAGACCCGAACATCCAAGGGATCAGGCGGCTGCACGAGATGATCGCAGCCGAACCTCGCGTCGACGCGACGGCGATCCAGACGGTCGGCAGCAAGGGCTACGACGGGCTCACCGTCGTGCTCGTGAAGCCCTGACGGAACCGCTCGGCCGGCGATTCGTGTTCTCTTCGGGTCTGCTGGTCTCGGGTGCGGCGGGCGGTCCGCTCGTGGCCCGGTCGGCGATCGTGTCGCGAAAGTGGCTTTCGCGGCACACGCCCAGCCCATGGGCTCGCCCAGGCTGCGTCGGAGGGGGGTGAAGGCCCCCTTCCCTACCTTCAGGGTAGGCAAGGAGGCCTTCACCACCACCTGGGCCGACGCCTCACCGCGGCGCCGTCGTGGCGGGCCGCGGGCCGGAGCCGTCCGGCCACCGCACCGGCAGTCCCTGATGGAAGCCGGTCATGAAGCGCTGCCACATGTCGGCCGGGATCGTCCGCCCCGTCAGTTTCTCCCCGGCGGCGTCCCGCATCCGGCGCGGCTCGTCGGAGCCGACCCAGACCGCGGTCGCGAGTTGGGGCGTGTACCCGACCGCCCAGCCGCCGGCGTTGTCGTCCGTCTCGTTGTACTGGAAATCGCCGGTCTTCAGCGCGGCCGAGCGGTCTTTCAGTCCGGTGGCCAGCACCTGGCTCATCGTGCCCGCGATCCGGCGGCTCAGCGCCTCGTCGTCCTTGAACGCGGGTGCCCTGTCCGACGGCCGTTCCCACACGATTTCGCCGTTCTCGTCCCGGATCTTCGACACCAGATGCGGGGTGGCGCGCAGGCCGTCGGCGGCGAAGGTCGCGTAGGCGCCGGCCATGTCGGTGGGGCGCAAGGGATACCGGCCGACCGCGATCCCGGGACCGATCAGGAACCCGTCCTTCTCCCGCAACGTCACCGCGCCGTCGACGGCCTCGGGGATCCCGGCCGCGCGGGCGCCTTCGCGGACCGTTTCCGCGCCGAGTTTCTTCGCCAGGTCGACGAACGGGCCTCGTGCGCCCCGCGCCATCGCCTCGCGCAGCGTGCACTTCCCGGCTTCGCCGCATTGGTCCTGGAACTCGAAGGTCTCGCCGAGGAAGTCGACCGCCGCGGGCGCCTTGAGGGGTTCGTCCACGCCGACGCCCCGTTCGAGGCCGGCGGCGAGGATGAACGGCTGGAAGGCGGAGCCGGTGCCGTACGGGGTGCCGGCGTAGTCGTGCACGCTCCAGCCACCGCCGTTGTAGGCGCGGATGGCGCCGGTCCCGGGTTCGACGGCGACCAGCGACGCCCGGAAGTGCTCGGGCTGTCCCCGCAACCGCTCCTTGACCGTCTTCTCGGCTTCGGCCTGCGCCCGCGGATCAATGGTCGTCTCGACCTTCATCGCGCCGCCGCGGAGCCGGTCGAGCGGGTAGCCGACCTGTTCCAGTTCCGCGAGAACCTGCTGCTTGATGTGGTATTGCTCGTAGGTCACGCGCCCGGCCCTGGTCTCCGACGGCGTCTGGATCGCGTCCTCCGGATAGGTCATGGCGACCGCTTCGGCCTGACTGACGTAGCCGCGCGAGACCAGCTTGTTCACCACGTAGGACCAGCGTTTCCTCGCGTGCTCGTGGCTGGAGGCGTACGGGTCGTGCACCGAGGGCGACTGGATCATGCCCGCGAGGAACGCCGCCTCGCTCCAGGTCATCGAGTCGTCGAGCTTGCGGCCGAAGTAGGCGTTCATCGCCGACGCCGGGCCGTAGGTGCCGCGGCCGAAGGAGATGATGTTGACGTAGCTCTCGAAGATCTCCTTCTTGGTCTGCTGCTGGGTGATCTTCGTGGCGAGCACCAGCTCGGAGAACTTGCGGGCGAGGGTGGCGTCCTCGTTGCCGGTGGATTTCTTGATGTACTGCTGGGTGATCCCCGAACCGCCGCCGACGCCGGTCACCAGCGCGCGGCCGAGTCCGGTGAGGTCGAAGCCCTCGTTGTCCCAGAAGGTCGGGTCCTCGGTCGCGACGATCGCGTCGCGCAGTTTCGCGGGGACGGCGTCGTACGGCACGAACAGCCGGTCGCCGCCGGGCGGGACCACCTTGAGCAGTTCGGAACCGTCGGCGTTCTGCAGGACGACGGTCTTGTCGAGGTCGGCGAGGACCTCTTGCGGGCTGCGGACGTCGAGCAGGACGTACGCGAGCCCGAACGCGACGACGGGGATGCCGACGAGCAGGCCGAGCGTCCAGGCGGCGATCCGTCGCCACCTGCGCTTCTTCCCCTTCGGCTCGGGAGTGGCCGTGGTCTCCGACTCGGGTGCGTCTGCCTCATCCGGGTTCTCCACGCCGGGTTAGACGCCCGAACGAGTGAAAAGGTTGTGGGAAAGTCACCGAATGGCATCCGGTTCACGACTTGAAGAATTCTTCATTTGATAATGTGGTCAGATGCCCGTCCCCCTGTACCAGGCCAAGGCGGAGTTCTTCCGCATGCTGGGCCACCCGGTCCGGATCCGTGTGCTGGAGCTGCTCGCCGAAGGCCCGAAGGCCGTCCGCGAACTGCTCACCGAGATCGAGGTCGAGGCCTCTAACCTGTCGCAGCAGCTGGCCGTCCTGCGCCGGTCGGGGATCGTCACCTCGACCCGCGAGGGCTCGACGGTCGTGTACGCGCTCGCCGGCGGCGACGTCGTCGAGCTCCTGCGCGCGGCCCGGCGCATCCTCACCGAGCTGCTGGCCGACCAGAACGCCTTGCTCGCCCAGCTGCGCGACGCGGAGTGACGCCGTGGCGCGTCTGAGGCTTTCGGAACTGCACTCGCTCCTGCCCGGACGTGAAGACCTGCGGACGCTCAAACGCGCTCCCCGGCGCGACCTCACGGCGGGCCTGACCGTCGCGATCGTCGCCCTGCCGCTGGCGCTGGGCTTCGGCATCTCATCCGGCCTCGGGGCCGAAGCCGGACTGGTCACCGCGATCGTCGCCGGCGCGCTGGCCGCGGTCTTCGGCGGTTCCAACCTCCAGGTGTCCGGGCCGACCGGCGCGATGACCGTGGTGCTGGTGCCGATCATGGCCACGCACGGAGCGGGTGGCGTACTGACGGTGGGCCTGCTCGCCGGGGTCTTGCTGCTCCTGCTCGCGGTCGCCCGCGCCGGCCGGTACATGCGCTACGTGCCGACGCCGGTGGTCGAAGGCTTCACGCTGGGCATCGCCGGGGTGATCGCGTTGCAGCAGGTCCCCGCCGCGCTCGGCGTCGCCACCCCGGAGGGGGAAAAGGTGTCCGTCGTCGCGGCGAAGGCGGTGGCCGATTTCGCCGGGCATCCGGCCTGGCAGTCGATCGCGATCGCGGCCGGGGTCGCCGCTCTGATGCTGCTCGGCGCCCGATGGCGCCCATCGATCCCGTTCTCACTGGTCGCGGTCGCGCTCGCGACCCTCGTGAGCCATTTCGCGCAGCTGCCGGTCGCCCGCATCGGCGCCCTGCCCAACGGCCTTCCCGCGCCCTCGCTGGACTTCCTGGACCTGTCCGCGTTGGGCGCGCTGGCGCCCTCCGCGGTCGCGGTCGCGGCGCTGGCCGCGCTCGAAAGCCTGCTGTCGGCCACGGTCGCGGACGCTATGAGCGTCAACGAACGCCACGACCCGGACCGGGAACTCTTCGGGCAAGGCCTCGCGAACCTCGTCACGCCGCTGTTCGGCGGCGTGCCCGCCACCGCGGCGATCGCGCGTACCGCGGTCAACGTCCGCGCCGGGGCGAAGTCCCGGCTGGCCTCGTTCACCCACGCGATGGCGCTGGCGGTGATCGTCTTCGCGGCGGCGCCGCTGGTCGCCACCATCCCGATCGCGGCGCTCGCCGGGGTGCTGCTGGCCACCGCCGTCCGCATGGTCGAGGCGGGCTCGGTCCGCGCGCTCCTGCGTTCCACCCGGCGTGACGCGCTGGTCCTCGTGCTCACCGCGGCCGCGACCCTGATCCTGGACCTGGTCACCGCGGTCATCCTCGGCCTCGTCGTGGCGGGCGCGCTGGCACTGCGGGCGATCGCGAAGGCGGCCAAGGTCGAGGAGGTCCCGCTCGACCACGCCGACCACGCGGCCGAGGAACGGGCGCTGCTGGACGAGCACATCGTCGCGTTCCGGCTCGACGGCCCGCTGGTCTTCGCCGCAGCCCACCAGTTCCTGCTGGAGTTGTCCGAGGTGGCCGAGGTGCGGGTGGTCATCCTCCGGCTGTCCCGGGTGTCGGCCATCGACGCCACCGGCGCCCTCGTCCTGAGGGACGCCATCGAACGTCTCGAACATCGCGGGATCACGGTCCTGGTGTCGGGGATCAAACCCGGGCACGAGAAGGTGTTCGACGAGCTTGGCGTCGCGGACCGGCTCCGCGCGGAGGGCCGGGTCTTCCCGGATACGCCCCACGCCATCGATTTCGCCCACGCACTGCTGACCTCAGGCGAGGAAAGCGCGAAGCAGTGAAGCGGTCCCTTCGACGTGTTCCGTCATCGCCCGGCGGGCCGCCTCGGCGTCCCCGGCGAGGATCGCGTCGACGATGGCCTCGTGCTGGGCGTTGGAGTGCTCCAGATTCGGTTCGAGCAGCGGGATCATGTCGAGCAGCTGGTTGACCCGCATCCGCGCGTCGGCCATCGCCGTGGTCAGCGAGCCGGACGCGGTGACCTCGGCGATCGCCAGGTGCAGCCGCGAATCCTTGCGCCGGTAGTCGCCGACGTCGGCCGCGGCGGCCTCGGCGAGCGTGCTGGTCAGGTGCTGCCGGTCGGCCGGGCTGAGCGAACGCGACGCCGCCATCTCGGCGGCGCCGGTCTCCAGGACGTGCCGCAGGCCGAGCGCGTCCTCCAGCGTGGCGTTGTCGACCTTCCGCCCGTCGGCGGCGGGCGGGTCGGGCAGGACGTCGTTGACGAACGTGCCGCCGTACCGCCCGCGCCGTGACTCGACGTAACCCGCGTCGGACAGCGCGCGGATGGCCTCGCGCAACGTCACCCGGCTGACCCCGAGCCGCTCGGCGAGCTCGCGTTCCGAAGGCAGCCGCTCCCCCGCGCCCACCACGCCCAGGCGGATCGCCTGGAGCAGCCTTTCGACGGTCTCCTCGAAGGCGTTGCCCGCGCGCACCGGGCGGAACAGCGCGTCACCCGCGTTCGCGACCGTGCTCGACTCCACCCTTCGAGTTTAGGCGGCCCGCAATTCGTCCTCCGGACGCGGGAGTCAGCACTCGATGACGTTCACGGCGAGGCCGCCGCGCGCGGTCTCCTTGTACTTCACGCTCATGTCGGCACCGGTCTCGCGCATGGTCTTGATCGCCTTGTCCAGCGTCACGACGTGCGAACCGTCGCCGCGCATCGCCATCCGCGCCGCGTGGATCGCCTTGGACGCGCCGACGGCGTTGCGTTCGATGCACGGGATCTGCACCAGGCCGCCGACCGGGTCGCAGGTCAGCCCCAGGTGGTGCTCGACGCCGATTTCGGCGGCGTTCTCCACCTGTGCGGGCGAGCCACCGAGCACCTCGGTGAGCCCGGCGGCGGCCATGGCGCTGGCCGAACCGACCTCACCCTGACAGCCGACCTCGGCGCCCGAGATCGACCCCGTCTGCTTCAGGATCGAGCCGATCGCGCCCGCGGTGAGCATGAACGTCACGATGCCGTCGTCCGACGCGCCCCGGATGAACCGCTGGTAGTAGTGCAGGACCGCCGGGATGATCCCCGCCGCGCCGTTGGTCGGCGCGGTGACGACGCGGCCACCCGCGGCGTTCTCCTCGTTGACCGCCAGCGCGTACAGGCTCACCCAGTCCATCGCGTACAGCGGGTCGCCGACGCCGTCCTCGGCGAGCAGCTTCTCGTGCAACGCCTTCGCGCGGCGCGGCACCTTCAGCCCGCCCGGCAGGACACCTTCGTGCTCGCAGCCATTGCGCACGCACTCCACCATGACCTGCCAGATCTCCAGCAGGCCCTCGCGGACCTCCTCACGCGTGCGCCACGAAAGCTCGTTGCGCAGCATGATCTCGCTGATCGGCAGCCCGGTGTCCTCGCAGTGCTTCAGCAGATCCGCGCCGGTGCGGAACGGGAACTCCAGTTTCGTCGAGTCCTCGACGACGACAGTGTCGGTCTCGTAGGACTCATCGCGCACGAACCCGCCGCCGACGGAGTAGTAGGTGCGCTCGCGCAGCACCTTCCCGTCGGCGCCGAACGCGCGGAAGATCATCCCGTTCGGATGCGCGGGCAGCGACTTCCGCCGGTGCATGGTCAGGTCGGTGTCCTCGGTGAACACGATCTCGTGCTCGCCGCGCAGCTTCAGCAGGCAGGATTCGCGGATCTCCGCGATCTTGCCGGGCACCGTGCCGGTGTCGATCTCCTCCGGACGCTCCCCCGACAGCCCGAGCAGCACGGCCTTGTCGCTGCCGTGCCCGAACCCGGTCGCGCCGAGCGAGCCGAAAAGCTCGCTCTGGACGCGGGCCGTGGCGGCGAGGTCACCGTCGGCCGCCAGACCGTCCACAAAGGTCAGTGCGGCGCGCATCGGGCCCACCGTGTGGGAGCTGGAGGGGCCGATGCCGATCGAAAACAGGTCGAAGACGCTGATCGCCATTGATCTGCCCTCCTTCCTATCTGGCCAGCAAGGAGCTGGCTTCTTGGGCCGCGGGCCCTTCGGCGGCGAGATGGGCCAAGTTCTCCGACAGCTCTTCGCCGCGGTGGGCCTTCGTCTGGGCGAACAGCCGCCCGGCCCGATACGACGAGCGTACGAGCGGCCCGGCCATCACACCAGCGAAACCCATCGCTTCGGCGGCGTTCGAATGCTCGACGAACTCCTCCGGCTTGACCCACCGGTCCACCGGGTGGTGCCGGGGCGAGGGACGCAGGTACTGGGTGATCGTCAGGATCTCGCAGCCCGCGTCGACCAGGTCCTTCATCGCCGGAGCCACCTCCTCCGGCGTCTCCCCCATACCCAGGATCAGGTTCGACTTCGTCACCAGACCCGCCTCACGGGCCTTCGTGATGACCTCCAGCGACCGCGCGTAGCGGAAACCCGGCCGGATCCGCTTGAAGATCCGCGGCACCGTCTCCACGTTGTGCGCCAGCACCTCAGGCCGCGATCCGAACACTTCGGCCAGCTGGTCCGGGTCGGCGTTGAAATCCGGGATCAGCAGCTCGACACCAGTACCCGGATTCAGCGCGTGGATCTGGCGCACGGTTTCGGCATACAGCCACGCGCCGCCGTCTTCCAGGTCGTCACGCGCGACACCGGTCACCGTCGAGTAGCGCAAACCCATGGCTTGCACCGACTCCGCCACCTTGCGCGGCTCGGTGCGATCCAGCGCCGCCGGCTTGCCCGTGTCGATCTGGCAGAAGTCACAGCGCCGCGTGCACTGGTCCCCGCCGATCAGGAACGTGGCCTCACGGTCTTCCCAGCATTCGTAGATGTTGGGGCACCCGGCCTCCTCACACACGGTGTGGAGGCCTTCACGCTTGACCAGCCCCTTGAGCTCCGTGAACTCCGGGCCCATGCGGGCCCGGGTCTTGATCCACGGCGGCTTCTTCTCGATCGGGGTCTGCGCGTTGCGGACTTCGAGCCGGAGAAGTTTGCGCCCCTCGGGGAGCGCGCTCATCGGTTGAGGTCCGCGTACAGCGGGTGCTTCTTCGCCAGCAGCTCGACACGGGCGGACAGCGACTGGCGCAGGGCCTCGTCGAAGTCCGGGCGCAGCGCCTCGGCGATGATGTCGGCCACCTCGGCGAAGTCCTCGGCCCCGAAGCCGCGGGTCGCGAGCGCCGGGGTGCCGATCCGCAGGCCGGAGGTGACCATCGGCGGACGCGGGTCGAACGGGACGGCGTTGCGGTTGACCGTGATGCCGACCGAGTGCAGCCGGTCCTCGGCCTGCTGACCATCCAAAGTGGAGTTGACCAGATCGACGAGCACCAGGTGCACGTCGGTGCCACCGGTCAGCACGCGGACTCCGGCCTCGGTGCAGTCCGTGCGCGAAAGGCGGTCGGCCAGGATCTTCGCGCCTTCGAGCACGCGCTGCTGGCGCTCGCGGAACTCCTCGCTCGCGGCGATCTTCAGCGCGACGGCCTTGGCCGCGATGACGTGCTCCAGCGGACCGCCCTGCTGGCCGGGGAACACCGCCGAGTTGATCTTCTTGGCGAGTTCCTGGCGGGACAGGATGATGCCGCCGCGCGGGCCGCCGAGGGTCTTGTGCGTGGTCGTGGTGACGATGTCCGCGTACGGCACCGGGCTCGGGTGCAGGCCCGCGGCGACGAGACCGGCGAAGTGCGCCATGTCGACCATGACCTTCGCGCCGACCTCGTCGGCGATGCGGCGGAACTCGGCGAAGTCGAGCTGGCGCGGGTACGCCGACCAGCCGGCGATGATCAGCTTCGGCTTGTGCTCCTTGGCGAGGCGCTCGATCTCCTCGACGTCGACGATCCCGGTCTCCTTGTCGACGTGGTAGGCGACGACGTTGTAGAGCTTGCCGGAGAAGTTGATCTTCATCCCGTGGGTCAGGTGCCCGCCGTGCGCGAGGTCGAGACCGAGGATGGTGTCGCCGGGGTTGAGCACCGCGACCATGGCGGCGGCGTTGGCCTGCGCGCCCGAATGCGGCTGGACGTTGGCGTGCTCGGCGCCGAACAGGGCCTTCGCGCGGTCGATCGCCAGCTGCTCGATGACGTCGACGTGCTCACAACCGCCGTAGTAGCGGCGGCCGGGGTAACCCTCGGCGTACTTGTTGGTCAGCACCGAACCCTGTGCCTCGAGCACGCCCACCGGGGCGAAGTTCTCCGAGGCGATCATCTCCAGGGTCGACTGCTGCCGGTCGAGTTCGGCCGCGACGGCGGTGGCGACCTCGGGGTCCACTTCGGACAGGGCAGCGTTGAACATGTCAGTTCTCCTGGGTCAGGACGGCGTACGCCTGGGCGTCGAGCAGGGCGGGCACGTCGCCGGACAGACGCACCTTCAGGAGCCATCCTTCGGCGTACGGGTCCGAGTTGATGAGCTCGGGGGTGTCCGTTGTGGCCTCGTTCACCTCGACGACCTCACCGTCCACGGGTGCGTACAGCTCGCTGACCGATTTGGTCGACTCGACCTCGCCGAACACCTCGCCCGCGGTGACGGTGTCGCCGACCGAGGGAAGCTGGACGAACACGATGTCACCGAGCGACTCGGCGGCGAAGGCGGTGATGCCCACGGTGGCGACGCCGTCGGCGACGCTCAGCCACTCGTGTTCCTTCGTGTACTTCAGGTCCTGGGGGATGCTCATGGTGATTCGGGGGCCTTTCAGGCGCGGGAGTAGAAGGGCAGGGCGACGACCTCGACGGGCTCGATACGGCCCCGGATGTCGACGGAAAGCTCGGTGCCGGGCTCGGAGTGCTCCCGGTCCACATAGGCCATGGCGATCGGGTAACCCAGCGTCGGGGAGAGGGCGCCGCTGGTGACCTCGCCGATCTCGGTGTCGCCCGCCAGGACGGTGTAGCCGTGGCGCGGGGCGCGGCGGCCGGAGCCCTTGAGCCCGACGCGGACCCTGGGAACGTCCTTCTTGGACAGTTCTTCGAGGGCGGCCTTGCCCACGAAGTCGCCCGGCTTCTCGAACTTGACCACGCGCCCGAGGCCGGCTTCGAATGGGCTCAGCTGGAGGCTGAGTTCGTTGCCGTACAACGGCATACCCGCTTCCAGGCGCAGGGTGTCGCGGCAGGCGAGACCGGCCGGGAGCAGGCCGTGCGGCTCGCCCGCGTCGGTCAGGATGCGCCAGACGACGGGAGCCTCACCGGCCGGGACGTACAGCTCGAAGCCGTCCTCACCGGTGTACCCGGTGCGGGCGAGCAGGACGTCGTGACCCTTCACGACGGCCGGGACGCTCGCGTAGTACTTGAGCGCGCCCAGGTCGGCGTCGGTGACGGCGCCGAGGATCTCGACGGCCTTCGGGCCCTGGACGGCGATCAGCGCGACGTCCTCGGACTTGTTCTCGACGACCGCGTCGAAACCCGAGACCCGCTCGGCCAGCGCCTCCGCGACCACGCCGGCGTTGCCCGCGTTGGCCACGACCAGGAACTTCTCGTCGGCGAGCCGGTAGACGACCAGGTCGTCCAGCACGCCGCCGTTCTCGTCGCAGATCATCGTGTAGCGCGCCCGGCCCGGCTTGACCCCGGACAGGTTGCCGACCAGCGCGTAGTCGAGCGTCTCGGCCGCCTGCGGACCGGTCACCTCGATCTCGGCCATGTGGGAGAGGTCGAACAGGCCCGCGGCCTCGCGGACCGCCTTGTGCTCCGCCAGTTCGCTGGAATAGCGGATCGGCATCGACCAGCCCGCGAAATCGGTGAACAGCGCACCCAGTCCTTTGTGGACTCCGTGCAGGGACGTCTCTTTCGACATCAAGTGCCTCAGTTCTCGTAGGCGTTGAGCGGCGGGCAGGAGCAGACGAGGTTACGGTCCCCGCGCGCACCGTCGATGCGGCGCACCGGGGGCCAGTACTTGGACTTGCGGTTCACCCCGGCGGGGTACACCGCCAGTTCGCGGTCGTACGGCAGGTCCCAGTCGCCGACGAGGGTCTCCGCCGTGTGCGGGGCGTTGCGCAGCGGGCTGTTGTCCGCGGCCCACTTGCCCTGCGCGACGGCGTCGATCTCCGCGCGGATGGCGATCATCGCCGCGATGAAGCGGTCGATCTCGCCGAGGTCCTCGGATTCGGTCGGCTCGACCATCAGCGTGCCCGCGACCGGGAACGACATGGTCGGGGCGTGGAAACCGTAGTCGATCAGGCGCTTCGCGACGTCGTCGACGGTGACGCCGGTCTCCTTGGTGAGCCCGCGCAGGTCGAGGATGCACTCGTGCGCGACCAGGCCGTCCTGGCCGGTGTAGAGCACCGGGTAGTGCTGGTTGAGGCGCTTGGCCACGTAGTTCGCCGCGAGGACCGCGACCTGCGTCGCGGCGGTGAGCCCGCCCGCGCCCATCATGCGGACGTACGCCCACGAGATCGGCAGGATCGACGCCGAGCCGTACGGTGCGGCGCTGATCGGGCCGACACCGGTTTCCGGACCGGCCTTCTCCAGCATCGGGTGGTTGGGCAGGTACGGCGCGAGGTGCGCGCGGACCGCGACCGGGCCGACGCCGGGGCCGCCGCCTCCGTGCGGGATGCAGAAGGTCTTGTGCAGGTTCAGGTGCGAGACGTCGCCGCCGAACTCTCCCGGCTTGGCCAGCCCGAGCAGCGCGTTGAGGTTCGCGCCGTCGACGTAGACCTGGCCGCCCGCGTCGTGGACGATCTTGGCCAGCTCGTCGATGCCGTTCTCGTACACGCCGTGCGTGGACGGGTACGTGACCATGATCGCGGACAGGGTGTCGCGGTTGGCCTCGACCTTGGCCCGCAGGTCTTCGAGGTCGACGTTGCCCTCGTCGGTGCACTTGACCACGACGACGCGCATCCCGGCCATCACCGCGGAGGCGGCGTTCGTGCCGTGCGCGGACGACGGGATCAGGCAGACCTCGCGCTCGGTCTGACCGTTGGCGTGGTGGTACGCGCGGATCGCGAGCAGACCGGCGAGCTCGCCCTGGCTGCCCGCGTTCGGCTGCAGGGACACCTTGTCGTAGCCGGTGACCTCGGCCAGCCAGCCGGACAGCTGCTCGACCAGCACGTGGTAGCCCTCGGCCTGGTCCGCGGGGGCGAAGGGGTGGATCCCCGCGAACTCGCGCCAGCTGATCGGCTCCATCTCGGTGGTGGCGTTGAGCTTCATCGTGCAGGAGCCGAGCGGGATCATGCCGCGGTCGAGCGCGTAGTCGAGGTCGGACAGGCTGCGCAGGTACCGCAGCATCGCGGTCTCGGAGCGGTGGGAGTGGAAGACCTCGTGGGTGAGGTACTCGCTCTCGCGGCCGAGGCCGGCGGGCAGCGCGCTGGCGTCGGCGGCGGGGGTGTCGACACCGAAGGCGTTGAGCACCTTGGCGATGATCGCGGGCGTGGTGACCTCGTCGGCCGCGACGCGGACGTGGTCGGCGTCGACCGGGCCGAGGTTGATCCCGTTCTCGCGCGCGACCGCGACGACCGCTTCGGCCTGTCCGGGCATGCGGGCGAGGACGGTGTCGAAGAAGCCCTCGTGGACGACCTCGACGCCTGCCGCGCGGAGGGCGTCCGCCAGGCCCGCGGCGAGGCCGTGGACGCGGGTCGCGATGCGCTTGAGGCCGTCGGGACCGTGGTAGACCGCGTACATCGCGGCGAGCACGGCGGGCAGCACCTGCGCGGTGCAGATGTTGGAGGTCGCCTTCTCGCGGCGGATGTGCTGCTCACGGGTCTGCAGGGCGAGGCGGTACGCGGGGTTGCCGTCGGCGTCGACCGAGACCCCGACCAGGCGGCCCGGCAGCGAACGCTCGAGCCCGGCGCGGACCGCCATGTATCCGGCGTGCGGACCGCCGTACCCGAGCGGGACGCCGAAGCGCTGAGTCGAACCGGCGGCGATGTCGGCGCCGAACTCACCCGGCGCGGTGATCAGCGTGAGGGCGAGCAGGTCGGCGGCGACGGTGTACAGCGCGCCGGCGGCCTTCGCGGTCTCGGAGATGGCGGAGTAGAAGCCCGCGCCGCGCAGCACGCCGGAAGCGCCCGGGTACTGGACGACGACGCCGAAGAACTCCTCCGGCAGGCCGGTGAGCAGGTCACGGACCTCGACCTCGACGCCCATGGCCTCGGCGCGGGTGCGGACGACCGCGATGGTCTGCGGCAGGCACTCGGCGTCGAGGACGACCTTGTTCGACTTCGCCTTCGACGCGCGGCGCATCAGCATGACGGCCTCGGCGACGGCGGTGGACTCGTCGAGCAGGGAGGCGTTCGCGGTGGCGAGACCGGCCAGCTCCGAGACCATGGTCTGGAAATTGAGGAGGGCTTCGAGACGGCCCTGCGAGATCTCCGGCTGATACGGCGTGTACGCCGTGTACCAGGCCGGGTTCTCCAGCACGTTGCGGCGGATGACCGCAGGGGTGACCGTGTCGTGGAAGCCGAGACCGATCATCTGCGTCATCGGCTTGTTGAGCGCGGCGAGCGCGCGAAGCTCGGCGATGGCGTCCTCTTCGGACGCGGCGGGGGGAAGTTCGAGGTCGCGGGTGACCCGGATCGCGGACGGCACGGCGGCCTGCACCAGGGCATCGAGACTGCCGTAGCCGACCTCGGCGAGCATCTTGGCCTGCTCGGACTCCGAGGGGCCGATGTGCCGGTCGTCGAAGGACGTACTGGTCAAGGGAGCTCCTTGGGTCAGGCGCCGGATAGACCGGTGCGCTGGGAACTCCCCCTCTGTCATGGCACCTGAGAGTTTCACCACCGTTGACGGTGGCTTTCACCTTGGGTGAGACGCACTTGCGCGCCTGCTTTCCAGAGTGGCCTCGCGTGAAGCGGTAGTGAGTACCTGAGAGATTCCGGGGAGTTTGCTCCTTCGGTGCCCCACCACGTTCGTGGGGGCTCTCCCGCTCCAGCTCGACGGCCCTGTCTGAAGTTGTGCGCACACCGTACCTGGCGTGTTCAGCGCGCGTCTACTTCCAGCCGAGCACGTCACTTGCGTGCTTGGAGACGGAACTCGTGAGTTACGCCTCCAAGCACGCGAGTGACGGCTCCAAGCACGGGAGTTACGCGTTCTCCATCATCATTTCGGCGGTGATCGTGCCGCAGAGCTCGGCGCACCGCGTCATCATGTCGGCCGCGTCGGCGAGCTCGGCGTCACCGGTCTTGGCGCACTCCTGGGCGCACATGCGCATCATCTGGGAGGCGAGGCCGCACATCTTCGCGCACATGCGCATCATCTCGAGGTCGGCGACCATGGCGGAGCAGCGCATCATCATGTCGGCGCACATGCGGGACATGTCCGCGCAGGTCACCATCATCATGCCGAGCTTCGCGCCGCCCATCTCCATGCAGCGCGTCATCATCTCCTCGCACCTGACGTGACACTCGTTGCACAGGTCGATGCAGTCACGCATGGCGGTGCTCATCTGCCGGGTCATACTCGGGGCCTCCTGGGTGGTCCTGGATGCTGACTCGCGCTCTCAGGACTACAGCGCAGGTCAGCGACCCGCCATCCCAGCCACCGGGACGAGTGACGGGGGTGCGGGGCGAAAGGGCCCTTCACCGCGTGGCACGTGAGGAAAGGGCCCTTCACCGCACGAGACGCAGGGAAAGCGTCCTTCAGCTCCCGGACAGAGCGCGACGGCCGACCCGAGTACCTGAAGACCCCCTTCCTGTACCCAGGCGCAAGGAAGGAAGCCATCATGTATTTCACCGCATTCAGAGGACTAAATGCAGGGCGTCAGAGCGGGGTGACGTAGGCGCCCGAGATGCCGCCGTCCACCAGGAACTGCGAAGCCGTGATGAACGAGGCGTCGTCGCTCGCCAGGAACGCGACCGCGGCCGCGATCTCCTCCGGCTCGGCGAACCGCCCGACCGGCACGTGCACCAGCCGCCGCGCGGCCCGCTCGGGGTCCTTCGCGAACAGTTCCTTCAGCAGCGGCGTGTTCACCGGACCCGGGCACAGCGCGTTGACCCGGATGTTCTCCCGGGCGAACTGCACGCCCAGCTCCCGGCTCATCGCCAGTACCCCGCCCTTGGACGCGGTGTAGGAGATCTGCGACGTCGCCGCGCCCATCACCGCGACGAACGACGCCGTGTTGACGATCGAGCCCTTGCCCTGCCGCCGCATATGCGGCAGCACGGCTTTGCAGCACAGGTAGACCGAGGTCAGGTTGACCTTCTGCACCTTCTCCCACGCGTCGATGCCCGTGGTGAGGATCGAGTCGTCCTCGGGCGGGGAGATGCCCGCGTTGTTGAACGCGACGTCGACCGAGCCGAAAGTGTCCACAGTGGTCTGGAACAGGGCCTCGACCTGCTCGGCGTCGGTGACGTCGGCCTGCACGAACAGACCGCCGACCTCGTCGGCCGCGGCTTTGCCCGCCTCGGCGGAGATGTCGCCGATGACGACCTTCGCGCCCTCGCTCGCCAACCGCCGCGCGGTGGCGAGACCGATGCCGCTGCTGCCGCCGGTGATGACCGCGACACGGCCCTCGAAACGCTGAACCATTTATTCCTCCGTGCTGATGGTCTTGATACGAAAAGGGACCGGCTCACTCTGTGTTGATGAAAAGGTTCTTGGTCTCGGTGAAGGCGTCGACGGCGTCGGGGCCCAGTTCGCGGCCCAGCCCGGACTGCTTGAACCCGCCGAACGGCGTCCAGTACCGGACGGACGAATGCGAGTTGACCGACAGGTTCCCGGCCTCGACGCCGCGCGCGACGCGGAAGGCCCGGCCGACGTCGCGGGTCCAGATCGAGCCGGACAGCCCGTATTCGGTGTGGTTGGCCATGGTCACCGCGTCCGTCTCGTCGGCGAACGGGACCACGGCGACGACCGGGCCGAAGATCTCGTCCGACGCCAGCGGATGCCGCAGGTCCGGCGGGGTGACGACGGTCGGCGCGAACCAGTATCCGGGTCCGACGGGCGCGTTGCCCCGGAAGGCGACCGGCGCCGCGTCGTCCACATAGGACGACACCTTCGCGTGGTGCCCCGCCGAGATCAGCGGGCCCATCTCGGTCACTTCCAGCCGCGGATCCCCCACGACGACGCCGTTCACCGCGGGTTCCAGCAGCTCCATGAACTTCTCGTACACGCTCGACTGCACCAGGATCAGCGACCGCGCGCAGCAGTCCTGCCCGGCGTTGTCGAAGACGCCGTACGGCGCGGTGGCCGCGGCCTTCTCCAGGTCGGCGTCGGCGAAGACGATGTTCGCGTTCTTGCCGCCCAGTTCCAGCGTCACCCGCTTCACCCGCGCGGCACAGCCCGCCATGATCTGCTTGCCGACCTCGGTCGAGCCGGTGAACACCACCTTCCGCACCGCCGGGTGGTCCACGAACCGCTGCCCCACCACCGATCCCTTGCCGGGAAGCACCTGGAAGACGTCTTCGGGGATCCCCGACTCACGGGCGAGTTCGCCGAGGCGGATCGCGGTCAGCGGGGTGAGCTCGGCGGGCTTCAGCACGACGGTGTTCCCGGCGGCGAGCGCGGGTGCGAACCCCCAGCCCGCGATGGGCATCGGGAAGTTCCACGGCACGATGACCCCGACGACGCCGAGCGGCTCGTGGAACGTCATGTTCACCCCGCCGGGTACCGGGATCTGCTTGCCGCTCAACCGTTCGGGCGAAGCCGAGTAGTACGTCAGCACATCGCGGACGTTGCCCGCTTCCCAGCGCGCGTTGCCGATCGTGTGGCCCGCGTTGGCGACCTCCAGCGCGGCGAGGTTCTCGATGTCGGCGTCGACGGCGTCGGCGAACCGGCGCAGCAGCCGCGCCCGGTCGCCGGGGTCCACGGCGCGCCAGGCGGGGAACGCCGCGTGCGCGCGGGCGATCGCCGCGTCGGTCTCCTCCGCCGAGGTCGGCTCGACCGAGCTCACCACCTCTTCGGTGGCTGGGTTGATCACCTCGAACGTGGTCATGCGTGCTCCTTCGCAGCTTTCACCAGCGCCTCGAAAAGCCTGATGTCGTCGGGGTTCTGTTCGGGATGCCATTGGACGCCGAGGACGAACTCGCCGCCGGGCAGCTCGGCCGCCTCGATGGTCCCGTCGGCGGCCCAGCCGACCGGGACCAGCCCGTCGCCGAGCTTGTCGATCGCCTGATGGTGGTAACACGGCACCTTGGTCTCGGCGCCGAGGATCGAGGCGACGCGGCTGCCCTCGGCGAGGCTCACCGTAGTGGTGCCGAAGGTCCCCGGCGCGGGCTGGTGATCCGCACTGTCCAAAGTGTCCGGTAGATGCTGCGCGAGCGTGCCGCCCAGCGCGACGCTGAGCACCTGCAGCCCGCGGCACACACCCAGCACCGGTTTTCCCGCGTCCAAAGCGGACCGCAGCAGGCCGAACTCGAAGGTGTCCCGGTTCGGCCTCGTGTACGTCGTCGCGTGCTGCTCCTGGCCGTAGCGCGCCGGGTCGACGTCGGCGCCGCCGGCCAGCACGAGTCCGTCCACGGCGGAGATCAGCCGATCGTGTGCCCCGCTCACCGGCGGCAGCAGGACCGGGACGCCGCCCGCCGCGGCGATCCCGTCGATGTAGACCCGGTGCAGCAGGGCGGCTTCGGTCTCCCAGACGAGGAACTTCGCGGGCTCCAGATAGGAAGTGAGCCCGATCAGGGGCTCAGAGGCGTTCGAAGCCACGGATCCTCTCCCAGTCGGTGACGGCGGCGTCATACGCGGTCAGTTCGACCTTCGCCGCGTTCAGGTAGTGGTCGACGACCTCGTCCCCGAACGCGGTCCTGGCAAGCTCGCTCTTGTCCAGCAGCGCCGCGGATTCCCGCAGGGTCGTCGGCACGGTCGGCTTGCCGGAACCGTAGGCGTTGCCGTGAAACTCCGGCTCCAGCTCCAGTCCGTTCTCGATGCCGTGCAAACCTGCCGCGATCAGCGCGGCCACCGCGAGGTACGGGTTCACGTCGCCGCCGGGGACCCGGTTCTCGGTGCGCAGCGAGTCGCCGTGCCCGACGACGCGGAGCGCGCACGTGCGGTTGTCGGTGCCCCACGCGACGGCCGTCGGCGCGAAACTGCCGGGGACGAACCGCTTGTAGGAGTTGATGTTCGGGGCGAAGAAGCAGGTCAGCTCACGCAGCCCGGCGAGCTGGCCGGCGAGGAAGTGCTCCATCAGCGGCGAGAACCCGCCGGGACCGTCACCCGCCAGGACGGGCTCGCCCTCGGCGGAGCGCAGGCTGATGTGGATGTGGCACGAGTTGCCCTCGCGTTCGTTGTACTTCGCCATGAACGTGAGACTCTTCCCCTCCTGCGCGGCGATCTCCTTGGCGCCGGTCTTGTAGACGCTGTGGTTGTCGCAGGTGGTCAGCGCGTCGGCGTAACGGAACGCGATCTCGTGCTGGCCGGGGTTGCACTCGCCCTTGGCGGACTCGACGTACAGGCCCGCTCCGCCCATGTCGTTGCGGATACGACGCAGCAGCGGCTCGATCCGCGCGGTGCCGAGCATCGAATAGTCGACGTTGTACTGATTGGCCGGCCGCAGGTCCTGGTACCGCTTGTCCCAGGCCGATTCGTAGGTGTCGTCGAAGACGATGAACTCCAGTTCGGTCCCGGCGTACGCGGCGAGACCTCGTGCGGCGAGCCGGTCGAGCTGACCGCGCAGGATCTGGCGCGGCGAAGGGGCCACGGCGCCCCCTTCCACGCGTTCGAGGTCGGCGATGACGAGCGCGGTGCCCTCCTGCCACGGAAGCAGGCGCAGCGTGCCGAAGTCCGGGCGCATGACGAAGTCGCCGTAGCCGGTCTCCCAGGACGACATCGCGTAGCCGTCGACGGTGTTCATGTCCACGTCGACCGCGAGCAGGTAGTTGCACGCTTCGGTGGCGTGCTCGACGACCTCGTTGAGGAAGTACTCGGCGGCGCAGCGTTTGCCCTGCAGCCTGCCCTGCATGTCGGTGATCGCCACCAGCACCGTGTCGACGGTGCCGTCCTCGACCAGTTCCCGGAGCCGATCCAGCGTGAGCATGCCGCGCCTGTTCGCCATCAGCCTCACCTAAAGGTTCGAAGCGGTACCTTTGCGGCTTCTTCCTACCGGGTCGGCCCGACACGGTCAACTAGATCAATGGTCTAACTCGTTACCCATTGCTCACCGTAGTTGATCCCTGGGCGGATTGTCTGCGATGCCCGGCTGAGAAGATGCTGTGAATCCCGCCGCACCGGGAGGAGATCCGCGCATCCGGGACGTTGTACGGATCAAGAGAGGTGAGAAGGAATGACACAGGCATTCACGCAGCAGACCACGTTCACCGAGCCCCAGGGGCGGGCTCAGCTCCCGACGATGCCCAGTGGGTGGCCGATCGGCTCGTACGAGTCGTACTCCGAAGCGCAGCGTGCCGTCGACCACCTCGCGGGAACGGACTTCCCGATCACGGACGTCACGATCGTCGGTGTCGAGCCGGTCCTGGTCGAGCGGATCGCCGGACGGATGGGCTGGAGCAAGGTGCTGACCAGCTCGGCGCTGTCGGGCGCGATGTTCGGTATGTTCCTCGGCCTCGTGCTGAGCCTGCTGAACCCGGGCGCCGGGCTGGTGCCGATCCTCGTCGGCCTCGTCGGCGGTATCGGATTCAACCTGCTGTTCGGCGCGCTGGGGTACGCGGCTTCGAAGAACAAGCGCGGGTTCATCTCGCAGAGCCAGCTGGTCGCCCGGCGTTACGACGTCCTGGCCCAGCCGCGCAACGCCGAGAAGGGCCGCGCCCTGCTGGCCGACCTGGCCGCCAGGAGCGCGTTCAACCACTGAACCCCTCCGCCTGACGTGTCATGAAAGGGTCGTTCAGGACGTTTTTCGTCCTGAACGACCCTTTCCTGTCATCCGCTACGNAAAGGGTCGTTCAGGACGTTTTTCGTCCTGAACGACCCTTTCCTGTCATCCGCTACGGGGTCAGGCGATGCGGGTCCCGCGGGAAGAGCGTCGCCTGGCGGACGTTGGGCAACCCGAGCGACCGGGCCGTCCAGCGTTCGAGACCCAGCGCGTCTCGCATCCGCGTTTCGTCCTCTGAATGCGGTGGCTGGCAACGCGAACTACCGCATTCAGAGGACGAAACGCGGGAGAAATCGGGTGGAGGCGGCCCCCGGCGTCCGCCTCCACCCGGACCACCTAGCGCGTCGGCTGGGTGGAGCTCGACGGCGGCGTCGCGGAAGAAGGCGGCGCCTGAGCGGTCGTGGAAGGCGGCACCGGAGCGCCCCTCGGGATCGCCGCGCTGAAGGGCACGTCCGTCCTTTCCAGACAGTAACCGTGCGAACCGTTGTAGCCGTCGAGGTTTCCTTCGTTGTCCCGGACTCCTCGCTCGACCCGCGGACGCGGGTAGCGGTTGTCGTCGCCGGCCTTCCGCTTCTCGCCCGTGCTGCGCTCACAGGCGTACCTGGTCGTGCTGAGCGGACGACCGTCCTCGTCGTAGAGGTAGATCTCGGTCAGCGGTTTGCCCTCGGCGTCGAACGCGTAGATGTTCTCCACGTCCTGGCTGCCGTACATCAACTGCGGATTGCCGTAGTTGTCGTTGTAGTTCGGCGTGTAACCGCTGTTGTAGGAGCCGCCGCTGTAGGACCGCTTCGCGATCAGGTCGACCACCGCGCCCGCACCGCCGAGCATGCTGCCGACGACGAACGCCGAAATCGGCACGGCCAGCCACAGCAGCCGCCGGTCGGTCTTCAGCTTCGAGCCTGCCCAGACCACCGCCACGGCCGCCAACAGCATCAGCGGCATGAGCAGCACGGCTTCGGTGTCGCGGAGCACGAGCAACAAGCCGAAGATGACCAGTACCGCCGCGCACAGCACCCACCACGCCGGCTTGAGCGTGCGGAAGTAGGTGAGCCCCTTGCTGTTCCGGTCGTTCTGGAACGAGTTCGCGATCTCGCGGAGCTTGGCCACTTCAGGCAGTTCCGCGATGGGGGCGACGCCGTTGCGGACCACGTAGGCGACGCTGATCGCGAGCACGGGCGCGACGAAAAGCAGGCCCAGCAACGGATCCACCCGGACCCACACCGCGGCCGCGAAGCCGAACAACGCGAAGCCGCAGACCGAGAACAGCAGGCCCCAGAACGCGAACCGCGCTCCGCCGATCCCGGTCTTCGCCTTCAGCACGGTGGTTTTGTCGCCCGCGTCGGGCGGACGCGGCGGGTAGCCACCGGACGCCCGCAGCTCGGCGGCGTAGCTCTCCGGGCTGCCAAGACGCTCGATCAAGGCTTCGACCTTGGGATTGTCCCCCAGTTCCGCCTCCATCTCGGCGAGATGCGGCCGGACGTCTTCGAGGATTTCCTCGACTTCGCTCTCGGGCAGGTCGGCGAGCGCGCTCCTGACCCTCGCCAGATACACCCGCACGGCGGTCGGATTCTGCGTGCTCATGCTGCCTCTCCCAACAGGCTGTTCATCGTCGTGGCGAAAGTCCGCCAGGTCTGCCCCGACTCTTCGAGCCGCTGGCGACCCGGCTCGTTGAGGCTGTAGTACTTGCGGTGCGGGCCTTCCTCGCTCGGCACCACATAGGACGTCAGCAGGCCTGCCTTGTACAGGCGCCGAAGCGTCCCGTACACCGAAGCGTCGCCCACTTCCTGCAACCCCGCGATGCGAAGTCTTCGGAGCACGTCGTAGCCGTAGCCGTCCTCTCCGCGAAGTACCGCGAGAACGGCGAGGTCCAGCACGCCTTTAAGTAGCTGACTGATCTCCACAGTCGCGTCCCTCCCAGTCTTACGCAACAGAAGGTACCACGCATTGCACAGTAGTGCGCACGGCGGAGGCGACTTGCGTCGATCGGGTGGTTCATGGGTTACTTAGTCCAGTAATGAACCACCGCACCCGTGAGGGTGCTCGAAGACTGGGACGGAGGTGTCGTGCTCGACGAAGGAACACCCCTGTTCGTGCAGATCGCCGAACAGATCGCCGACGACATCGCCGAGGGAAGCCTGGCCGAGGGGGAACGCGTGCCGTCAACCAACGAACTCGCCGCCTTCTACCGGATCAATCCGGCGACGGCGGCCAAGGGGATCAACGTGCTCGCCGATGAAGGCCTGCTCGAGAAGCGGCGCGGTATCGGCATGTTCGTCGCCGGCGGCGCGCGGCAGAAGCTGCTCACCGACCGGCGGCAACGGTTCGCCGAGCAGTACCTCGACCCGATGCTCATCGAAGCGCGACGCCTCGGCATCGACGACGAAACCCTGATCTCGCTCATCCGCGGGAACGGACACCGGAACGGAGGACCCGCCGCATGACGCCGACCATTTCGACCACCGGCCTGACCCGGCGCTACGGCGACCATCTCGCGCTCGGCGATGTCTCGGTCGACATCGAAGAAGGCAAGATCACCGGCCTGCTGGGCCGCAACGGCGCGGGCAAGAGCACCTTTCTGCGCATCGTCACCGCGCAGGAGTTCGCCAGCGCGGGCTCGGTCCGCGTGTTCGGCGAGAGCCCGGTGGAAAACGAGCGGGTGCTGAAGCGCCTGGTACTCGTCCGCGAAGACCAGCAGTTCCCGGATTTCAAGGTGCGGCACGCGCTTTCGACCGCGTCGTGGTTCTATCCGAACTGGGACGCGGAACTCGCCGACACGCTGCTCCGCGATTTCGACCTGCCGACGAAGCGCCCGATCAAGAAGCTCTCGCGAGGGATGCGCTCGGCGCTGTCCATCACGATCGGACTCGCGGCGCGTGCGGAACTCACGTTGCTCGACGAGCCGTACGCGGGCCTCGACGCCGTCGCGCGCCAACTGTTCTACGACCGGTTGCTCGACGACTACTCGACCCACCCGCGCACGATCCTGCTCTCCACGCACCTGATCGACGAAGTGGCCGATCTGCTGGAGCACGTGGTGATGATCGACAAGGGCCGCGTCGTCCTCGACGCGGCGGCCGACGAACTGCGCGGCTCGGCCGTCACGGTCTCGGGTCCCGCCCTCGCGGTGGACGACTTCGTCACCGGGCGCCGGGTGTTGCACCGCCGCAAGATCGGTTCGCGGGCTTCGGTCACCGTCGCCGACGCGCTCGACGCCGCTTCGAAGGCGAAGGCGACGGCCCTGCACCTGAAACTCGAGCCGCTTTCCTTGCAGCAACTGATGGTGCACACCTCCAACGGACAGACCGCAGAGGAGGCGTCCGCATGAACACCCTGGTCAACGTCGCGCGCTACCACCTGGTGGACCGGCTCCAGTTCCTGGTCCTCCCGGTCGGCGTCACGTTCTTCGCGTTCCTGGTGAATCTCACCATCTTCGCGGTGATCCCCGAGACACCCGAGGAGAACTACTCCGGCGGCCTGTTCACGCTGTACGTGTTCATGTTCGTCTGCGGTGCCTTGAGCATGACGAAGTCGCTGCCGTTCGGGCTCGCGCTGGGCGTGTCGAGGCGGTCGTACTATCTGGGCACGATCCTCCTGGTCGCCGGGTTGTCCGCGCTGTACGCGGTGGGGATCGTCGTGTTCCAGGCGATCGAGAACGCGACCGGCGGCTGGGGACTCGGCCTCAACTACTTCCGGGTGCCCTGGCTGCTCGACGGTTCCTGGTACCTGACCCTGCTCACGTCGTTCGTGCTGCTGACGCTGATGTTCGTCTACGGCATGTGGTACGGCCTGATCTATCGGCGCGCCGCGGTCCTGGGCGTGACCCTGTTCACCGCCGCGCAGGTCCTGATACTGGTGGGCGGGGTGCTGCTGCTCAGCTGGACCGATTCCTGGCCGAAACTCGGCACGTTCTTCAGCACGCTGACCGTCGGCGGCGTGACCGGGGTGATCGCGCTGCTGGTCTGCCTCGCCGGGGCGGGCGGGTTCGCGACGATGCGCCGCGTCACCGTCTGAAGTCCTTCAACACCGAGGAGTTCCGTAATGGCCGTGACTCATGTGGTGCTGTCGGTGCTGCTGGCCGCGATCTTCGCCGTACTGGGGGTGGCGAAGGTCCTGCGTCAGCCGGCGTTGGTCTCCCGGACCGAGAGGCTCGGCTTCTCGGTCCGGGCGATCCAGGGGATCGGCGCGCTCGAACTCGCGGCGGCGGCGGGTCTGGTGGCCGGGTTCTTCTGGCGGCCGCTCGGGGTCGCGGCGGCGATCGGCCTGGTGGCGTTGCTGATCGGGGCGGCGGTCTCCCACGTGCGGGCGGGCGACGGGATCAAGGACGTCGCCCCGCCGGTCTGGCTCGCGCTGGTCTCGGCGGCGGCCGCCGTCACCGCGATCATTGCCGCTTAGCGCGCGTTTCCTGAGCCGAGTTCGCGGTCGTCGCGCCCAGGAGTGGTTCTGGACTGCCGACAGGAGTCAGCTCGCGCTCTGAGTGTCCACAAGGAACGCTTTCCGGCAACGAAAGTCGGCTTCAAGGCAGGTGCCCGTTTGGCAAAGGGGGTCGTGAGTGGCAAGTAGCGTTCTAACCCTCTTTGCCACTCACGGCCCCTTCGGCAAACCGCGCGAAATCGCTCAACTCGGACACTGACACCTGGGAAAATGTCCCTTATGGACAGTCAGGAAGGCTTCTCTTCGGCCAGTCCCGGCCCGGTCGCCAACTCCAGCACGCCGCGTTGGGAAACACGTCCTAGGCCGCGAGCGTTTCCCGCGCCTGCTCGCGGATGCGTCCGACCACAATGGACCGCCGCCAGGCTCGCGTGACCTCCACCAGCCACGCCGCTTCGGTGGCGATGTCCGGCTCGTCGAGGTAGGTCGCCGGAACGTCGTCGGGGGCGTACCGGCGGCCCGCCTCGGCGGCGACGAGCGCGGCGGCCAAGGCCGCGGCCTCGATCGTCGCGGCGATCCGGGCTTCGGGGATCTTCGCCTCGCGTGCTTCGGCTTCCGCGACCGGCGGGACGTCCGGATCGAAGTAGGGCCGCAGCGCGAGATGGCCGTCCCGGATCTCGATGACCCTGCGGTACAAGGCGAATTCGACGCCACCCGGCATACCGGGGCCCGGATCCAGCGCGATTCCCGGGACGGCTTCGCGCAGCGCGGCCCACAGCGGTTCGATCCGGCGATACGTCCGGTACGCGCCGATCAGCCGGAACGGCGTGGCCAGCGCGGGGCCCCACACGCTGAGCGTCGCGCCCGCCCCGGCGAGCCCGACGCTCAGCGCCGCCAGGATCGCCGAGAACGTGTCCTCACCGGCGTCGACCGCACCGGTGGTGGCGAGGATGTAGATGTCGTCGACGTCCCAGAATGTCCAGCCCAGCGCGGAAACCCCGCCACCGACGAGCAGCCACAGCCCGATGCGAAGCGGACCGGGATCGGCATGACGCGCGAAACGGGCGAAGACGATGGAGAAGGTCAGCAGGCTGATCAGGCCGTAGACGAGGAAAAGGGCGTTGTACGCGACGAACCAGCCGAGCCTGCCCGGACCGGCTGCGGTGTGGTCGCCTACCCGGTAGCTGTCGGACAGGAAGAAGAGCGCGGTTTCGGCGACCACCACGGCCCAGGAAAGCACCGCGTGCCACCCGATCCGCTTGCCCTCCCCCAGTTTCAGCGAGCGCGCGAACGCGACCGCGAAGGCCATCGCGCCGATCTTGAGCAGGTCCGCCCCGAGGTTCAGGAGGCTGCCCATGGGTTCTTCCACGCCGACGGCGTTCTCCATGGCCGGGGTGAGCAGCATGATGCCGCCCGCGATGCACATCCCGAAGGCGGAGAGGAACCACATCCGCCGCGCCGGCTGGGTGTGGCGGGCCTGGATCAGCTTGTAGCCGAAGCCCGCGAAAGCCACTACGCAGCAGAAGTACGCGATGGTTTCGGTCACGGCAGGCGCCGTTTCCGGCTGCCGAAGAGGTCGTCGACCCTCGCCATCCCGCCGGCGAGATCGCTCCCGCTCTCGTCGGGACGCGCGGCGCCGCGCATCACGGTCCGCGCGACACGGTGCGCGAGGAGGCTGGCGAGCAGTTCGGCCTCCTGCTCCTCGACGGCGCTGTAGCTCGTGCGGCCGAGGACACGGCGGACGAGTTCGGGTGACAGGTTCGGCATGAGGGTCTTTCCCGCGGCGGCGTCGAGCACGATCCCGTCGGCCCCGGCGTCCGAGCCGACGTGGCCGCACAAGAGGTGGCCGACCTCGTGCAGCAGGATGTGCCGCCGGTGCAGCGCGGTGGTGTTGGTCGGATACAGGATGTAGTCCGCGCGTTCCGTGCTCATCAGCAGCCCGCACGGGCCGCTGGAAGGAACGCTGACCTGCATCAATTCGATGGGGCGGCCGCGTTCGGCCGCCAGGTCCGCGACGAAGGACTCGGCGTCGAAGGGTTCGGGAAGGGTGACGCCGTCGGCGAGACTCCGGCAGCGGCGCCACAACTCCTTACGACGGCGGTCCACTCACGACTCCTTCTTCGGGCCGCCCCGTCCGGATTCCCTGCGGGCGATCGCGTCGATCATGTCGCTGATGGTGTCGAGTCCGTCGGGGGAAAGCGTTACGGCCCGCAGCGCGACGTCGCGCACACCGGCGTCGCGAAGGGCGCCGAGGAGCGCGAGTTCCTCGGCGATCTTGGCGCTCTGCTCGTCGTCGAAGAAGTACGCCGGCGAGACGCCGAAGAACTGCGCGAGCGCCTCGAGATGGCGTTTCGTCGGATTGTCGCGACGCCCCGTGCGCAACTGCCACAGGTACGTCGTCGAGAAGCTCTCGCCGGTCGCCTCGCGGCAGGCCTTGGCGACCTCCTCGTGGCTGTACGGCTCGCGATCGGGTCTCAGCACGATCTGGAACAGCTTGTCGATCTTCTCGGCGAGCGTCGTCTTACCGGGCTCGGTCGCGGCCACCATCCCACTCCCTACATGTCGTGCCCGTTCATGCTAGTTGACGCGACGCCCACGGCGTACACGACAGTTTTCACCTCGCGCGCGGCTTCGGCTGGCACCGCGGGCAGGAGAACGACGAACGGTTCATGAAGGGGTCGCGCCGGATGGCCGTCCCGCATCGGCCACAGGGCAGTCCTTCCTGGCCGTAGGCGTCGAGCGACCGGTCGAAGTAGCCGGATTCGCCGTTGATGTTGACGTAAAGCGCGTCGAACGACGTCCCGCCGGCGACCAGCGCCTGGGCCATCACGTCACTGGCGGCGGTGAGCACGGCGCGGCCGTGGGCGGTGGTGAGCCTGTCGGTCGGGCGGGCCCAGTGGAGCTTGGACCGCCAGAGCGCTTCGTCGGCGTAGATGTTGCCGATCCCGGAGACGAGTGTCTGGTCGAGCAGGGCGCGTTTGAGCTCGGTCCGCCTCGACCGCAGCGCGCGGACGGCCTGATCGAGATCGAACCGCGGATCCATCGGATCGCGGGCGATATGCGCGATCGTGCCCGGCAAGGCCGTCCCGTCGACCTCGGTGAGTTCCGCGAGCGCGAGCCCTCCGAAGGTCCGCTGGTCGACGAAGCGCAACTCCGGGCCGTTGTCGGCGAAGCGGAACCGCACGCGAAGGTGCTTCTCGTCGGGTGCGTCATCGGACTGGACGAGCATCTGGCCGCTCATGCCGAGATGCGCGAGCATGGCCTGGCCGTCGGAGAGCTCCAGCCACAGATACTTGCCGCGGCGGCGGGCGGCGGTGATCTTCACACCGGAAAGCCGTCCGCTGAAGTCCTCGGCGCCGAGTTCGTGGCGGCGGATCGCGCGGGCGTGGAGAACTTCGACCTCGGAGATCGTCCGGCCGGAGACATGCGCCTCGAGCCCGGCACGGACCACCTCGACCTCGGGGAGTTCGGGCATGTCCTCGATTCTCCCACCGGCCCTCGTGTCACCTCACCGTGGTCGTGAGTGGCCCGACATCCGCCTTCGTCAGCGCATTCCGCGCCCCGCCCGGCAGCAGCTCGTCGGCTCCGACGTCGTACTTTCCGGATCGCTTCTGCAGATCGAAATCCGTGCCCGCGTGCGGGTAGGAACCGACACCGGCGTCGACCGCGGGGCTCCCGGACGACAGGCGGTACAACCCGTCCCGCACCAGCTTCGGGTCGACCGACCGGTACCCGGACGGCATTCCCGCCGGGCCGCCCCAGGCGATGTTCCCCTCGTACTTCACGACCGAACCGCCCGGCATGCTCACGAGCTTTCCCGTCCCCTGCAGGACGTTGTTCGCGAGCACGCAGTCCTTGGGTTTGAAGTCACCGCCGTCGCCGTGGACGACGTCCGTGGTCCCGACGACGGTGTTGTACGCGACCACGACCCGGTCGGGCCGGTCGTGGAGTTTGCTGTCCGGTCCGCTGTCCGCCTCGTTGCCCGAGCCGAAGACGATCCCGCGGTTCGCCGTGGTGTGCACGTAGTTGTTGACGATCTTGTGGTCGTTGCCGTGGAAGCGGATCCCGGACCGGCCCAGCAGGATGTT
Source organism: Amycolatopsis coloradensis (assembly GCF_037997115.1). Classification (NCBI taxonomy): domain Bacteria; kingdom Bacillati; phylum Actinomycetota; class Actinomycetes; order Pseudonocardiales; family Pseudonocardiaceae; genus Amycolatopsis; species Amycolatopsis coloradensis. The sequence goes on from NZ_CP150484.1 coordinate 7,109,219, forward strand.
CCCCTCCACCACGCTGCGATCGCCGTGGCGCAGCACGAGGAAACCGCGGCTGTCGCGGATCGTGTTGTACCGGATGACGTTGTCCGACGACTTCACGGAGATCGCCTCGGAATCCCCGTCGGCCTTCTCGAACAGGTTGTACTCGACGATCCCGCCCGCCTTGTACTTCTGGTGGTGGCTCAGCCCGAACCGGATCGACTCGCCACCGTTCGCACCGGTGAACCCGTGGTTGGAGAAGTGGTTGTGGTGCACATGCACCCGCTTCGCCATGTCCTTCGCCGGACCGAGCACCTGGAGGAAGACACCTTGGGTGGTGCGGTTCTGCAGCACGTTGCGGTCGAACTCGGTGTCGTCGCCGTTGAGGGTGACCCAGTTGCCGCCGCCGGTGAGCTGGACGTCGAGCCTGGTCAGCCGGTTGTGCGTGCTGCCCACCGGCACGCTCAGCGATCCACCGTGCCGGAGCTTGAACCCGCGCAGCACGACATGCGAGGCCCCGGAGGAGAACGAGAACCCCGTCGATCCGTTGATCTCGGCCTTGCCGACGTGTTCCGCGGTGATCGTGATCGGCGCGTTCGCCGTCCCCGACCGTTTGATCGCGATGGCCGAACCCGCCGAATAGCTGCCGTCGGCCAGCCGGATCTCGTCGCCGGGAGCGGCCTTGTCGATCGCGGACTGCAACGCGCTCAGCGACGTCACCCGGACGACCTGAGCACCCGAAGCAGTGGCAGGACCTGTCACCAGCGCCAAAGCCGTCGCTGTGACAAGGCAGGCTGTGACAAGGCAGAGAACACGCATCCGCCGACCTCTCGACAGGCGACCTGAACGATCGCGTCAGTGGCGGCGGACTGCTATGACGTTACTGATTCACCGGCTCGTGCGTCAACGAACCGTCCCGCTGAGGAGGACTCAGGTCGTCTTCGGCGGCTGGTCGACGTCGAGCTCGGCCGAAAGCTGTCGCCAGGCCGTCTCGGCGGCCTTCTGCTCGGCTTCCTTCTTGGTCGTTCCCGAGCCGTAGCCGAGTTCACGCCCGCCGACGAGGACGGTGGCGCTGAACTCCTTGCGGTGATCGGGCCCGGTGTCCTCGACCTTGTACTCGGGCACGCCGAGCCCGGCCGACGCCGTCAGCTCCTGGAGGCTGGTCTTCCAATCCAGGCCGGCGCCACGCAGCGGCGCCTCGGCAAGCAGGTCGTCGAACAGGTGGTGCACGAGCTTGCGCGCGATGTCGATCCCGTGCTGCTGGTACGCGGCGCCGATGACGGCTTCGAGCCCGTCGGCGAGGATGCTCGCCTTGTCCCGGCCGCCGGTGAGCTCTTCGCCCTTGCCCAGCAACAGGTGCTTGCCCAGCCCGCCCTCACCGAGGCCGCGCGCGACCCTGGCCAGCGCGTGCATGTTGACCACGCTGGCCCGGAGCTTCGCGAGCTGTCCCTCGGCCAGTTCGGGATGGGTGTTGTAGAGGTGGTCGGTGACGACCAGGCCCAGCACCGCGTCGCCGAGGAACTCCAAACGCTCGTTCGGCGGCAACCCACCGTTCTCATAGGCATAAGAACGGTGGGTCAGCGACAGCGTCAGCAGCTCGGGTTCGATCGTGATCCCGAGAGCTTCGAGCAGTGGCGCGGGGTCCGCGGGTGGTCCACCGGCAGATTTGCCCCCCATGTCGTCGGCTGCCGATCAGGCGGGCTCGACGACCTGGCGACCGTTGTGCTGGCCGCAGGCCGGGCACGCGATGTGCTGGAGCTTCGGCTGCTTGCAGGCGCGGTTGGAGCAGGGCACCAGCTGAACCGGAGCCGCCTTCCACTGGCTGCGGCGCGCGCGGGTGTTGGATCGCGACATCTTCCGCTTCGGGACGGCCACGAGTAGATCTCCTTCAGACGGTCTGCCCGCGGTCGCGAGCGAACTTGCTTCTCCGGAACGAGCTGGTGCTCGTCAGGCTTGCTTTCCGGGGCCATCGGCCTGGTCATCGCCCGTTTCGTCATCGAAACGATCGACCAGCGCGGCCCACCGAGGGTCTATCTTCTCATGCCCGTGCCCGGGCTCGAGATCGGCCCACTTGACACCGCATTCGGTGCACAGTCCCCGGCAGTCCTCGGCGCACAGAGGGGCCAGCGGCAGCGCCAGCACCACCGCGTCGCGGACCGTCGGCTCGAGGTCGATCCGGTCGTCCACCAGGCGAGGGATCTCGTCCTCGTCGGTGGTCTCCTCGGTCGCGGAGCCGGGGTAGGCGAAGAGCTCGGTCAGGTCGACCTCGACATCCTCGGTGATCGGGTCGAGGCATCGCGAGCAGTGCCCCGTCGCGACGGCGGACGCCGTGCCGCTGACGAGCACACCCTCGACGACGGACTCGAGCATCAGGTCGAGTCCGAGGGTGGAACCGGCGTCGATGGTGATGACGTCGGGCACACCGAGCGCGGTCTCGATGGGGATCGAGCGTTGGACGGCCTTGCTCAGGCCGGCGTGACGGCCGAGTTCGCGGGTGTCGAGCACCCACGGGTTCCGGTCGTCCAGTTGCGCAGGCCTGGCCTGCGGAGACTTGTTCTCAGACATCGGTCACCAGGGTACGCAGGTACCGCCACTCACTTTCGGGTGGCCGGGACCCGTGAGGTCCGTGAGGCCTCCTTTGGGATCGGACGAGTGCGCCCAATGTGGCATTGGGGACACTGAGCGTCTCCGATGCCACATTGGGCGCACCGGCTGAGGCCTGCGTTGTCTCGGCGCCGGATGGAGCCGCGACTCTGGGAACGCTGGTAGCAGGTAAGTCCGTGAAGGCACCCTTCACTGCGTCTAGCGCCAGGGGCCCGGCAAAGTCTGATCGCTGCGGGGGGGGCGTGAGTGGCGATTCGGGTTCTGACCAAAGGTGTCTCAGGTGCCGACGTGGATTCCGGCTGCGGTTGGCTTCAGACCCGGTCCGTGAAGGCCTCCTTCACTACCTTCAGGGTCAGGGGCCCGGCGAAGTCGCCTAAACGCTGGCCGGTGCCGTTCTTGGTGATTCGAGGTGGACCTCCCGAACGGGGCCGATGACAGAGGCCCTGAACGGACGATGTCCACAAAAGACGCCAGAGGACAGATGAATGTCCGTTTGATATCTATCTGTACGGTTCTGACCGGGGTCGTGAGCGATAAGGACGGCTCTAACCCTCCTTATCGCTCACGACCCTTTCGCAAAACGCCCGAATCGGGCACGGTCACCCCGAAAGCATCCCCTGCGGACAGTCGAGAAGTGTCAGGCCACTGTGATGAGCCCTTCACCACCCACTTGGGCAGCGTGAACACGACTTTGCCGGGACCCTGGCGTCTAGCGCGGCGAAGGGGGCCTTCACGTACGTGAAGGCGCCCAGGCGATCAGGACTGGTAGTCGTACAGCGAGGTCCGGCTGTTGCCCGGCAGGTTGACCGGGGACCGCAGGTGGTTGCGCCCGGAGTCGACCGTCCGCAGCGTGGTCGCCAGCAGTTCGGAGAACTCGGCAAGCTTCCCGTCGACGTAGGCGTCGCAGTCGCCGCGCTGCTTGTCGGCCTCGACGTGCGCCTCGTCGACGATGCGGGCCGCTTCGCCGTGCGCGGCCTGGACGACCTCGGTCTGGGCGACGAGCCGGGCCTGTTCGGCGCGGCCGTCCTCGATGGCGCGCTCGTAGGCGTCGCGGCCCGCCTGGATCATCCGCTCCGACTCGGCGCGGGAGCGGTCGGTGAGGTTCTGGAACTCGGCCTGCCCGGCGGCGACCATGCGCTCGGCCTCGGCGTGCGCGTCGCTCATCATCTGCTCGGCGCGGGCGCGGGCGTCGGCGAGAATGCGCTCGGCCTCGGCCTGCGCGTCGGCGACCGTGCGGTCGGCCTCGGTGTTCGCCGTGGTGATCGTCTCCGCCGCTTCGGTGCGGGCGGTCTGGATCAGCTGGTCACGCTTGTCCAGGACGTCCTGGGCGTCGTCCACCTCGCCCGGCAGCGCGTCGCGGATGTCGTCGAGCAGTTCCAGGGTGTCCCCACGCGGGACGACACAACTGGAGGTCATCGGCACGCCGCGGGCTTCCTCCACGATGGTGACGAGCTCGTCGAGCGCCTCGAAAACCCGGTACACGGCCCACTCCCTACCTACTGCTACAGCGATCCCCACATTCCCTGAGATCAGTTTGCCCTCATCACCGCCGTAAGGGGTGAAAGCGCGCGGTACCGGGCGTGTCCCCGCCGGTACCGCGCGCCATGATCACCGGAAGGTGAAGGCCGGGTCGGTGACGAGCTTGATCAATTGCTCGTCGGTGAGCGCCGGTCCGGCGTCCGGCGAATCCCACGAACCGAGGTCGATCACGTTGACCGAACCTCCCCCCGACGGCCAGGCGATCGCGCTGCGGCCGACCACCTTCCCGGTGGAAAAGCCTTGGCCGACCACGGTCGGCTCCCCCACCTGATCCGGGTTCTTGCGCGTGGTCTCGGAGATGACCACCGGTATCCCGGCCGGGGTCACGAGCTCTTCGCACCGCGTCGGCTTCCGGTCGGGCCCGACGGCATCGGCCCTCTTCCCCAGATCGCAGCGGCCTTCGCGGGGATAGCCCTCCTTTGTGGTCACCGGACCGCTGATGGTCAGGTTGAGCTGCCGTTTCACCCCGGCGGCGTCGGTGTACCTGACCTCCGATGTCATCAGGTCCCAGTCGTTCACCTGCACGAAGTCACGGACGTCGATGTCCTTGGCGTCGACCAGGATGCCCGGCAGCACTTCCTTCAGATGCCGGAGATCACGCGCCTTCTGCTCCGCCCGGCTGAGCGGCGCGGCGGCCGGTGCCACTTCCACCGGCTCGTTCGCCGGCGCCACGAACACCACCGCCGCCGCGATCACCGCCAGCGTCGCGGCCCCGGTGGCGAGGATCCCTCGCCGATTCCGCGCCTTCTTCGCCGCCGTCCCGGCGACCTCGTCCGGGTCGAAACCGAGCGGGGGCTCGGCCAAGGTGATCCCGCGCAGCCTGTTTTCGAGTTCGTCCATCACGCGCTCCTCCCGGAGACAGCCTCGTCGTGCTGTCTCTGCAGGGCCGCGCGGAGGACGTCAAGTCCTCGCGCGGCCTGGCTCCTGACCGTTCCTTCCGAACAGCGCAGCGCGACGGCGACCTCCGCGACCGGGAGATCGGCGCAATAGCGCAGCACGACGGCGACGCGCTGTTTCGGGGGAACTTCGGCGAGGGCGCGAAGCAGCGAATCCGAGATCCCGGTATCAGCCGGGACGGCGGGCTCTTCGGGGACGACGCCGTCGCGGTTCTCTCTGCTCCGCCATGGTCGTCGCCGCTCGTCGAGCCAGCAGCGCATCAGAATCTGCCTCGTGTAGTTGTCGACAGGCCCTTTCCGGCGAACCTTCGGCCAGACCCGGTAAAGGCGGATGAGCGCGGTTTGGACCAGATCCTCCGCGAGATGCCAGTCGCCGCAGAGCAGATACGCCGTCCGCCTGAGCGGTAGCGCCTTGTCCCTGGCGAATTCCCTGAAGCTCGCGTCATCCCCAGACCGCATCGTGCCTCCTCGTCCGTGTTCCGGTGTATCTCACGGACGGGGAGGCACGAAATGTTGCACGGGGGCGGATCAGCCGGCGAGGTTCACCAGTTTGAAGGTCGCGTAGCGGTCCGGCGTGTAGACGATCTCGCCGCCCTTGCCGGAGATCACGCGGTCGCTCGTGCCCACCGGGAACAGCTGGTAGTAGCCGGAAGCGCACGAGGGCAGGACACCTTCGCGGTTCTCGTAGACCGTGCCGGTCGCGCCACCGCGGGCCTTGTCCACCACGGACTTCGCGGCGGAAGACAGCGTCGAGTAGCCGACCTTCGCGAGCTTCGAGGTGTCGCCGCAGGACGGCGCCGGGGTGCCGTCGGCGTCGATCACGGAGAAGGTCTTGTAGTGGTCTGCGGTGTAGAAGTGCTCACCGGCGTTACCGGTGACGATGCGGCGCGCACCGCGATCGGGCGAGCCCGGTGTCGGGACCGTGTACTCGCGGTAGTAGCCCGACGCGCACTTCGGGAGGATGTTCTCGCGGTTGGAGAAGACCGTGCCGTCCTTGTCCGGGTACGGGAACGGGCCACCCTTCTGAATGAGGTTGTAGGTCGTCGTCGCCTCGGCGGGCAGCGACGACAGCGACACGTGCTTGAACCCGGTGAGATCCCCGCACGGGTTCTGCTGGACCGAGACGGGGGCGGCCGTGGCCTGCGCGGCACTCAGCCCACCGAAGAAGGTGACAAGCAGAACGAGCAGCGCGGCGGCGATCCGCGATCGTTTGTTGGTCATTTTCGGACCGTAACCCGATCGTGTATTCACCAGAAGGCGTCGAGATGAACTCTTCATCCCCGCTCACCAGCGCCCGACCAACGGCTTCGGCCGTTCGGGTCAACCTCGTTCGGAGTACTTCTCCGAGAGGCGTTTGAACACTATCGGCGGCACCAGGTGCTCGATGTCGCCGCCGAGCGCGGTGACCTCCTTGACCAGCGAACTCGACACGAATCCGTACGCCGGGTTGTTGGCCATCAGCAGCGTTTCGAGCCCGGTCAGCTCGCGGTTCATCTGCGCCATCTGGAGCTCGTAGTCGAAGTCGCTGACCGATCGCAGCCCCTTCGCGACCGCGATGATGTCGTTCTCGCGGCAGTAGTCGACCAGGAGTCCCTGCCACGAGTCGACGCGGACGTTCGGGAGCTTCGCGGTGATCTCGCGAAGCATGTCCATCCGCTCCTCGGTGGTGAACAGGCCCTTCTTGCTCTTGTTCACCCCCACCGCGACGACGACCTCGTCGAACAGCTTCGCCGCCCGCTCGATGATGTCGAGATGTCCATTGGTGGCCGGGTCGTAGGACCCGGGACAGACCGCACGCCGCATGGCGCGGACGCTACCAAGGCGAGGATCGTCCTGCGCGTTCTGCGCGTTCTGCGTCACACCTGATATTCGGCCCAGTAGAGCGCGGTGTCGCCGTAGCGCTTCGTCCGCATCGGCTCGAAGCCCGGCGGCCAGTCCGGCTCGCCGTCCCTAGCGGCCCGCTCGATCACCACCAGCGCGCCGTCCGTGACCCACCGGCCCGCCGCGAGCGCGGCCATGACCTCCCCCAGACGGGTGGAATCCACAGCGTAGGGCGGATCGGCGAGGACGATGTCGAACGTTTCCGGCGCCGGCGCGGCCACGACGGACTCGACGGCCCCGGCCCGGACCGCGCCGCCGAGCCCCAGCGCGGCGACGTTCCCCTTGAGCACTTCGACCGCGCGCCGGTCCGACTCGACGAACAGTGCGCCGGACGCGCCGCGGGACAACGCCTCCAGCCCGAGCGCGCCCGAACCGGCGTAGAGGTCGAGGACCTGGGCACCCTGGAGCTCGCCTGCGACCTCCAGCGCGTTGAACAGCGCCTCGCGCACGCGTTCCGACGTGGGCCTCGTGCCTTTCGGCGGGACCTTCAGCCGCCTGCCGCCCGCGGTCCCCGCCACGATCCTGGTCATGCGTGCATCGTGCCTCAACGCCTTCCGCCGTGACGTTGGCCGGGACTTGGTGAAGCCGCCGCCCAGCTCGCGTAGAGTCGTCCTTCGCCCTCGGAGGCGATAGAAGCGTTTAGGAGCGTTGCGTGTCCGAACCTCGGGTCAGACGGGCCGAGATCGCCATCGAGCAAGCCCATGTGGACACCGTCTACACCCGGCTCGCCGAATTGCGAGCCCAGGCTGAGGCCATGCGTACCAAGGGCTATGAGATCGGCCATGGCGCCGGGCGGGAAGCCATCTTCGAGCAGGCGTCCATGCTGTTCGAACGGGACATGATGGTGTACCACGCCAATCAGACCCTCCAGACCCTCGACGCGGAGTACGAGGGGCTGGTGTTCGGCAGGCTCGACCACCTCGACAACGACCACATCTACGTGGGCCGCCTCGGCATCCGCGACGCCGAGTTCGACAACCTCGTCACCGACTGGCGCGCGCCCGCGGCCGCGGCGTTCTACCAGGCGACGGCCGAGGAGCCGATGGACGTTGTCCGGCGCCGGGTGATCCGGTGCTCCGGCCAGACCGTGCTCGACGTCGACGACGACGTCCTGATCGCGGACGCGGTCCCCGACGGCATGCAGATCGTCGGCGAAGGCGCGTTGATGGCCGCGCTCGGGCGGTCGCGTGGCGAGAAGATGCGGGACATCGTCGCCACCATCCAGAAGGAGCAGGACGAGGTCATCCGGGCGCCGTGGCGCGGGGTCACGGAGATCACCGGCGGCCCCGGCACCGGCAAGACCGCGGTCGCGCTGCACCGCGCGGCGTACCTGCTCTACCGCCACCGGCGCCAGCTCGGCGGCGCGGGCGTGCTGGTGATCGGCCCGTCCGGGGTGTTCACCAGCTACATCTCGCGGGTGCTGCCGTCGATGGGTGAGACGAACGTCGAACTGCGCGCGCTCGGCGAGGTCCTCGACGGTCTCGAAGCGACCCGCCAGGACCCGGCGCCGCTCGCGGCGATCAAGGGATCGCTGCGGATGCGCAAGATCCTGCTGCGCGCGCTGCGGGACACGCCGGAAGACGCGCCGGAGGACATGAAGATCGTCTACCGCGGCGAGGTGCTGCGGCTCAACGCGCGCGAGCTCGACAAGGTTCGCCGCAAGGTGCACACCGCGGGCGGGCCGCCGAACCGGTCGCGGATCCGCGCCGCCGAACTACTGCTCGACGCGCTCGCCGCGAAGGCCGACCAGCACGCGAAGGACGACGGCCGTCAGATCGACAAGGCCGAGCTGATCACCGAACTCGGTGAGCGCATCGAATTCCACCGGTTCCTGGTGGTCTGGTGGCCGATCCTGTACCCGGCGCAGATCCTGCGGTGGCTCGGCGACGAGAAGCGGCTCGCGTCCGCGGCGAAAGGCCTGCTCAACCGCGGCGAGATCAGCATGCTCGCGGCCGATTTCGCCGATCGCTCGCGCGGCTGGACCATCGCGGACGTCGCGCTCCTCGACGAGCTGCGCGTCCTGATCGGCCCGCCGCCCAAGAGCCGCCGGACCCGCCAGAACGTCGAGGTCAACCCGGAACGCGGCGGCGCCCCGACCCGGCCCGAGCACTACGACGAGTACTCGCACGTGGTCGTCGACGAGTCGCAGGACCTCTCGCCGATGCAGTGGCGGATGGTCGGGCGGCGCGGCAAGTACGCGAGCTGGACCGTGGTCGGCGACCCGGTGCAGAGTTCGTGGCCGGATCCGGCCGAGGCCGCGATGGCGCGGGACCAGGCCTTCGGGCTCAAGACGACGCGGCGCCGGTTCACCCTGCGCACCAACTACCGGAACTCGGCGGAGATCTTCGACCTGGCCGCGAAGGTCGTCGCCGGGCACGCGGAGGCCGACGAGCTCCCGCGCGCGGTGCGGCAGACCGGTATCACGCCGGAGGTCCGGCCCGTCGAGGCCGCCGGGCTGGAGGCGGTGACGCAGACCGCGGTGAAGGAAATGCTGGGTGTCGTCGAAGGCACCGTCGGCGTGATCACCGCCATGGACCGGGTGCCCGAGGTCGAGGGCTGGCTCGACGGGCTGTCGGACGAGCGGCTCAAGGTCGTCGGCAGCCTCGACTCCAAGGGCCTCGAGTACGACGCCGTCGTCCTGGTGGAACCCAACGACCTCATCACGGAGTCGACCACCGGACGCCGGGTGCTGTACGTCGCGCTGACCCGCGCGACCCAGCAGCTGACCGTCCTGGCCTCGAACCCGGATTGGATCCCGGCCGCCTGATCACGCGTGTCGTCCATCTGATCACGTGAGTTCGCCGCCTGATCACGTGAGTTCGCCGTGCCTCGACGGACGACACGCGTGATCGGGCGGCGAACACACGGGGCGAGCGCGAAAAAGCTGAAGGGCTCCTTCAGGACACTGGTGAATGCCCTGAAGGAGCCCTTCAGACCCCCGGTGAGTGAACGATGTGGGGACGCATCGCACGTCCAGGGGTATTTCTAGCGCCTCTTCGTTGTTCGGTGTCACGGCGATCTCACCGAACAACAACGCCGAACAACGAATCGACCGTGGTCACGGGCACGGAGGCCGGTAATCGAGCCCCGGCAGGTGTTGTTCCCACTCGTCCGCCGTGATCCGCGGGTACACGGTCGCGCAGATGCGTTCGGCGGCCCGTTCGGGGCTGGTCTCCCACAACCGCACGCTGCCGTCCGCGACCGAGCCCGCGAGGGTGTGCCCGTCGGGGGCGAACGCCACGGCGTTGACCCGGTCGACGTCGTCGGTCAGGTTCGCCGATTCGCGGACGGATCCCGGATCGGAGACGTCCCATAGTCGCACGGACCGGTCGTAGCTGCCGGTCGCGAAGGTCTTCCCGTCCCCGCTGAAGGCGACCGAGATGACGTTGTCGGTGTGCCCGGCCAGCAGTGCCGCCTCCCGCGGGGCCGCCGGATCCGTCACGTCCCACAGCCTGCCGGTGCGATCCGCGCTGCCGGTGGCGGCGAGTTTGCCGTCCGGGCTGTAGGCGACCGAGAACACCGTGTCGGAATGCCCCTTCAATACCGAAAGCGACTTCGGCGCCTTCGCCATCGAGACGTCCCACAGCCGGGCGGTGTGGTCCCAGCCGCCGCTGAGCAGGGTGCGGCCGTCCGGGCTGAACGCGATCGAATGGACGTCGTCCTCGTGCCCGGTGAGGGTCGCGAGTTCGACCGGCCGCCGGACGTCGGCCACGTCCCACAGCTTCACCGTGTGCCCGGACCCCGCGGTCGCGAGCGTCCGGCCGTCCGGGCTGAACGCGACGGGGTCGATCTCGTCCGACGGGCGGTAGAAGACGCCGGTGTCGACCGGCTTGCGCGGGTCGGTGACGTCGATCAGCCGCATGGTGTGGTCCCAGGAGCCGGCGGCGAGCGTCCGCCCGTCCGGGCTGAAGGCGAGACCGCAGACGCCCTGGCCGAAGCCCGCGACTTTGCCCACCTCACGCGGGTTCCGGGTGTCGGAGACGTCGACCAGGCGCACCACGCCGTCCTGGCTGCCGGTGGCCAGCAGCTTCCCGTCGGAGCTGAACACCGCCCGGCAGGCCGACCTCGCCGGACCGCTGATCGCGGGACCCGGCAGGTCCCACATCCGCACCGTCTGGTCGTCGCTCGCGGTCACGAGCGTGCGGCCGTCCGGGGAGAACACCGCCCAGACCACGGCCGCCGTGTGCCCGACGAGCGCCGGCTTCTCGCGCGGCTTCGCCGGATCGGCGATGTCCCACAGCCGTGCGGCGCGGTCGAAACCGGTCGTGGCCAGCGTCGTCCCGTCGGGGCTGAACGCCACGGACCGCACGATGGTCTTGTGCGCGGCCGTCGTCCCCAGCGGTGACGGCGCCATCGGATCGGCGACGTTCCACAGCCGCGCGGTCTGGTCGATGCTCGCGGTGGCGAGCGTCCGGCCGTCCGGGCTGAACGTCGCCGAGTGGACCCCGGCGGTGTGCCCGTTCACCACGCCGAGGGGCTTGGCCTTCAGCGGGTCGGCGACCTCCCACAACCGCGCGGTCTTGTCGGCGCCGGTCGAGACGAGCGTCCGCCCGTCGGGGGCGTAGGCGAGACCGTTGACGTTGCCGGTGTGCCCGGTGAGGGTGGCCGCGAGCACCGGTTTCGCGGGATCGCGGACGTCGAACAGGCGCACCGTGCCATCGCCGTCCGCGGTGGCGAGCACCGCCGCCTTCGGGCTGAACGCCACCGCGTTGACCCGGCTCGGATGCTCCCCGACCAGGACGCCCGGCCCGGGTTTCGCCGGATCGGCGACGTTCCACAGTCGCGCGGTCTTGTCCCAGCCCGCCGTCGCGACCGTCGCGCCGTCGGCGCTGAAGGACACCGAGTTGACGTTGGCGGTGTGCCCGGAGAGCGTGGCCAGCTCGTTCGGGCGGTGGGGATCCTTGATGTCCCACAACTTGGCCGTCTGGTCCCAGCTGCCGGTGACCATCACCTGGCCGTCGCCGCGCAGGGCGGTCGCGTTGACGCGATGACCGTGCCCGCGGACCCTGGTCGAGTACGGCGACTCGAACATCCCGAGCACGCTGCCGCGGGTGTCCACGCTCGGATCGACGCGGTACGCCGCCAGCGCGAGCTGCGCGGCCAGCGCCGGATTCGTCGTCCGCATCTCGATGGCCTGCCCGGCGACCTTCTGCGCGAGCGCGCTGTTGCGCTGGCCGGTCGCGGTCTGCTCGGCGCGGACCGCGTACACCATCGCCGCCGTCGCCAGCACGAGCAGCACGGCCAGGAGCGCGACCAGCTGACGCAGCCGCCGGGTGCGGCGCCGGGCCACGGCCTGCTCGTGGTTCTCGATCGCGACGCTCGCCTCGAGGAACCGGCGTTCACGCTGGGAAAGCGCGCTGTCGTGCTCCCCCGCCCACTCCCTGGCGATGGCCAGCCGCGCGCCGCGGTAGAGCCAGCCGTCGTCGCGGCCGACGGATTCCCAAGCGTCGGTCGCCTCGGTGAGCTGACGGTGCACGCGCAGGCCCTCACGGTCCTCGGCGAGCCATTCGCGCAGACGCGGCCAGCCCCGGATCAGCGCCTCGTGCGCGATCTCGATGCCGTTGTCGTCGAGCGTGACCAACCGCGAAGACGCCAGCCTGTCCAGCACGACGGCGACGTCCGGGTCGTCGGCGTCCACCTCGTCGCGGGTGATACGGCGTTTGGTGTCCTCGGTGCCTTCACCGAGCGCGGTCATCCGCAGGAAGATCTGGTTCGCCAGCCGCTGCTGGTGCTCGGTCAGCGCGGTGAAGGTGTGCTCGGAGGTCTGCGCGACCGACCGTTCGATCCCGCCGGTGGACTCGTAGCCGGTGAGGGTGAGGGTGTTGCCATGACGGCGGCGCCAGGTCTCCAGCAGCGCGTGGGAGAGCAGCGGCAACACACCGGGCTGCCCGGTCGCGTCGGCGACGAGCCGTGAGACCAGCGCGTTCTCGACGCGGTACCCGGCGTCGATCGCCGGCCGCGAGATGGCCTGCCGCAGCTCCTCGGTGCTCATCGGGCCGACGAGGATCTGCGCGTCCTGCATGGCCTCGACCAGTTCGGGATGCCGCGCGCAGTGGGTGTAGAAGTCGGTGCGGATGCCGAGGACGACCCTGGTCCGGCTCTCCGGCTCGGTCGTCGCGGTGAGCAGCGCCGACAGGAAGGCAGTCCGTTCGTCGGCGTCCTGGCAGAGCGTGAAGACCTCTTCGAACTGGTCGACGACCAGCACGACGTCGCCCTCGCGGTCGGCGACCAGCTGACGGGCGGCGAGGCCGAGGTTGCGGGGATGGTCGGTGAACTCGGTGAGCAGCCCGCCGGGTGCGAGCCCGAGCGCGGCGCCGAACTGGACGGCGCACTCCTGCAACGGCCGTGAACCCGGGGTCATCAGCAGGGTGACGGAGGTCTCGGCGAGCACGGGAAGGAGGCCTGCCCTGAGCAAGGACGACTTACCCGAACCCGAAGCACCCAGAACGGCCAAGAATCGTTGAGCCGAAAGCCTGCTGACGAGTTTTTCGACAAGTCGTTCGCGCCCGAAGAATCGGCTCGTGTCCTCCGGCCCGAATGCGGCCAGACCGATATAAGGGACCGATTCCCCATTCGCCGGGACAACCGGTGAATCACCGACTCCGGCACGCGTCCGCTCGGTCACGTCGTGCCATCGCGCCTCCCACTCCTCCTCGGGGCCGTCGCACGCCCGGACATAGGCCAACGTGACCGCCAAGCTGGGCATCTTCTTCCCGCCGGCGGCCTCGGAGAGGGTGCCGGCGGAGTAGTGGGCGCGCCTGCCCAGCTCCCGGTACGTCGGATTCCCGGCCTTCTCCCGCAGACGCCGGAGATCGGCGGCGAACCCCAGCAACGGATCGTCCCCGGGGTCCAGCGGTCGTTCCGGACGCGGCACCCTTAATCCTTTCTTTTCAGTGGTTTTCCCACGCTCGCATTAGGGGGCAACCGTACCGTGGAAACAGGAAGACTCCGCCGCGTACCGGGTACATCGAGTCGGTTAATTTCGATCGATCGACAGGCAAGGGAAGGGATCGCGGGTCCGCGGCGTTGTACCGACGCGTGACCTCCTTGCCTGACATCCCGCTGTCCGTGCTCGACCTCTCGCCCGTCGTGGCCGGAGGCGGTGTCGCGGACGCGCTGCGCAACACCCTCGACCTCGCGCGCCGGACCGAAGCCCTCGGCTATCACCGGTACTGGCTCGCCGAGCACCACAACATGCCCGGTATCGCGAGCTCCGCGACCGCCGTGATGATCGGCCAGGTCGCGGCCGCCACCGAACGCATCCGGGTCGGCTCCGGCGGGGTCATGCTGCCGAACCACGCGCCGCTGGTGGTGGCCGAGCAGTTCGGCACCCTGGAGGCGTTCCACCCCGGCCGGATCGACCTCGGCATCGGGCGCGCCCCGGGCACCGACCAGCGGACCGCGCTGGCGCTGCGCGGCCCCGGCGGACTCACGGCGGAGAACTTCCCTCAGCAGTTCGCGGAACTGCTGGCCTACTTCGAGCACTCCGACCAGCGCGCCGTCAACGCCGTGACCGCCGAGGGCAACAAGCCGCCGGTGTGGCTGCTCGGGTCGAGCGGCTTCAGCGCGCGGATGGCGGGCGAACTGGGCCTGCCGTTCTCGTTCGCGCACCACTTCAGCGCCGAGAACACGCTCCCTGCCGTGGCGCTCTACCGCGACTCGTTCAAACCGTCGGACGTCCTCGACGAGCCGTACGTGATGCTCGGCGTCTCCGTGGTGGCCGCCGAGACCGACGAGCGCGCCCAGTACCTCGCCGCCCCCAGCGGCCTGACGTTCCTCAGCCTGCGCAAGGGCCGCCCCATCCCGCTGCCGACGCCGGAAGAGGCCGCGGCCTACCCGTACACCGACATCGAGCGCGTGTTCATCGAGGACCGGGCCGCGAGCAGCATCATCGGCTCGCCCGAGACGGTCCACAAGGGACTCGAGACCCTGCTGGCCGACACGGGCGCGAACGAGCTGATGATCACGACCATGGTGCACGACCAGGCGGACCGGGTGCGGTCGTACGAGCTGGTCTCCGAACTGGCGCGCTGAGGCTTCTGTCTCGCGTGAAGGCCTCCTTGCCTACCTTGAGAGTAGGGAAGGAGGCCTTCACGGACTTCCGGCACCCGCGCGCCTCCGCCGCCCTGCCGACGCGGTCACTCGATTACCGCGACACGAATGGACCAGCGCGCCACCGGACACGAAAGAACGGACAAGGCCAGAGCCCGCCTTTGTCAAAAAGGAACAAGAATTCTCCGGTTACCAGGACGTGACGTCTTGATCACACCGAAGTTCTTGTCACCAGGCAGGCGCGTGATTAGCGTACCGACCAGTAGCAAACAGCACGGTAACACCCCGTTGATACTGTTCAACGATTCCGTTCCGCCATTCGGAGCAAAGGAATTGCGCAAGCTGGGGTGTATTCGCCGTGCCCGGAAAACGGGAGGGTCGGCGTGGGCGTCCGGACTAACGCACCCTCATTCCCCGGCGCGGGTGCGATCCGGGAGACCGGCAGGCTCTACTCACTCGGCCTCGACGTCGTCCGCCTGACCTTCCGGCGGCCGTTCCAGACACGCGAGCTGATCCAGCAGTTCTGGTTCATCGCGAGTGTGTCGATCCTGCCGACGGCGCTGGTCGCGATCCCGTTCGGCGCGGTGATCGCGCTGCACATCGGTTCGCTGACCGCGCAGATCGGCGCGCAGTCCTTCACCGGCGCGGCCAGTGTGCTGGCGATCATCCAGCAGGCCAGCCCGATCGTGACCGCGTTGCTGATCGCGGGCGCCGGCGGCTCGGCGATGTGCGCGGACCTCGGATCCCGCACGATCCGCGAGGAGATCGACGCGATGGAGGTGCTCGGGGTCTCCCCCATCCAGCGCCTGATCGTGCCGCGGGTGCTCGCCGCGATGGGGGTCGCCGCATTCCTCAACGGAATGGTCAGCGTGGTCGGCGTCCTCGGCGGCTATTTTTTCAACGTCATCATGCAGAACGGGACACCGGGTGCGTATCTGGCCAGTTTCTCCGCTCTCGCGCAGCTTCCGGACCTCTGGATCAGCGAGATCAAGGCGGTCATCTTCGGTTTCGTCGCGGCGATCGTCGCGTCTTATCGCGGGCTCAATCCGAAAGGCGGCCCGAAAGGCGTCGGTGACGCGGTGAACCAATCCGTGGTCATCACGTTCCTGCTCCTGTTCCTGTTGAACCTCGTGCTGACGACGCTTTACCTGCAGCTCGTCCCGGCGAAGGGCAGCTGATGGTCACGACGACACCCACCCGCGCGACGCGGGTCCGCGAGGCGGTCGATCGCCGGTTCGGGTTCCTGGACACGCTCGGCGACCAGATCCTCTTTTTCCTCAAGGCACTCGCCTGGGTGCCACGCGCGGTGCGCCGCTACCTCCGCGAGATCACCCGCCTGCTGGCCGAAGTCAGCTTCGGCAGCGGCGCGCTCGCGGTCATCGGCGGCACGATCGGCGTGATGATCGGGATGACCGTGTTCACCGGCACGGTCGTCGGGCTCCAGGGGTACTCGGCGCTCAACCAGGTCGGCACGTCGGCGTTCGCCGGGTTCGTCTCCGCGTACTTCAACACCCGCGAGATCGCGCCGCTCGTGGCCGGGCTGGCGTTGTCGGCCACCGTCGGCTGCGGTTTCACCGCGCAACTGGGCGCCATGCGGATCTCCGAGGAGATCGACGCGCTGGAAGTGATGGGCATCCCCAGCGTTCCGTACCTGGTGACCACCCGGATCATCGCGGGTTTCCTCGCGGTCATCCCGTTGTACGCGATCGGCCTGCTGACCTCGTATCTCGCGTCACGCCAGATCACCGTCTGGTTCTACGGCCAGTCCGCGGGCACCTACGACCACTACTTCCTGCTGTTCCTGCCGCCGGGCGACGTGCTCTGGTCCTTCGGCAAGGTGCTGGTGTTCAGCGTCGTGATCGTGCTCGCCCACTGCTACTACGGCTTCCGCGCGAGCGGAGGGCCGGCGGGCGTCGGCGTCGCCGTCGGCCGCGGCGTGCGGACGGCGATCGTGGCGGTCAGCGTGCTGGACTTCTTCCTCAGCCTCGCGATCTGGGGCGCGACCACGACGGTGCAGGTGGCCGGATGAGCCGGCGCGGGCTGCGCAAAGCCGGGGTCAGGACGGCCGGGGTGCTGTTCCTCGTGGTGATGTCCGCCCTCGTGCTGCTGTCGATCAAGATCTACCGGAAGGATTTCGTCGAATCCGTGCCGGTGACGCTGCAGGCGGACCGCGTCGGCAACCAGTTGCGCACGGGCGGGCAGGTCAAGGCCCGCGGCGTGGTGGTCGGCGAGATCCGCGACGTCCGCGCGACGCCGGGCGGCGCGGAGATCGACCTGGCCATGGAACCCGGCAAGGTCTCGAAACTGCCCAAGAACGTGTCCGCGCTGCTCGTGCCGAAGACGCTGTTCGGTGAGCGGTACGTGCAACTGTCCATTCCGGACGGTTCGACCGCGGGACCGCTCGCCTCCGGCGACGTGATCAGTCAGGACCGTTCGGCCAACGCGATCGAACTGGAGCGGGTCTTCGACAACCTGCTGCCCCTGCTCAAGGCGGTCCAGCCGCAGAAGCTCGCGACCACGCTGACCACCGTCGCCACCGCGCTGGAAGGCCGCGGCGACCAGATCGGCGACACGCTCGCCACCGCGGCCGCCTACCTGAAGGACTTCAACCCGAACCTGCCGAAGCTGAACGACAACATCCGTGACCTCGCGGAAGTTTCCAAGCTGTACGGTGACATCGCGCCGGATCTGCTCGACGCCCTGAGCGCCTCGGCCGTCACGCTCGACACGGTCGAGGAGAAACGTGCCGAACTGGCGTCGGTGTACCAGCAGGTGACGTCGTCCTCCCAGCAGGTCACGACGTTCCTCGCCAACAACCGCGCCAACATCATCGCGCTCGCCGCCGACAGCCGCGCACCACTGGAGGTCGCCGCGAAGTACTCGCCCAGTTTCGCCTGCACGCTGGACGCGCTCGCCAAACTGAAGCCGCAGATGGACAAGGTGCTGGGCGCCGGCACCGACGAACCCGGCCTGCACGCGGAGATCACCGTCAGCCAGCCCCGGGCCAAATACGTTCCCGGCAAGGACGATCCGGTCTACGACGCCACCGGTGAACCGCGCTGCTACCCGTCGAACGGCCTGATGAGCCAAGGGATCGAAGCGATCGACACCGTTCCGGCGCTCGGCGCGCAGGGCGACCTCGGCCTGGCGAACTCGCCGCAGGAACGGGAACTGATCTCCACGCTGGTCGCCCCCTCGATCGGCGTCCCGGCCAATCAGGTCCCCGCCTGGGGCAGCGTGCTCGTCGGCCCGCTCTACCGGGGCACGGAGGTGACCCTGCGATGAGGAACTTCGTGAGCCCGCTGATCAAGGGGCTGATCTTCGTCGTCGTCACGACGCTGGCCACGGTGCTGCTGGCGGTGTCCATCACGAACACCGGCCTCGGCGACACCAAGACCTACAGCGCCAAGTTCCTCGACGCCACCTCGCTCAACGTCGGCGACGACGTCCGGATCTCCGGGGTCCGGGTCGGCCAGATCGAGGAACTCGAGATCGCCGACCACAGCCTGGCCCGCGTCCGGTTCTCCCTCGACTCCCAGCGCAGGCTGCCCGCCGACGTGACAGCGGTGATCAAGTACCGCAACATGGTCGGCCAGCGCTACATCGCGCTCGAACGCGGCAAGGGCACGCGCGAGCTCCTGGAGCCCGGCGCGGAGATCCCGCTGGAGCGCACGACGCCCGCGCTGGATCTCACGGAGCTGTTCAACGGCTTCAAACCGCTGTTCCAGGCGTTGTCGCCCAAGGACGTCAACCAGCTCTCCGGCGAGATCGTCCAGGTGCTGCAGGGTGAAGGCGGCACGGTGGAAAGCCTGCTCGCGCACACCGGTTCGCTGACCACCACGCTCGCCGGCCGCGACAAGGTGATCGGCGACGTGATCACGAACCTGGACACGGTGCTGAAGAGCATCAACGGCAAGGGCGACGCACTGTCCACTTTGGTCTCCACGCTGAAGGAGCTGGTGGTGGGGCTCGCCGGTGACCGCACCGAGATCGGGGAGGCCGTCTCCGGGCTGGCGGATCTCACCACCGCCACGGCCGGCCTGCTCGAACAGGGCAGGAAGCCGCTCAAGGACAGCATCGAAGGGCTGGGCCTGCTCGCCGGTCAGCTGACGACGGAGACCGGCAAGGCCGAGGTCGACCGCTTCCTCACCGTTCTCCCGGGGAAGCTGAACGACCTGGGGCGGATCGGCTCCTACGGATCCTGGATGAACTTCTACCTGTGCTCGGCCGTCCTGCAGACCAAGCCTCCGCGCGGGGTCCCGGCGACGGCGGAGAGGTGCACGTCGTGAAACCCTTCAAGGAGCGGAACCCGATCGTCATCGGTCTCGTCGGCAGCGCCGTCGCGGCCGCGCTGCTGACCGCGACGCTCAACTACGAGAACCTCCCGATCATCGGCTCCGGAACCACCTATCTGGCCGAATTCTCCGAAGCCGCCGGGTTGCAGGCGGACGACGAAGTCCGGATCGCCGGGATCAAGGTCGGCGAGGTGAGCGACGTCCGGCTCGCCGAAGATCACGTCGTGGTCAGCTTCCGGGTCAAGGACGCCTGGATCGGCGACAGGACCGCCGCCGAGATCAAGATCAAGACCCTGCTGGGCAGGAAGTTCCTCGCCCTGCGCCCGACCGGCGAGTCGGTGCAGAACCCGAAGCAGGTCATCCCGCGCACCAGGACCGTGACACCGTACGACGTCACCGAGGCGTTCAACGGGCTGGCCGACACCGCGGGCGCCATCGACACCGATCAGCTCGCGGAGAGCTTCACGACACTCAGCGACACGTTCAAGAACTCGCCCGCGCACATCAAGAAGGCGCTCGAAGGGCTGACCTCGCTGTCGAAGACCGTGTCCTCCAGGGACAACGAGCTCGCCAGCCTGCTGTCCAACGCGCACGGCCTCACCACCACGCTCGCGAACTCGAACGACGACTTCGCCAAACTCCTTTCGGACGGCAACCTGCTGCTGACCGAACTGGACAACCGGCGGCAGGCGATCCACGACCTGCTGACCGGTTCGCAGGACCTCGCCGTCCAGCTTTCGGGACTGGTGAAGGACAACAAGGACCAGCTCGGCGGAGCGCTCAGCCAGCTCGGAGAGGTGACCGACATCCTGCAGCGGCAGAACGACAATCTCGCCAAGAGCCTCGAGCTCGCCGCGCCGTACTTCCGCGTGGTGAACAACTCGCTCGGCAACGGACGCTGGGTGGACGGCTATCTGTGCGGGCTCATCCCGGAGAACCGGGATCCCTGCACCCCGCCGATCCCGGGAGGTGGCCGGTGATCAGCAGATTCGTCACCCTCGCGCTCGTGCTCGCGCTGGCCGTCGTCGGCGGGCTCTGGTGGATCTTCTCCGGCACCGGGCTCGACCGCGTCACCGTGTACTTCTCGCGCGCCGTCGGCGTCTACAGCGGATCGGACGTGCGGGTGCTCGGCGTCCGCGTCGGCCAGGTCGAATCGGTGGACCCGGAAGGGGAACGGGTGAAGGTCGTCCTGACCGTCGACGGGTCGGCCCCGATCGCCGCCGACACGAACGTCCTGGTCGTGGCGCCGAGCGTGGTGGCCGACCGCTACGTCCAGTTCACCAAGCTCACCCGCGCCGGGAACCGGCTGGGCGACGGCGCGGTGATCCCGGTCGAGCGCACCGGAACGCCGGTGGAACTCGACCAGCTCTACTCCAGCCTCGACACCCTCGCCAAGGCCCTCGGCCCCAACGGCGCGAACGCCGACGGCGCGCTTTCGGAACTCCTGCGCACCGGCGCGAAGAACCTCCAGGGCAACGGCAAGCCGTTCAACGAGTCGGTGCGCAACTTCGCCGACCTCGCCAGGACCCTCTCCGGGAACTCGCAGAACCTGTTCGCCACCGTCGACGAACTGCAGCGGTTCACCTCGATGCTGGCCACCAACGACCGGAACGTCAGCGAGGTCAACAAGCAGCTCGCCTCGGTGACCGGCACGCTCGCGCGGAACAAGGACGAGCTCGCCCGCGCGCTCAACGGTCTCGGCGGCGCGCTGGCGGAGATCCAGCAGTTCATCAAGGACAACCGCGCGCTGATCAAGTCCAATGTGGACAAGCTCACGGTGACAACCGGGACACTGGTCGACAAGCGCGCCGCGCTGGCCGAAACCCTCGACACGATCCCGCTTGCGGTGACGAACGTCCTCGAAGCCGTCGACCCGAAGACCGGCAAGCTGCAGAGCCGCGGCAACATGCTCGAATACCTCCCGCTCCCGCTGCCGGTCACCGGCGACACCTACACCGGGGGGCGCTGATGGCCGCGAAACGGAAGATCGCCGCGCTCGCCGCGTGCTGTGCCGCGCTCACCGCCTGTTCCTCGGATTTCAAGGGCGTCTACGACCTGCCGCTCCCCGGCGGCGCGGACATCGGCGACCATCCGTACCGGGTGACCGTGCAGTTCGCCGACGTCCTCGACCTGGTCCCCCAGGCCGCGGTGAAGGTCGGCGACGTCCCGGTCGGCCGGGTCGAGACGATCAAGCTCGGCGAAGACGGCTGGACGGCCGAGACCGTCCTGGCGGTCAACGGCGACGTCCACCTGCCCGCCAACGCCATCGCGCGGCTGCGCCAGTCCAGCCTGCTCGGCGAGAAGTTCATCGAACTGGCCCCGAGCGCGGCGAAGGCCGAGGGCAGGCTGGGCGAGGGCGCGGTGATCCCGGTCGCGAACACGAACCGCAACCCGGAGTTCGAGGAGATCTTCGGCGCGCTGTCGCTGCTGCTCAACGGCGGCGGGATCGGCCAGTTGCAGACCATCAACCGGGAACTGTCGAAGGTGATGGACGGCAACGAGGAGGAGATCCGCTCGTTCCTGTCCACTGTGGAGCAGCTGGTGTCCAACCTGGACACGCATCGCTCCGACATCACCTCCGCGCTCGACGGGCTCAACCAGCTCTCGACGACACTGGCGAACCGGAAGCAGCAGGTCGAGGGCGCGCTCACCGATCTCACCCCCGGCCTCCAGAGCCTTTCCGAGCAGCGCACCCAACTCGTGTCGATGTTGCAGTCGCTGGACCGGCTCTCCGACGTCGGTGTCGACGTGATCAAGAAGAGCCGGGCCGATCTCGTCGCCGACCTCACCGCGCTCGCGCCGATCCTCAAGCGGCTGGCCGACGCCGGCGAGAGCCTGCCCAAGTCACTGGAGATCCTGCCGACGTTCCCGTTCACCGACGCCGTCCGCGACGGCATCAAGGGCGATTACCTGAACGTGTACGCCTCGGTGATCCCCGCGCCGGGTGTCGAACTCCCGCCCCCTGGCGAAGGGGTTCCGCCGGGGCTCCCGACCTTGCCGCTGCCGTCCTCCGGAGGTAGCTGATGCTCACCACCCGTGTCCGGATCCAGGTGATCGCGTTCGTCATCCTCGCGCTGGCGACGACGGCGTTCGTCGGGGCCAGCTACGCGGGCCTCGGCCGGCTCTTCGGGGCGGGCGGGTACACCGTGAAGCTTTCGCTGACCGACGGCGGGGGCCTGTTCACCAACGGCGAGGTGACCTATCGAGGCGTCGCCGTCGGCCGGGTCGGCGAACTGCGGCTCACCGACGGTGGCATGGAAGCGGATCTGGTGATCGACGACGACGCGCCCCCGATCCCCGCGAACTCGCGAGCGGTCGTGGCGAACCGGTCCGCGGTGGGCGAGCAGTTCGTCGACCTCCAGCCGCGGACCGGCGACGGGCCGTACCTCGCCGAAGGTTCGGTCATCCCGCGTGAGGCGACGGCCGTTCCACTGCCGGTGCAGCATCTGCTGACCGACCTCGACTCGCTGACCGCGTCCGTGCCGACCGAGGACCTGCGAACCGTGGTCGACGAACTCGACAACGCCCTGCGCGGTTCCGGCGCGAACCTGCAGGTGCTGCTGGACTCGACCACCGACTTCACCAAACAGGCCGCGAACCACCTGCCGCAGACGGAGAAGCTGATCACCGACGGCTCGACCGTGCTGAAGACGCAGGTCGACTCGTCGCAGGCGTGGCGGCAGTTCAGCGGCAACGCCAAGCAGTTCGCCGAGCAACTGTCCCGTTCGGACGGTGACCTGCGGCGGCTGATCGCGACGGCGCCCGACGCGGCGACCCAGCTCTCCGGGCTGCTCCGGGACAACGAACCGGGCCTGCCGATCCTGCTGGCGAACCTGCTCACCACCTCGCACGTGTTCTCCGCCCGCACCGACGGCCTCCGGCAGCTCCTGATCAACACCCCGAAGGCGGTGTCCGCGGTCGACGCCGCCGTCGACGAGCAGTCCGGGAAGATCGGGCTGGTCCTGACGTTCTTCGACCCGATTCCGTGCACCAAGGGCTACGGGGACACGAAGGTCCGCAGCAGCGCGGAACTCTCGGCGCTGCCGTTCAACACCGGTGCCGCGTGCACGCTCGAAAAGGGCAACGCGAGTTCGGTCCGAGGCTCGCAGAACGCGCCGAAGGGCGGCGTCCCGCCGGCCGCGATCCCCGGCGGCTTCGGCGCCGACGGCCAGCCGACGTCCACCAGCCTCGAGGAGATGTTGTGGCTGCGCAACTGAAGATCGCGATCGCCGTGTTCGCCGCGGCCTGCGCGTTCGCGGGATGGGCCGGGTACACCTGGTTCACCGCGACGGGTTCCGAGGCCGTGTCCTACGGCAACTCGCGCGACGAAGCGCTGAAGTCCGGGCGTGAACTCGTCGCCCGGCTCACGAGCCTCGACCACCACCGCGTCGACCAGGGCATCGCCGACTGGCTCGCCGCGTCCACCGGCCCGCTGCGCGAGCAGCTGGGCAAGGCCGACGACGCGACGAAACGGACGCTCACCCAGGACGCGACCGTCTCGACGGGCAAGGTGCTCGACGCGGCGATCAGCGAACTCGACGACCACGCGGGAACGGCCAAGATGCTGGCGTCGGTGGAGATCACGATGGCGAAGGAGGGCGCGGCGCCGACGACGAAGCGCAACCGGTTCGCCGCCGGGCTGACCAGGACGGACGAGGGCTGGAAGCTCAGCGCGCTCGACCAGCTGCCGGTGGGTGCGCGATGACCGCCACGGCCGACACCGAGACCGAGGTCGTCGCAGAAGAGGTCACCCAGACGCCAGCACGCCGGTCGAAGGTGCCGTTGATCCTGTTCGTCGCGGCGGCCGTGCTGGTGGCGGCCGGGGTGTGGTTCACGCTGGAGGCGAGGTCGATCTCGGCGGCGCCGTCGGCGGTCAACACCGCGCTCACCGACGTCGGCGCGACGGCCGAGGTGAACTCCGCGGTGACCGTGGCGCTCGACAAGATCTTCTCCTATTCCTACGACCGGACCGACGCCACCGAAAAGGCGGCCGCGTCGGTGCTCAGAGGCAAGGCACTGGAGTCCTACAACCAGTTGTTCGCCCAGGTCAGGGAAAAGGCTCCGGCACAGAAACTCGTTCTCACCACCCGCGTCTCCTCATCCGCCGTCCAGGAACTCGGCGACGGTAAAGCGAGGCTGCTGGTATTCCTCGATCAAGCGGCCACCCGGGCCGACAACAATTCTTCGACAGCGGCCGCGGCACAGCTTTCGATCACCGCGGAACGTGAAGGCGACAACTGGGTCATCACCGATCTCGTCCCCCGGTGATCCCTCATTCGTCCGCTTTGTAAACCAGGAGAGAAAACGAGGAGAAAACCATGTTCGGTCGAACGCGCCCTAAAACAGCCCGTCGCCGTCTCGGCACGGTCGTCGCGCTCACGTCCGCGCTCGCCGTGGCGGGCAGCCTCGCCGCGACCCCGGCCCTGGCGGACGATCCGGTGGAGATCCCGGTGTCCTACACCGTCACCGGGAAGACCACGGTGAAGAAGACCGGCGGCACCCTCGATCTCGGCCCCGGCCAGCTCGACGGCGCCCTGGTCATCGACGGTGACAACGTCGGCATCCGCGGAAACCTTTCCCTGCCGCCCTCGACGGCGAACATCTCGCTGGTCTCGGGTGTCTTCAAGATCAAGGCCCGCGTGCGGATCGAGCCGACCGGCCCGGTCACCGGCACGCTCGCCAACGGCGACCTGACCACCCACTCGCAGGCGAACATGCTGATCGACAACATCGTGGTCGGCCTGTTCTGGCCGGTCATCCCGCTCCCGACGGTGCCGAACGCCTGCAAGACCGTCAAACCGCTCGACCTGACCCTGGTCTCGAAGAACGTCGACCTGTTCGCGCCGACCATCCCGTCTTCGGGGACGTTCACCATCCCCGAGTTCAAGGACTGCTTCATCAACGACCTCGCGCTGGGGGCGTTGATCTCCGGTCCCGACAACACGATCGACCTGAGCATGAAGTCCAACCTGTCCTGACACCCGTCGGGCCTGCAGTCCGTGAAGGCCTCCTTCCCTACCTTCAGGGTAGGCAAGGAGGCCTTCACGNCGTCGGGCCTGCAGTCCGTGAAGGCCTCCTTCCCTACCTTCAGGGTAGGCAAGGAGGCCTTCACGGACCGTCAGCAGAAATACGGCGCCGTCGGGTCGACCAGCGCGACCCCGGTACTGTCACCTGCGGAAACGGCGTAGACCGGAGCGCAGACCCCGGAGAACTTCCAGAAGTCCGTCGGCGGTTCCGTGCTGGTGTCACGGCTTTCCGACTTCACGTTGCTGCCCCAGGCGAAGACGCTCCCGTCGGCTTTCAGCGCGACATTGTGGTTGAAGCCCGCGTCGATGGCGACCACACCGGACTGCGCCTCCGGCGGAACCGTGGCCTGGCCGTAGAAGTTGTCACCCCACGCGATGACGCCGCCGTTCTTCAGCGCGATGCTGTGCCGGAACCCGGCGGAGACCGCCGACACCCCGGACGTGGCCGCCGCGGGCACGGTGATCTGGCCTTTCCCGTTGCTCCCCCAGGCGACGACGCCGCCGTTCTTGAGCGCCAGCCCGTGATCGCCGCCCGCCGAGATCGCGGTGACCCCGGACGAGACCGTCGTGGGCACGGCCGTCCTCGAACCCCAGCTCAGCACGCTGCCGTTCGTTTTGAGCGCCAGATTGAAGTACGCGCTGGTGGAGATCGCCGTGACCCCCGACGTCGCGGCCGCCGGTACCACGTTCTGACCGTAGAAACCGTTGCCCCAGGCGATAACGCCGCCGTTCTTCAGCGCGAGTTCGTGCGCCCAGCCGGCGGCGATCGCCGAAACCCCGGACGTGGCCGCGGACGGGACGGCCAGCTGGCCGTAGCTGTCGTTCCCCCAGGCGATCACCCCGCCGCCCTTGAGCGCGAGGTGGGTGATCGCGCCCGCGGAGACCGCGCTGGCGCCGAGCGCCGCGGCCGGTATGGTCCCCTGCCCGTAGTCGTTGCTCCCCCATGGCCGCGCTTCGCCGGTCGGCGCGGCGCTTGCCGTACCGGAAAGGGAAACCGTTGCGATCATTACGGTAATCGCGACGCCCGCTACCCGTCGTGATCCCGATCGTCGATTCTCGGAAGACATGCGCGGAATGTTAACCCGGTTCCACCGATCGGCCGCCTCTTTGTCATCCCCGGACAAACTTCATAATCTAATTCAGCGCGCGCTGACAAGAAAGAACGGGCCCATCGCCCACTTCGAAACATGTCGACATGAATCCTTGTTACGTACATAACTCGCGGGTAACCTCGGTTTACCCCACCACCGAGAAAGCCGCTCGAGTCGAGCATATTTGATCAGAAAAATCCGCCGAAAGGCGCATGGGGAAAGCCGCCCGAGACGTAAACTGGATCAAAGGAGATGACAGGTATGTCCCGTAGACTTGGCAAGTTGTCAGCAGGCGTCGCCACCACCGGCATCGTGTTCGGCGCCGTCGCCGTGCTCACCGCCGGCACAGCCGCGGCCGCGACCACCTACGCCACCGGCACCGTCGCCTACATGTGCAACTTCCCCGGCATCGGCCAGCAGCAGCTGGACGTGAAGGCCCAGTTCGACGGCCCGACGTCGATCGCCTCGGGCGGCACCGCCACCCCGACGAACATCTCGGGGACCGCGACGATCAACGCCACCATCAACGCGCTGCTCAACGCCGCCAACTACGACGGCGTCCGCGGCAAGGCCAACATGCCGATCACCATCACCAACGCCACGCCCACTTCGGCGACGGTGACGAACCTGAACGTCCCGACCCAGATCAACCCGTACGTGCCCGGCCCCCGGTCGTTCAACATCGTCCAGGACGCGGGCACCGGTGTCCCGACGTTCACCGCCGGCGCTCCCGGTTCGGCGACCGCCTCGCTCGGCACCACGATCAACGCGCCGCTGGACTTCCACAAGAAGGACGGCACCTGGACGACGTGGAACTTCAACTGCACCGTGAAGAACACCAACCCGGCACAGAACCGCGCGTTCAGCCCGGCGATCCCGATCACCTGATGAACCACCCGTGCGGGGCGGGGACGCCCGCCCCGCACGGTCTCCATCCGCGCAAGGCACGAGAGGAACACCCATGACACAGCAGGTTCGCCGGGCACTCGGGAGGTTTCCCGTTCTGGCGGGCGTCATCCTGCTCGTGGGGGTGAGCGGCGCACTGTCCTCTTCGGCCGCGACCGACCCGGCCACACCACCGCCGGCACCACTGCAAGGCGCCACGTCCGCGCACCAGAGTCTCGCGAACACCTGTGTCTTCCCGGATCCGGCTGGGGAACGACCGGTCACGATGGACGTCCAGGCGACACTGCCGAAGGTCGTCCAGACCGGAAAGCCCGTTCAGGTCAAGGACTTCTCGCTGACCTTCACCATCGGCGAAGGGTCACTCGGA
Organism: Amycolatopsis coloradensis; assembly: GCF_037997115.1. Classification (NCBI taxonomy): domain Bacteria; kingdom Bacillati; phylum Actinomycetota; class Actinomycetes; order Pseudonocardiales; family Pseudonocardiaceae; genus Amycolatopsis; species Amycolatopsis coloradensis. Next base: position 7,136,852 of record NZ_CP150484.1, read on the forward strand.
GCCGTCGCCGAGGTCGCGGGCGGTGCGACCGTCGAGCTCACGGCCGCGAACGGGGACAAGAAGACCCCGATCCCGGTGTCACTGACGATCCCGGCGACGAAGGTGCCCGCCACCGGCGAACTGAAGCTGGTCGCGACGGGCACCGTCCCCGACATCCTGCTGAAGGTGCCGTCCGAACTGCGGCTGAGCACGGGCGCGCCGTCGCTCGCGCTGACCGCCGCCGAGACACCGCTGAAACCGATCACCTGCACCCAGGCGCCGGACCAGAACACGCTGCTCGGCAGTGTCGCGCTCCTGCCGCTCGGAAAGCCCAAGCCGGAGTCCGGCAAGCCCGGTGAGCAGAAGAAGCCCGGTGCCGACGCGCGAGCCGCTGATGACGTCCACGCCAACGCCCTCTACCCCATCGCGTTGCAGCCGTTCGAACTGCAGGGCACGTCGTCGATCACGAAACTCGGCGCCTTCGCCCGGCTGAAGCCCGCGTTCATGGTCAACGCGGTGTGGCACGTCGACCTGGAGAACACCGAAGGACCCGGCAAGATCACCGGCTCCGTCATGATGCCGCCGAGCACGATCACCTTCCTCGGTTTCGGCTTCGTCCCGATCACCGCGACCATGGAGCTGTTGCCGGAGGACTACGCGACCGGCAATCACATCATCGACGTCGACGGCGTTTCGATCCCGGAACCGGAGGGCAGCTCGACCGTCCTCACCCCGCTCAAGGTCTACGGGAAACTGAGCGGGGTCACCATCAACGGGGTCGGCCTCGACGTCGGCGACAACTGCCTCACCGCCGAGCCGATCAAGATCAATCTCCGCGGGGAGAAGTACGGGATGTTCACCGGTGGCGTGGTGCGCACCGATCCGAAGTGGACGGATCCCGCCTATCGGGACTTCACGCTGCCCCCGTTCTCGGGCTGTGGTGTGAAGGAGGATCTCGACTCGCTGTTGAGCGGGATGGCGTCGGGGCCGGGGAACCAGGCTTGTGTCGGGGTCAACCAGGTCGGGCTGCCCTGGGACCTGGAGCGCAAGTGCCCCAATGTGGATCCGCCGGTGGCGCGCCGCTGAGGATCGGCGAGGCCACCGATCCGGCGAACGCGCGCCGTCCGCCCGTTCACTTCGGCCAGTGCGGCACGTGTCTCGGCCGAGCGGCGCCGTCCAGGGAGGCCGCCGCGAAGCCGGGGGTTCGTCGAAGTCGCGAATGGCCGGCCCCGGCCGCCGCACCAACGCGGGCAGTGTCGAGGCGCCGGGCGATTCGCGTTACCGCAGCTACTACCGGATCGGCGAGAACGCTTTCGCAGCATTGGGGTACTTCATCTCATGAGGGAAAACCAGACGGTATCGCCCACGTTCTCGGAGGTCCTGTCGATGACCTTCGGGGAACTCACCGACATGCTGGCGGCCGTCGATCCCTCGCGGCTGGCGAGGGCGGATCCGATCGACCTGCTGGAGGCGCCCTGGGCGTTGATGGTTGCGGCACTGCGCCGAGATCGCCGGGACGTTTTTCTCCTGGCTGATGCCCTACGGCGGTTACAGCAGGCAATCCGCGACGGCGAACAGGTTCCATCTGTCCGCCACGCTGATCCTCGCCATCGGCCCGAGGACGGACATCGTTCCTGCACGACTCGCCGCCGGTCGAAACGGCACGCGACCTCCTGGCGGATCCGGCGCCAAGGCCTGAAGCCGGCGCGATCGTCGGACGACTGAGCCTGCTCAGGCAACTCCGGCGGATCGACCATCTCTTTCCCCCGTCCGCGGAAAAGGAGCGCTACGAACTATGGAAAACGCTGTGAGAGCACAGACCCGAAGACCCGCCAGCGTGCGGACGGCGCTCGTCGTCGCGCCCCTCTGCGTGGCCACCGTCCCGACGGCCCCGGCCGGGATCGCCGAGGCCGCACCGGTGACGGCGGCGGTGGGACAGGCGGTCACGCCGCCGGTCTCCTCCGAATCGGAGAAGCTGCGCGCGGCTCACCGGGGTCACCCCGGCGGCAACCAGGCCGCTACGAGCCACTCGGCGTCCACTGTGGACTCTTGCGCGGCGCCGGAAGCACCTCAGGCAGCGCGAACCCCGCTGACGCCGAAGAAGGGCTGACCCCGGCCCGCAGCGCGAGTTCCATCTCGAACCGCGCCCCCGGGTCACGCAGGTGCTCGCCGAAGGTCGCCTGCAACTGCCGCATGCGGTAGCGCACGGTCTGCGGGTGCACCTGGAGGCGCTCGGCGATGTCGACGACGTTGCCCTGGCTGTCGAGCCAGGCTCGCAGGGTTTCGAGCAGTCGCTCCCGCTGTTTCCCGGTCATCTCCGCGAGCGGGGCGAACAGGCGGTCGCGCAGCTGGCAGGTCAGCGCGGCATCGGCGTTCACGAGCAGGGTGGCGAGGTGTTCTTCGGCGCGGATCACCCGGCGGGCCTGGATGATGCCGCGTTCGGACAGGTGCAGGGCCTCGCGCGCCCAGCGGAGGGAATCGGCGACGGAGTCCAGCGGGCGGCACGGGCCGATCGAGAGCCGGTAGTCCGGCAGCGCGGCCTGCAAGGTGGCCAGCCGGGCGACGGAGATCTCGCCGGGGACCAGCACCCTCGGCTCGGCGCAGTCGAGTTCGGCGAGGACGTCTGAATCCACGGCGTTGTGCCGCCGGGGTCTGACGGTTTCGCCGATCGGGTGCAGCACCACCGGCGTCGCGCGCTCGGGCACCGTCCAGCCGGTCAGCTGCGCGAGTTCCGCGATCGCCTTCGCCGGCGCGGGCGGGGTTTCCAGCACCAGGTGCAGCAGTTTGCGGCGCCACGTGTCCAGCGCCCCCGCGGTGCGCGCCTTCGCTTCGAGGTACCCGTCCAGCGCGACGGACGCGAGTTCGTCCATGAACGCGAGCATCGCGTCGGCCAGTTGCGACATCACCGCGGACGAGAGGCCGCTGCGGCGGCCGACCCGCATGATGCGCCGCCACGAGACCCTGGCACCGACCCGGTACGCCGACTGGAGGGTGTCGAGGCTGCGGCCCTCCCGCATCTCGTTCTGCCCGAGGCGGTGGTGGACCTCGTGCGACTGTTCCTTGGAGACGCTCGGATCCGCGATCTGGGCGACGAACAACGTGATCGCGTACTCGACGCCCGCGCGGATCGACTTCCCGTACGGCCCGTCGAGCGGGCGCGCGTACGCGGGGATGGTCGCCCGGATCTCGTCGACGATCTCGTTGGCGAGACTGCCCAGTTCCGGTCGCAAAATGTCGGCGAGCTTGCGGGGAAGTGCCGCAGGGGGCTGCGCAGCGTGTTCGATTCCGCGCTCCACCGACATCGCAGCTCCTTTGCTCCGCCCAGCGTCCCGACCTCCCACGATCGTCGTGGGGTGACAACGAACACATCGCGGAGTCGCTCGTGAATGTGTCACCTTTCGCAGAAGAAACCGATTTCTTGTCATCATCGTGACAAAATCACGGGTCACCCCTGAATTTTGATGACAAGTGCCCGGCAAACGCCTCGCGCGGTACGTACGAACGGCCGATGAATACGGAGCGTCACTGCTTTCCGGTGAGCAATTCCCCGAGTACTTCGAGCACGGGCTCCAGCACGCGGACCTCGGTGCCGGCGCATTCGGTGATCCCCGCGCCCACGACCTCGAACCCGCTCAGCCCGCGAAGCATCGCCACCAGGCGCTCGATCGTCAAGCCACCGGGCTCCGGATAGTTCAGCCCGCCGAACTCCGCCGGGTCGAGCACGTCGAGATCGAGATGGACGTAGACCTTGTCCGCGCCGGCCAGCCCGGCGGCGACGTCGGCCGTCTCGACGACGAGCCCGCGGTCGACCACGGCCCGCTCGGCGTCGTCGAAGGCCCTCGTCCCCGCGAGGACGACGCGTCCGGGTTCGACCGGCGGGTTCGCGGCGAACTCCGGGTCGCCCTCGCCGAGCAGCGACCGCAGCACCATGCCGTGGAACGCGCCGGACGGCGACGTCTCCGCGGTGTTGAGGTCGGAATGCGCGTCGAACCACGCGACGCCGAGCCCCGGCCCGAAGCGGTAGCGCGCGACCCCGATCGGGATCAGCTCGACGCCGCAGTCCCCGCCGATGGTGAGCACCGGACCGCCCGGCGCTTCGAGGGCGGCGAGCTGCGCCGTGCGGTTCGCGCCGGTGAGCACCGCGCGGTTGGCGATGCCGTCGACCACGGGCGACGTCTCGCGCGTCTGGCGGATGTGGTGCACCGGCACGCCCAGCACGTGGCCCGCGAGCTCGGCGAGCGCGACGCAACCTTCGGGCAACTCCGGCGCGCGTTCGGTCAGAGCGCCCTGGAACTGGGGTACGGCATTGATCAGCACCCGGTCCAGGCTAGCGGCCGAAGGGCCCTTTCCCCGCATCAGACGTGACGAAAGGGCCCTTCACCGCGTGGCATGCGGTGAAGGGCCCTTTCAGCCCACATCACTCCAGGACGAGGAGCAGGTCCCCGCCTTCCACTTGCTGGACGGCGTTGATCGCGCGCCGCGACACCTTGCCGCCGCTCGCCGCGGTGATCGACGCCTCCATCTTCATCGCCTCGATGGTCGCGACCGTCGCACCGGCCTCGACCTCGTCGCCCTCGGACACCTGCAACGTGACCACGCCCGCGAACGGCGCGGCGATCTGCTTCGGGTCGCCCTTGTCGGCCTTCTCCGTCGCCGGGATGTCCGACGCGATCGAGGTGTCGCGGACCTGGATCGGGCGCAGCTGGCCGTTGAGCGTGGACATCACCGTGCGCAGCCCGCGCTCGTCCGCCTCGCCGATGGCCTCCAGCTCGATCAGCAGCCGGACACCCTGTTCGAGGTCGACCGAGTACTCCTCGCCCGGCCGCAGGCCGTAGAAGAAGTCCTTGGACGGCAGGACCGAGGTGTCACCGTACTGCTCGCGGTGCGCCTCGAAGTCCTTCGTGGGCCCGGGGAACAGCAGCCGGTTCAGCGTCGCGCGCCGGTTCTCGGCCAGCCCCTTGCGGTCCTCTTCGGACAGTTCCTGTACCGGCTTCGGCCGCGCCCGGCCTTCGAGTGCCTTGGTGCGGAACGGCTCCGGCCAGCCCCCGGGCGGGTCGCCCAGTTCGCCGCGCAGGAAGCCGATCACCGAGTCGGGGATGTCGAACTTGTTCGGCTCCGCCTCGAAGTCGGACGGCGAGACGCCCGCGCCGACGAGGTGCAGCGCGAGGTCACCGACCACTTTGGACGAAGGCGTGACCTTGACCAAGTGCCCGAGGATCTTGTCCGCGGCCGCGTACATCGCTTCGATGTCCTCGAACCGCTCCCCGAGACCGAGCGAAATCGCCTGGGTGCGCAGGTTCGACAGCTGACCGCCCGGGATCTCGTGGTGGTACACCCGCCCGGTCGGCGAGGAGAGCCCCGCCTCGAACGGCGCGTAGATCTTGCGCACGCTCTCCCAGTACGGCTCCAGGTCACCGATCGCCTGCAGGTCGAGCCCGGTCGGCCGGTCCGAGTGGTCGGTGGCGGCGACGAGCGCGGAAAGCGACGGCTGCGACGTCGTGCCCGCCATGGACGCGACGGCACCGTCGACGGCGTCCGCCCCGGCCTGGATCGCGGCCAGGTACGTCGCCAGCTGGCCACCCGCGGTGTCGTGCGTGTGGATATGCACCGGGAGGTCGAACTCCTTGCGCAGCGCGGAAACCAGCCGCGCCGCCGCCGGCGCCCGCAGCAGGCCCGCCATGTCCTTGATGGCCAGGACGTGCGCCCCCGCGCCGACGATCTGCTCCGCCAGCTTGAGGTAGTAGTCCAGCGTGTACAGCTTCTCCGACGGGTCCGACAGATCCGAGGTGTAGCAGAGCGCCACCTCGGCGACGGCGGTCCCGGTCTCGCGGACGGCTTCGATCGCCGGGCGCATCTGCTCGACGTCGTTGAGCGCGTCGAAGATCCGGAAGATGTCGATGCCGGTCGCCGTCGCCTCCTCGACGAAGGCGTTGGTCACCTCGGTGGGGTAGGGCGTGTACCCGACGGTGTTGCGGCCCCGCAGCAGCATCTGCAGGCAGATGTTCGGCACCGCTTCCCGCAGCTTCGCCAGCCGCTCCCACGGGTCCTCCGCCAGGAACCTCAGCGCGACGTCGTAGGTCGCGCCGCCCCAGCATTCCAGCGAAAGCAGCTGCGGCGTGGTCCGCGCGACCACCGGCGCGACCGCGAGGAGGTCCTTCGTCCGCACCCGGGTGGCGAGCAGCGACTGGTGCGCGTCACGGAAGGTGGTGTCGGTGACGCCGATGGTCGGCGACTCCCGCAGCCAGCGGGCGAAACCGTCCGGGCCCAGTTCGGTGAGCTTCTGCTTCGAACCGGGCGCCGGTTCGAGATCCTTGGGCAGCTTCGGCAGCTTGACCTGCGGGTCGAGGGTGCGCGGACGCTCGCCGTGCGGTTTGTTGACCGTCTTGTCGGCGAGGTAGGTCAGCAGCCTGGTCCCGCGGTCGGCCGAATGCCGCGCGGTGAGCAGATGCGGGCGATCTTCGATGAACGACGTCGTGACGCGGCCTTCGCGGAAGTCCGGGTCGTCGAGGACGGCCTGCAGGAACGGGATGTTCGTGGCCACACCGCGGATCCGGAACTCGGCGACCGCGCGGCGGGCACGGCCGACGGCGGTCTTGAAGTCGCGGCCGCGGCAGCTGAGCTTCACCAGCAGTGAGTCGAAGTGCGCGCTGATCTCGGTGCCGGCGAACGCCGTCCCGCCGTCGAGGCGGATACCGGAACCGCCGGGCGAGCGGTACGCGCTGATCATCCCGGTGTCCGGGCGGAAGCCGTTGGCGGGATCCTCGGTGGTGATGCGGCACTGCAGCGCGGCGCCGCGCAGGTACACCTTGTCCTGCGACAACCCCAGGTCGTCGAGCGTCTCGCCGGAGGCGATGCGCAGCTGCGACTGGACGAGGTCGACGTCGGTGACCTCCTCGGTCACGGTGTGCTCGACCTGGATACGCGGGTTCATCTCGATGAAGACGTGGTTGCCGTCCCGGTCGAGCAGGAACTCGACGGTGCCGGCGTTGCGGTAGCCGATCTGGCGGGCGAACTTCACCGCGTCGGCGCAGATCCGGTCCCGCAGTTCGGACGGCAGGTTCGGCGCCGGGGCCAGCTCGACGACCTTCTGGTGCCGCCGCTGGACCGAGCAGTCGCGCTCGAAGAGGTGGATCACGTTGCCCGCGCCGTCGGCGAGGATCTGGACCTCGATATGGCGCGGCTCGACGACGGCCTTCTCGATGAACACCGTCGGGTCGCCGAAGGCCGACTCGGCCTCGCGCGCGGCGGCTTCGATGGACTCGCGCAGCTGCGCGGGCTCCTGGACGCGGCGCATACCGCGCCCGCCACCGCCGGCGACGGCCTTCACGAAGACCGGGAAACCGATCTCCTCGGCGGCGGCGATCAGCGCGTCGACGTCGGAGGACGGTTCGGAAGAACCCAGCACCGGCACCCCGGCTTCGCGCGCGGCCTTGACCGCGCGGGCCTTGTTACCGGTCAATTCGAGGATGTCCGCGCTCGGTCCGACGAAGGTGATGCCTTCGTCCTCGCACGCGCGCGCGAGGTCCGGATTCTCGGAGAGGAAGCCGTAGCCGGGGTAAACGGCGTCCGCGCCCGCCTTCTTGGCGGCCGCGACGATCTCCTCGACCGACAGATAGGCCCGCACCGGGTGACCGGGTTCGCCGATCTCATAGGCCTCGTCGGCCTTCAGCCGGTGGAGCGAATTGCGGTCTTCGTGCGGGAACACAGCCACCGTGCCCGCGCCGAGCTCGAATCCGGCGCGGAACGCGCGGATGGCGATCTCACCCCGGTTGGCGACCAGTACCTTGCGGAACATGCCGGTCCTTCCCATCATCGGATCGGTAGGTGAGGCACGTTACCCGTTCGGTCCCGCAGGGCGGGAGTCGTTGCCCAGGTGATGGACATCATCCCCGCCTGAGTTGCACACCCGGACTCTGGAGCAGCCGGTTCGAGGTGCCCTCGTGGACCCCGGTCAGCACGTCGACCGCGGCGAGGTCCACGAGCGCCTTCGCGACGTCCGGCGCGGAGACGGCGGGATGCAGGGACCGGTACAGCGCGGCCACCCCGGCGACGTGCGCGGCGGCCGACGACGTGCCGCTGAGCACCCTTCCGCCGCTGCCACCGGCGTTGGGTCCCGGCACGTCCACGCCGGGGGCGAACAGGTCGACGACCTCGCCGTGGTTCGACGTCGACCCGACCTGGTCGCTCGCGTCGGTCGAGCCGACGGTGAGCGCTTCGGTGACCCGTCCGGGGGAGAACTTGCCCGCGTCGGTGGCCTCGCCGCCCGCCGGGAGGGCGACCGGGACGACCGCCGCGAGCGCGCGGACGGCGGCGTCGAGCTGGTCGTTGGCCGTGCCGCCGATACCGAGGACGGCCACGGCCGGCTGCTGCGCGTTCTGCGTCACCCAGTCGATACCCGCGATGATCTTGTCCGTCGCGCCGCCGCCCTGTGCGTCGATCACCCGGACCGGGACGATCTGCGCGCCCTTCGCGACCCCGAAGGTCCTCGACGCGGCGACACCGGCCAGGTACGTGCCGTGACCATTGGTGTCGGTGGTGTCCGTGCCGCCGTTGAGGAAGTCCTTACCGGGCTTCACCCGGCCGCCGAAGTCCGGATGCGCCGCGTCGACCCCGCTGTCGATCACGTAGACCGTGACGTCCTTCGCGTCGGTCTCGTAGTGGTAGAGCTGGTCGAGACCCGTTCGCTGGTCGATCCGGTCCAGCCCCCAGTTCGGCGGGTTTTGCTGGACTTCCGTCGCGGAGGCGGGCTGCGCCACCAGCACCAGCAGCGCCAGCGCGGCCATGACCCGTACCAGTCGAATGATCATGCCTTGGCTCTACGCCTGTACCCCGGGGGGCGGCAACCCCGGAGTGTCACCCGTTCGACTGGTCTTGCCCGATATGGCCGCTGACCGTCGATTTCGGGAAGCAGACCAGCGCGTCGAAGGCGTCGGCGACGTCGACGGGGTTAACCAGATGCGCGTGCCGGATGCTCTGGGGTCCCGCGGTTCCCCGTCGTGCGCGGAGGTCCACGAGCCCGGGGCCTTCGGCTTCGACGCTGCCTTCGGCCGGTGCGTCCAGTTCTTGGCGGTACACGGTGAAACCGAGCCGCGCGGCCGGATCGGGCTTGAGCCCGGTGGTCTCGCCCTCGACGGCGGTGAGCCCGAGCGCGAAATAGTCGTCGCCGAACTCGGCGGCCAGATGCGTGCCCGCCGAAGGTGAGGCGAGCCCGGGGAACGGCGAGAACGGGACGCGCTGGAGGTGTCCGTTGTGGAGCATCACGACGATCTTCGTGTCGGCGCCGTGCAGCCGCCGGATCAACCGGACGGTCTCCGCCATGTACGCGTCGCGCGAACCGCTCTGCAGGGCGGGCGCGTCACCGGACATCATCGCGGCGACCTCGGCGAGGTACGCGTCGACGCGCAGTGCGCCTTCGACGTGGTGCTCCGCGACGGCGGTGTCCCCGTAAACGGGACGCAACGAGGTCAGGTGCGTCTTGAGCCGGGTGAGCGCCGCGGTCGCCTTGTCCTTGGCGGCGTCGTCGAGAGCGGCGTACTTGGCGGGCGCCTCCGCGCTGCTGACCGACGCGTACCCCTTGGCCGCCTCGATCGCCGCGTCGACCAGGCTCGTCGCGGCGTCATCCACAGTGGACAGATAGGCGCGGGCCGCGTCGAGCGACGGCACCGGCGAGCCCGCGGAACTCGGCACATCGAGGCCGTAGTACCGGACGTCGCCCCGTTCGCGGAGCCACGTGAGCATTTCGTGGGCCTCAGGCGATTCCCCGAGCGAGAAGGAGAAGCCGTCGCGGCCGATGTCGGCGACGTCGCCCGGGGCGCCGTTCAGCCAGTCTTCGACGAGCTTGCCCTCGGCGAAGCCGGACTCGAAGGCCACGACCCGGAAGCCGTGCTGCTCGACGAGGTGCTGGAGCAAACGCTTGCGCAGGTCGCCGAACTCGTGGATGTGGTGGTTGTTCTCACCGATGGCGACGATCTTCGCGTCACCGATGAGTTCGGCGATCTTCGCTGGGTCTGACATACTGCCCACACTAACGCAACAGGAGTAGCAATTGGCAACCTCCGGTACCCAGCGGCCCGGCGGCCGGACCGAACGCACCCGCCAGGCCGTGCTGCACGCCACCCTCGACCTGCTGGCCGAACGAGGGTTCGGCGAACTGACCGTGGACGCGGTCGCCGAGCGGTCCGGGGTGCACAAGACCACGGTGTACCGGCGCTGGTCCTCGCCGGACGGCCTCGTCGCCGCCGCGCTGCAGATGGGCGCGGAGGACGACTGGACGGCGCCCGACACCGGTTCGCTCGAAGACGATCTGTACGAAGTGGCCGCGGAGGTCGTGCGGTATTTCACCGAGCCCGCGCTGAAGGAACTGCCCACGGCGTCGGTGCTGGCGGCGTTCCAGTCGCCGCAAGCGGCCGAGGCACTGCACGACTTCTACGCCGACCGGCACCTGCGCATGGCACCGATAGCGGAGCGGGCCGTCGCGCGGGGCGAGGCCCCTTCCGGCACGGACGGCGACGAGCTGGTGCGGGCGGTGTGCGGACCGATCTTCTACCGGCTTTTCCTGTCGCGGGAAAGCGTCACGGTGGCGGAGGCGCGGGTCACGGCGCGGGCGGTGGCTGTCGCGGCGCGGGAAGGTGCTTTCGTGCGGTCGCGCGATTAGTCCTGGCCTGGGGGTTCGCGTGGCGTGGGCCGCAGTGGCTACGCATTCAGTCCTCTCGATGCGGGTGCTTCGGGTGAAGTCCTGGGCGCCGTTCCGTGGGGGACTCTCTGTGACACCGCCAGTCGCAATGGAGCGCGTGCAGGCACTTGCCGAGTCCACCGGGAAGAATCGGCAGGTAGTGAAGGGCTCCTTCACTACCCTCAGGGTAGGCAAGGAGTCCTTCACGGAGGTCCGGGCGTGGGCATGGCGAGGGGGCCGTCGCCGGTGCGCGGGTTGGCTCCTCGGGTTCAGCGGTGGTGGAGGGTGTTGCGGCGGGGTTGTCGGAGCGGATCCCGGTATTGGGGTGGGATGAATTCCGGTAGCCCGTCGGCGGCCATGTGGACATCCCAGTCGCCGTGGTGGATCAGCCGATGGTGGAAACCGCACAGCAGCACCAGATTCCGAAGATCCGTCGGGCCACCGTCTGCCCAATGGCGACTGTGATGAGCGTGGCAATTCTTGGGTTTCCGAGGGCAGCCAGGGAACGCGCGGCCACCGTCGCGGATGTTGAGTGCTCGTCGTTGGCCGAGGGTGACGAAGCGTCGTAGCCGTCCCACGTCGAGGGGTTCTCCGGTGGCGCTCATCACCACACGCTGTGCCGAGACCCGACTTGAGTTCGTCGAGTCCGATGGTGACGTTGACGAGGGTCCGGTAGCCGCTGGTGCCGGGCTGGTCGGGGCAGGCGATCGCCAGGTCGAGGATGTCGGCCCAGGCGTTCGCACTTCATCCGCAGATCGGCTTGCCCGAACTCATCGACGGGCCGGGGCTGGGCATAGGCCTCCAACGCGGCGGCGGTGCGGGCCCCGGTCTCGTCATCGAGCAGACCGGTCAGCTTCCAGAACCCATCCTTACGACGCTCCAGCGTGATCTCGCGGCGCGGCTCCTCGGTCTCCGGATCCTTCGGCTCGTTCCCGTCCGGGTCAAGCAACGCCAGCAAATTCGCTTCGGCCTCCGCGAGCTGGCATCAGCGCGGTCCTCAGGAGAGGTGTCGGGCCGGGAGTCTCTTCAAGATCTGATCAATCCGCTCGTCCCCGACCAGGCCCTCGGCGGCGACAGCGGCAGTGGCGGGAGCGACTGCGGGAACTTCGGTGCCATCCAGAGCCCGGGACCGGTTCAACGCGAGCGCGCGTTTCAGCACGGGCTGAGCCTCACCACGGGAAAGCCCCGCCACATCCGCGAACCAGGCGGCCGTCGACCCGTAACCGTACAAGTCTTTCGCGCCCCGAGACTCGATCTTCGCCAGAAACTGCCCCAAACCGGCGGTAGCCATCCGAATCACCCGCACAGACTGCTGCACGCCATGAGCAAGCTCCAGCTTGCCGGCGTGCCACAACTCCTGCGGCAACTCGGGAAGGAAAGTCCCGGAAACCCTCAATAATACCGCAAATAATCGAACACGTGTTCGTAACTTTAAGCGACAATGAAATTGGACTAATAACACTCAAGGGTGATCGAGCCCGCAAGCGCCGCTACACCTTGAAGTCCCAGACACCGAGAACTGAGGACAGTTTTACCGTCAACACCAACGCCTTCCAGACCCCAAACTGGTCTCTCCGCACCAGGAGAGGGGACCACATGACCGAGGAAGTCCGGAACCGGCCGGTGGAGATGCCGGGCAGGCTCAAGATCGTCCGCGGTTTCCTTTGGGCGCAAGCGGTCCTCAACGTCCTCGCGAGCGTGCTCGTGACCGCCCTCGCGGTCAACGAGCTCGAGCACGGCAACGAGGAGGCGGGCCTCGCCTTGGCGCTGGCACTCCTCGGCTTCGTGGTCGCCGTTGTCCTGATCGCTTGCGCGATAAGGATTTCCCGCGGTTCGCCGTGGGTGCGGCCGACGGTCATCGCCGTGGAGGGGCTGGTCGTGGTCATGGGGCTGGTCAGCCTGGTCAACGGCGGGGCGATCACCCAGCTGATCGGGATGGGCATCGCCGTCGGCGTCATCGTCGTCCTCACCAAGCCCGAGGAAAGCGCCTGGTTCAGGCGCTGACGAGGTCGATCCGGTAGCGCACTTCGGAAAGCGGGACGTCCTCGCCGGGCATGGTGTCGGTCTTGGTCGCCCCGTCCGGCGCCCATCCCCCAGCGGCGTAAAAGCGCTGGGCACGCTTGTTGGTGTCGAGCACCCAGAGCGTCGCCTGGCGATGTCCCGAGTCCCGCAGCGCGGCAACGGCGGTGTCGAGCAGCTGTCTGCCCAGACCCGTGCCCCAGCGGCCGGGGTCGAGGTAGATCGCGCGCAGTTCGCCGCGGATGCGGTCGACGGCGGTGAAGCCGAGCAGCGCTCCGTCTTCGACCAGGACCAGGATGTCGCCCTGGTTGGCGGGGTCGGCGAGAGTCCGCTGCCAGCGGGCGGCCCGGCCCTCGACGGAAAGATCGCGTAGGTAGAGCTCGGGCAGGAGGCCCTGGTACGCCGACTGCCACGACCGCACGTTCACCTCGGCGATCGGCCAGGCGTCCTCGACGGTCGCGGGGCGGATCGTGGCCATCGTCAGCCTTTCGCCTTGCGGGCGGAGAAACCGGTCATGATGGCCAGCGCGAGCACCATCGACAGCGCGACCCCCCAGCCGGCACCGGTCACGCTCGAACTGCTCGGCATCGCGTAGAAGAGCGCGCACACCATGACGATGCCGCCGCCGGCCACCCCACCGAGGAAGGCGACCCCGAAGGCCGCCGGCCGCAGCAGCGCGCCGAGCAGCGTCCCGATCAGGAGCACCACCGAGAGCACGAGGTAGATCGCGGCCTCGGCGGCCCGGCTCGACGAGTAGTCCACCAATTCGACGGCCTCCGTCACCAGCCCGGCCGCACCGGCGGTCCCGGCCACGAGGGCCGCGATGGCGAGTCCATCCCTCGGCTTCCCCAGCCCGAGGCGGAAACTCCGGTCACGCCGCACCGCGATCAGCGCGCAGACGGCCCCGGCGAACAGGCAGCCGTCGGAGAGGACGAGGACCACCGGGCCGGACGGGATCGCCGAGAGCAGCGCCAGTCCGCACAGCGCTCCCGGCCCCACCATCCGGCGCGTGTTCGGCAGGAGCATCACGATCCCCGCCGCGATCGCGAAGACGACGAGCGGCGAGAACGTCCAGCCGCCGTCTTCGAAGAAGTCCTCCACGCTGCTGAGCGAGAAGGCGATGGCCACGAGGTACACCGCGGCCGCGAACGCGAGGATCGCGGCGGCGACGGCGAACGGATCGGCCTTCGGCGGTGGAGCCGCGGCTTCGGCGGGCCGTACGGGCTCCGGGGCCTGCTCGGGCCGCGGCCGAGGTGGCGGCGCTGGTTCCGCGACGACCTGGCCCTCGACCCGCACCACCACCTCGCCGGTCGGCCCGGTCACGGTCACCCGCGCCTCGAACGCCCCGAGCTCCGCCCGGTCGAGCACGATCTCGGCCTCGTCGCCGTCTTCGGTCACCCGCAGCCAGGAATGCGAAGACGCGAACCGGCACGCCCGCGCGATCGGCGGTCCCTCCAGCCGGATACGCGCCACCGGCCGCGATCCCCGGACGACCTCACCGAACCGGACCACCTCGGGCTCGGTTCGCACCCGCGCTTCCCGCCGCGCCAGGTCGGCGGCCTCGGCGATATGCCGGATGTCGGTCTGCGCCATCGTGGTGAGCACTTCGTGCGCGCCGATGGCGACGGAGAGGTTCTCGCTCGCCAGCCGCCGCTGGAGTTCGGTCACCGCGCCGAGGCGGGTGAACATGTTCGGATCCTCGCTCGCCGCACGCAGATCGGCCGGGACCGGCGACGGTTTGATCCGGCGGCGCCTGCTCCTGGCCAGGTACAGCTCGCCCTGCATCTCGATGTCGCGGCTGGGGGTCTGGTTCGGGTTCCGCTCCCGGACGCTGTCGAACAGGTAGTCGTACAGTTCGCCGAGCGCGACCCAGCCGTCCTCGTCGCGGTCCGCGTCGCCGGTCCGGAGCCCGTCGACCAGTGCCGACGTGAACACCGACGGGCGGACGTGATCGTCGGCGAGGTGATCGCCTTCGAAGGCGTACTCGATGGAGTTCGACGCGGTGATCACCGCACGGCCGCGGCCGCCGAAACCGCCGACCGGAAACGCGTCGAGCACGTTGGCCTCACCGGTGGCGCGCACGGCGACCCCTTGACCGAAAGCGCCGCCGTAGCAGCAATCCAGCAGGAGGACGATGCTCCGCGACCGGCTCATCCGCATGCAGCGCTGGACGAAATCGGCGGGGACGGCGGTCGACGCGAGCCGCTCCGGCCGGGTGTTACGGGCGGCGAAGAACAGCTCACCCGATTCGCTTTTCAAGCCGTGGCAGGAGAAATGCACCAGCAGGACGTCGTCCGGCGCGCTGTCGGCGAACAGGTCCTCGACCCGGCCCGCGATCACGTGCGCGGTCTCGTCGCGCACCACCTGGACGTCGAATTCGCTGATGGCGCGGTCGGCGAGGACCTCGGCGAGCGCTTCGGCGTCGGCGGCCGGGGACCGCAGCGCGCTCAGCCCGGGGTTGTCGTACTCCCCGTTGGCGATGATCAAGGCACGCCGCTCGCCGGTCATGGCGACGAATGCCTGCTCACGAAGAGATCGACGAGCTTGTCCTGATCGGTGAGCGTCGCTTCGGACAGCTCCAGCACGTCGCCGTCGATCTCCAGCCGCACCGTGCGCTTCACCCGTCCGCCGCGCGAAAGCCACTCCCGCACGGCCGCGACGACCGAACGCAGTCCCTCGGCGGACTGTCCCAGCGTGACCAGCAGTCCGCCCACCGTCGCGACGTCGAATCCCCGCGAGCCGGGCGGCGCCGGACCGGCGGGCAGCGCCTTGACCTCGGCGACCCCGCGCTCGATCAGTTCGCTTCGGAGGTACCCGGTGAGCTGGTCGACCCGTTCCGCGTCGGCCCCGTCCTCACCGAACTGGACCCGCACCGCTGCTGTCATCCCCGGCCTCCCTCGCCCGTACGGAACGAGGAAACCCCGCGGCCCGCCCGGCGGCAAGGTCCGATCGGGCAGAGATGTTCACGTCAGCTTTTTTCCAGGTATTCCACGCGATCTTCGTCGACGACGTCGGCGATCATATGCGCCAGCCCCAAGTAATTCCCCAAGGCCGGGTCCTTTTCGACGATTTCCAACGCGCGGGCCCTCGCCTCGGCGATGACGTCCTCGTCGCGCAGCAGCGACAGCAGTTTCAGGGTCGACTTCTTCCCCGACTGCGCGGCACCGAGGATGTCGCCCTCTCGGCGCAGTTCAAGGTCCATTCTGGACAGTTCGAAACCGTCCGTCGTGGACTCGACGGCGGCCAGCCGCTCGCGGGTGGTCGTCCCGTCCAGGGTTTCGGTGACCAGCAGGCAAAGCCCCGGCACACTGCCCCGGCCGACCCGCCCGCGCAGCTGATGCAGCTGGCTGATGCCGAACCGGTCGGCGTCCATGATCACCATCGCGGTCGCGTTCGGCACGTTCACGCCGACCTCGATCACGGTGGTGGCGACGAGCACGTCCAGGTCACCCCTGGAGAACGCCTGCATCACGGCGTCCTTGTCGTCGGCGGGCATCCGGCCGTGCAGGACCCCGATCTTCAGACCCTTCAACGGTCCTTCGGCCAGCTCGGGCGCCACGTCGAGGACCGCGAGCGCGGGCCGCTTGTCGCCCTTGTCCGACGCCGGTTCGTCGCCGATGCGCGGACAGACGATGTACGCCTGGTGGCCCTTGCCGCATTCCTCGCGGACCCGCTGCCACGCCCTGTCCAGCCAGGCCGGCCGCTCCGCGACCGGCACCACCGACGTCTTGATCGGCGACCGGCCGACCGGCATCTCGCGCAGCGCGGAGATCTCCAGATCACCGTAGACGGTCATCGCGACCGTGCGCGGGATGGGCGTCGCGGTCATGACGAGCACGTGCGGGCTGGTCTCGTCGGAGCCGCGGGAGCGCAGCGCGTCTCGCTGCTCCACCCCGAAGCGGTGCTGCTCGTCGACCACGACCAGGCCGAGATCCGCGAACGACACCGTGTCCTGGATGAGCGCGTGCGTGCCGACGACGATCCCGGCCTCACCGCTGACCGTCTCCAGCAACGCCTTCTTGCGTTCCTTGGCGCCCATCGACCCGGTCAGCAGGGTCACTCGCGTCGCGTTCTCCGCGCCGCCGAGCTCGCCCGCCTGCCCGAGGTCGCCGAGCATCTCGCGCAGCGATCGGGCGTGCTGAGCGGCGAGGACCTCCGTCGGCGCGAGCATCGCCGCCTGCCGCCCGGAATCGACGACCTGCAGCATGGCGCGCAACGCGACCACGGTCTTGCCGGAACCGACCTCTCCCTGCAGCAACCGGTTCATCGGATGCTCGGTGGACAGATCCCTGGCGATCTCATCGCCGATCTCCTGCTGGCCCGAGGTCAGCGCGAACGGGAGCCGTTTGTCGAAGGCGTCGAGGATGCCGTCGTCCTTGTGCGGGCAGGCCTTCGCGGGCCGCGAGACCAGGGAATGCCTGCGCTGCGCGAAAATCAGCTGCACCGCCATGGCTTCGTCCCATTTGAGCCGGTCACGCGCGGAGTTCAGCGCCTGCCAGCTCGACGGGCGGTGGATACCGCGCAGCGCGCTCTCCAGGCTGGGCAGGCCGTATCGGGCGAGCAGCTCGATCGGCATCGGGTCCTCGTCGACCTCCAGCACGTCCAGCACCTGCCGCACGGCCTTGGCGATCACCCAGGTCGGAATCCCCTGCGCCGCCGGGTACACCGGGATGATCTCGGCGAGGAAGTCGTCCATCGCCTCGGCCTGCCGATCGGCGTCGAACAGCTCGTACTCGGGGTTCGCCAGCTGCAGGACGTCGCGGAAAGCGGTGACCTTGCCCGCGAAGAGCCCGTTCTTGCCGGGCACGAGTTCCTTTTCTCGCCAGGCCTGGTTGAAGAAGGTGCACTGAAGACGACGTTTGCCGTCGGTGATCACCATTTCGAGCAGGGTGCCGCTGCGCGCCTTCATCCGGCGCTTGCTGACGCGCTCGATGCGCGCCATCACGGTGGCGTGCTCGCCGAGTTCGAGCCCGGCGATGTCGGTGAGCTGGCCGCGCTCGGCGTACCGGCGCGGGTAGTGGCGCAGGAGGTCGCTGACCGTCTCGATCTTGAGGCCCTTGGCGAGGGCCTTCGCCGTCGCCGCGCCGACGACCAGCTTGAGGTCCGCGCGCAGGTTGGTCATGCGGTCACTCCACCCCCATCAGCAGCACGGCGTCGGTCTGGCCGCCCGCGTAACTCGTCACTTCGACCTCGGGATGCTCCAGGCGCAGCTGATCGGCCAGCTCACCGGGCAGCCGGACCGGCGCGTCGAGCCCGGTCAGCACGGTGACCAGCTCGCCGCCGAGGGCCAGCATCCGGTTCAGCACGCCGACCGCCGCCGCGACCAGGCTCGTCTCCGAGGCGGGCGCGGGCTCGATCAGCACGACCTCGCCGTCGACGAGACCGACGACGTCACCGGCCTGCGCCCGGCCCACCCAGGTTAGCGACTCCTCCTGCGCGATCCTCAGTTCGCCACGCCTGGTGGCGGCGGCCGCTTCGGCCATCGCGACCACGTCGTCGTTGGTGCGGCGGCCCTGGTCGTGGACGGCCAGCGCGGCGAGCACCTGGACGGGTGACACGCACGGGATGACGACGACGTC
The DNA here is from genome assembly GCF_037997115.1 of Amycolatopsis coloradensis. Classification (NCBI taxonomy): domain Bacteria; kingdom Bacillati; phylum Actinomycetota; class Actinomycetes; order Pseudonocardiales; family Pseudonocardiaceae; genus Amycolatopsis; species Amycolatopsis coloradensis. The sequence goes on from NZ_CP150484.1 coordinate 7,155,101, forward strand.
GCGATCCGCGGCCATCGCGTGACCCGCCGCCGCGTCGGCCGCCGCGGTCAGCTCCTGACCGCCGGGAAGGAGGGTGACGTGATGCCCGGCGGCCTCGTTGATCAGGCCCAGCATCTCCTCGACCGTCGGCTCGACCCCGTGCGGCACCGAAAGCACCGCGACCCCCTCCGCGCGGAGGAGTTCGGCCAGCGGCCCGCCGTGGACCACGGCGACCACCGAACGGTCGATCCCGCCGCCGACCTCGACCGGGGTGGGCGTGATCAGCGGCTCGACCCGGACCCGGCGCGGGCGGCCGAGCTCGATCCCGGCCTCCAGCGCCGCGCCGATGTCCGCGCAATGGACGTGGACGGCATACGCGCCGGCGCCGTCCCCGGCGACCGTCACGCTGTCGCCGAGGCCGCTGAGGGTCTTGCGAAGCCCGGGGAGACTGGTTTCGTCGACGCCGTCGAGCAGGTACATGACCTCCCAGGCCGTCGGCGCCTCGATCGTGTGATGGTGATGCGCCTCGAGCGGGTGCTCCGGCTCGGTGAGGCCGCCGGAGATCACGCCGGAAAGAGCGTCGAGGACCGCGACGAGGCCGCGGGCGCCCGCGTCGACCACACCGGCCACCGCCAGGACTGGCAGCTGCTTCGGGGTCTCTTCGAGGGCTTCGGCGGCGACGCTCGCCGCCGAAGCGGCCACCTCTTCGAGTGACCCTGTCGCGTCACGGACGGCGGCGGCGACGGTGTGGAGGACGGTCAGGATGGTCCCCGCCACCGGACGGCTCACCGCGCCCGTGGCGGCCCTGTCCGCGCAGCCGAGCGCCTCCGCGAGCCCCGGCCCGTCGAGTTCCCTCACGGCCGCCGACTCGGCGATCCCGCGCACGACCTGCGACATGATCACGCCCGAGTTGCCCTTGGCCGCCGCGACCGCGCCCTTGGCGAACACCGACAGCGCCTCGGCGGCCGTCGCGGGCTCGGCCTCGGCCAGCGCGTCACGGGCCGCGGTCATGGTGAACAGCAGGTTGGAGCCGGTGTCGGAGTCGGCGACCGGGTAGACGTTGATGCCGTCGATCGCCGGCCGGAGCACCGCCAAGCTGTGCACACAGGCCGCCGACCAGGCCGACACCGCCGCCACGTCCAGCACCCGCACCGCGTAACCTCCTAGCTGTTCCAGCGAGGGTATCGACCCGGTGCCGGAGGGCTCTGAGCCACTGGTTACTATGGTCGAGTTGCCCAGCATGCTGGGCGCGTCATTCTTTGTCCCAGATCCAGAGGAGTTCGACGTGGCTGCCGTGTGCGACGTCTGTGGCAAGGGACCGGGCTTTGGCAAGTCGGTCTCGCACTCCCACCGGCGTACCAACCGCCGGTGGAACCCGAACATCCAGACCGTTCACGCCAAGATCGGTCTGTCCCAGCGCAAGCGCCTGAACGCCTGCACCTCGTGCATCAAGGCGGGCAAGGTCGTTCGCGGCTGAGCCGGGTTTTGGGGAATGGCGGGTGCTCTTCGGAGCACCCGCCATTTTTTGGGTGCGGACAAGCCCGTCGACGCGCGGAAGCTGCCGGACGACGCGGAGAAGCTGNTAGGGCGGCAACTGCTCCGAGCCCCGCCTGCTCTCGAGGAGGCCTTCACGGACTTCGGCAAAACCTCAGGAGTCACAGCGGTCACTGCTGTCACGGAAGCGCGTGAGTCAGGGGAGCTTCCAGTCCACGGGACCGGCGCCCTGCTGCTCCAGCAGCTGGTTCGCCCGGCTGAAGGGTCGCGAACCGAAGAAACCGGCGTGCGCGGAAAGCGGGCTCGGGTGCGCCGACTCGATGCACGGCACCTTCCCCAGCATCGGCTTCAGGTTCCGCGCGTTGCGGCCCCACAGGATCGCCACCATCGGCTCGTCCCGGGCGGCGAGGGCCTTGATGGCCTGCTCGGTGACCGCTTCCCAGCCCTTGCCCTGGTGCGAGTTCGACTTCCCGGGCTGCACCGTCAGCGACCTGTTGAGCAGGAGGACACCCTGGTCGGCCCACGGCGTCAGGTCGCCGTTCGACGGCAACGGGTGCCCGAGGTCCTCGCAGTACTCCTTGTAGATGTTGATCAGGCTCTTCGGGATCGGCCGGACGTCCGGCGCCACCGAAAAGCTCAGCCCGACGGCGTGCCCGGGCGTGGGGTACGGGTCCTGGCCGACGATCAGCACCCGCACGTCGTGGAACGGCTGCTGGAAAGCCCGCAGCACGTGTTCACCCGCCGGGAGATAGGTCCGGCCCGCGGCGATCTCCGCGCGGAGGAACTCCCCCATCGCGGCGACCTGCGGCGCCACCGGTTCGAGGGCCTGCGCCCAGCCTGCTTCGACGATGTCCTGCAGCGGTCGTGCGGTCACGGCGTGCGAGCTTACTCACGTCCGTCGAGGCGCCGGAGTTCGACCCGGAACCTCGCCGCACGCTCGACATACCCGTCGACGACCAGCTTGATCTTGTCCGGCCCGAACGAAGTGTTCGGCCGTGTCTTCGCCGGGACGCCGAGCGCGATGTGCCCACTGTCCACATAGGACCCATAGGAGAGAATCGCGCCGGCGCCGACCATCCCGCCGTCCTCGACGACGGTTCCGTTCAGCACCACCGATCCCGACGCGATCAGGCAGCCCTCGCCGATCCGCGCGCCCTCGATGTGCACCGAGTGCCCGACGGCGGAGGACTTACCGATGATCGTCGGCTCCTTGCGGGTGCAGTGCAGCACGCAGCCGTCCTGGACGTTGGACCGCTCGCCGATCTCGATGTAACCGTGGTCGCCGCGCAGCACGGTCTGCGGCCACACCGACGCGAACGCCGCGATCCGGACGTCGCCGATCACCGTCGCGTCGGGGTGGACGTAGGCGTCCGGGTGGATCGACGGTTCGAGGTCGCCCAGTGCGTAGATCGGCATGCGTTCTCCTAGCCCAGCGGCTTGCCGTAGCAGATGCTTTCCGGCTCGTCCTTGTAGTACCCGAAACCCGGTATCTCCCGGTAACCGGCCGACTCGTACAGCGCGATGGCCTCCGGCTGTTTGTCGCCGGTCTCGAGCACCATGCGCCGCCGTCCGGCCTCGGCGGCAGTCCGCTCCAGGTCGGCGAGGATCGCCCTCGCGAACCCGCGGCCCCGCGCCGAAGCCATCACGAACATGCGCTTGATCTCGGCATCGCCCGGCAGCAAGGGTTCCGGCCCGTCGTGCGCCCGCCAGGCACCGCACGCGACCGGGACGTCGTCGAGGTAGGCGGCCAAGAACAGCCCCTTCGGCGGGGCGAACTGCGCCGCGTCCATCGGTGTCTCGTCTTCGCTGCCGTACCGGGCGGCCAGCTCGAGCTGCGCTTCGGCCAGCAGTTTCACCGCGTCGGGGTGGTCGTAGGCCAGCACGCGAAGGTCCATGGGCGCGACATTAGCGAGAAGACTTGCCATTCCCCAAAGTAGATTGCGTTCATGTCGATCGAGACGTCCATCACCGGACTCGCCGAGGCTCCGCTGCGCCAGGCACGCAATTCCGCCGCGTTCTGGGCCGCGACCGGCCGGTCCCGCGGCCACGAAGTGATCCGCCGTCGCGGCTTTCTCGCCGTCGACGGCGACGAGCGCGCGGGGCTGCGCGTCCTGATCCAGGAGCCCGGCCTCACCGACGGCGAGCTGGCGGAAATCACCGAGCTCGCCGCACGGGCGACGGGGCCGGTGGAGGCCGAGGATCCCTTCAGCGCCACCGATCTGAACCATCTCGGGGATATGCGCAGCTGGCGGATGCCCGTCATGCTGCGCCCACCCGCACCGGTCGCCGAACCCGCGATGGAGGTGGTCCGGGTGCGCGAGGACGCGGACCTGAGGGCGGCCGAACGCGTGGTGATCGAAGCCTTCGAACTCGCGCGCTTCCGGCCGGGTGAGATGTTCCCCACGGCCATCCTCGACCAGCCGGGCGTCGAGGTGTTCATCGCGCGGCTCGACGGCGAGGTCGCCGGGGCGTGCGTCACCGTCGCCGACAACGGATTCGGCAGCCACTACTGGGTCGGCACGCCGGACGCCTTCCGCTCGCGGGGTGTGGGACGAGCCGTGATGCTCGGCTCCCTCGCCCCGCTGGCGGGGCTGCCGGTCACCCTCACCGCGTCCCGGCTGGGCAAGCCGCTGTACGAATCGCTCGGCTTCACCGCCGCCGCGGAGTCGACCTGGTGGGCCTCACGCTCCTAGCGCCAGTGCTGCCAGCCGCTGTCGTGCCCGTACCGCTTCCCGTCCACCGTCACCCCCGAATCCGGCATGGTGACGACGCCGATCTCGGTCCAGCCTTCCGGCAGTTCGGCGAAGGAAGGGAAGGTCGCCGCGAACGCGTGGTCCTCGCCGCCGGTGAGCACCCATTTCAGCGGGTCGGCGCCGAGCGCGGTGCCGACCTCGGTCAGCCTGCTCGACACGTCGAGGTCCGCCGTCCGGACGTCGATCCCGACGCCGGAGGCCTCGGCGATGTGGCCGAGGTCGGACAGGAGCCCGTCGGACACGTCGATCATCGACGTCGCGCCGCCGTCGGCCGCGCGGATCCCCGCCTCGTAGTCCGGCTCGGGGCAGCGCTGCGCGTTGACCACGCTGACCGGTGAGCGGAACCCCCGCCCGAGCACGGCGAGCCCGGCGGCCGCCCAGCCGAGCCGCCCGCAGACCGCGACGACGTCGCCGGGACGCGCGCCGGACCGGGTCACGGGTTCCCTGCCGCCGAGGTCGCCGAGCGCGGTGACACTGATCACGATCTGGTCGGCGCGCACCATGTCGCCGCCGACGATCCCGATCCCCGCGCGGTCGGCTTCGAGCCACATGCCCTGGGTGAGTTCGGTGACGAGTGACGTCGGGGTGTCCGAGGGGCACGCGAATCCCATGAGGACGGACGTCGGGCGCGCGCCCATGGCGGCGATGTCGGTGAGGTTCACCGCGACCGCCTTGCGCCCCACCTGCTCGGCGCTGGACCAGTCGAGCCGGAAATGAACGCCCTGAACGAGGACGTCGGTGGAGACCACCGTCCGCCCGTCCGGGGTGGCCACGACGGCCGCGTCGTCCCCCGGTCCGAGCAGTGTCGTCTCCGGCTGTTTCCGGCCGGCGGTCACCGCCTCGATCAACCGGAATTCACCGGTCCCGGCGACCGTGCCGTCGTTCGGTGACACCCGTCACCTCCACTTTCCCTTGTCCGGACAAATATCGATCACCGATAGTCGGAAGCCCTAGGTTTTTCCCGGGGCTGGCGATACGTTGCTACAACGTTCCTACCTTGAGCCGACTTTTACGAAGGGGCGCGCCGTGGTCCACGCATACATCCTCATCCAGACCGAGGTCGGCAAAGCCGCCGCGGTCGCCGCGGAGATCTCCACCATCCCCGGTGTCACCAGTTCGGAGGATGTCACCGGCCCGTACGACGTCATCGTCAAGGCCGCGGCCGACACCGTCGATCAGCTGGGTCAGCTCGTGGTCGCCAAGGTGCAGAACGTGGAGGGCATCACGCGGACGCTGACCTGCCCGGTCGTGCATCTCTGACAAGTGGTGTAGTTGTCCGGTGGCTGACACGGACACCGGCGCACCGCCGAAACCCCTGCTGATCGCGGCCGCCTGCCTGGCGATCCTGCTCGTCGCGGGCGTGGCCGTCTTCGGACTGACCCGCGGCGCGGAATCCGACGCCCCGGCCGCCGACGGTCCGCTCCCGCTCGTCCCGGTCCCGGCACCGCAGTCGGGGTCACCCGAATGCGCGAAACTCATCGGCGCGCTCCCGCACGAGCTCACGTCGTCCGGGAACACGCTGGTCCGGCGGAAGCTGGCCGATCCCGCCCCCGAGGCGACGATCGGCTGGGGCACCGGCGACCCGGTCGTCCTGCGGTGCGGTCTCGGCAAGCCGCCGGAACTCACCCGGACCTCGCAGCTGCGGACGATCAACGGCGTCCAGTGGCTGCAGGTCGAGGGTGAGGGCACCGCGACGTGGTTCGTGGTGGACCGTCCCGTCTACACGGCGCTCACCGTGCCGGACACCGCGGGGACCGGGCCGCTCCAGACCGTTTCCGAGGTCGTCGCCGCCAATCTCCCCGCGGTGCCGCTGCGGTTCTGAGCGCTCAGGGCAGGAGCAGGCTCTTGCCGGTGTACCGCCGCGCTTCGATGTCCGAATGCGCGGCGGCCGCCTCCGCCAGCGGGTACGTCCGGCCGATGATCGGCGTCAGCTTCCCGTCGGCCGCCTGCCGCAGCACTTCCCGCACCCGGCGCGGGTTGTCGGGCCAGAACCCGACCAGCTGCGCCATGTCCACAACGGACAGCCGGGCGCGGTCGGCGTCGCCGATCACGGTCTCCGCACCACTGGACATGCCGTAGCCGGAGAAGCGGCCGCCGTTCCTCAGCAACGCCAGGGAGGCCGCGCCGAGTTCGCCGCCGACGCCGTCGAAGACCACGTCCAGACGGTGGCCGCCGGTGAGGGCGAGGACCTCTCCCGTCCAGTCCGCCACCGAGTAGTCGACCGGCTCGGCCCCCAGTTTCCGCGCGATCGCCGCCTTTTCGTCGCCGCGGACCGCCGCGAAGACGGTCGCGCCCGCCGCGCGGGCGAGCTGCACCAGCACGCTGCCGAGCCCGCCGACGCCGGGCGCCACCAGGATTCGCTCCCCGGCCGTGACCGGGGTCTTCTCCAGCAACGCCAGCGCGGTACTGCCGTCGTCGAACAGGGCGACCGCGTGCCGGGGATCCAGCCCGTCCGGAATCGGGAACGTGTCGTCCGGCAGCGCGACGACCGTGTCCGCGTATCCCCCGCCGTACCCGCCGGGCGCGTGGGTGAGGACCTGCTTTCCCAGCCAGGTTTCGTCGACTCCGGCTCCCACCGCGTCGACGGTGCCCGCCACCGACCCGCCCGGCACGTACGGCGGCTCGACCGCGAACACGTCGGGACCGTCGCCTCGCCGGATGAGGGCGTCGAGCCAGCCGACGCCTGCCGCCGTCACCGCGACGCGAAGCTCACCCTCCGCCGGTTCGGGGGTCGGCACTTCGACCTGCTCCAGGACTCCGGGATCGCCGAACCGGGACACTCTGATCTCACGCATGAGCGCAAGCTATGACCTCCAGTTCGCTGGAGGTCAAGCGAGGACGGCGATCAGCGGTTTGAGCGCGGTGTGCAGCGCCTCGCGCGAACAGCCCGCGTAGCCGATGAGATTCCCGAACACCGTCGGCGTCCCGGCGAAATGCCGGGCCAGCCCGTCGAGCCGGATCCCGGCGCGTTCCGCCGCCGCCATCCGCACCGCCTCGTCGGCCGCCGATCCGCACGGGACGACCAGATGCGCGCCCGCGTCGTCGCCGAGCACCGGGATCCCCGCCGACGTCAGCGCGGCCGAAACCAGGGACCGGCGCTCCGACAGTTCCCGCCGGAGCTTCCGCAGATGCCGCCCCAGATCGCCGTGCCGCGCCAGTTCGGCGAGCACCCGCTGTCCCGCGGGCGAAGGACGCGTCCCGGTCGCTTCGCGGTACTCCAGCACCGCGGCCGCGACCTGGGACGGCGCGACCATCCAGCCCGCGCCCAGCGCCGGCGTGAGGATCTTGCTCGTGGTCCCGAGATGCGCGACGACGTCGGGCGCGAGCGCGGCCAGCAGCGGCAGCGGCGCGACGTCGAACCGCAGCTCGCCGTCGTAGTCGTCCTCGATCACCAGCATGCCGTTGTCGCGCGCGAGTTCGACCAGGTCGACGCGGCGGGAAGCACTCATCCGGCTGCCGAGCGGATACTGGTGCGCGGGCGAGCAGTACACCGCGCGAACGTCGGCGGGAACGGCGTCCGGGCGCAGCCCCTCCTCGTCGACCGGGACGGGCACGACCTCCATCCCCGCCCGCCGGAACGCCTGCACCGCGCGCTGGTAACCCGGCTCCTCGATCGCGACCCGGTCGCCGCGCGAGAGCACCGCGCCCGCGAGTTCGATCACCGCGGCCGTCGTCCCGCCGGTCGCGAGCACCGTTCCGGCCGCGAGGCCGCGGTGCCGCAGCAGATGCTCGGACACGGCGTCCCGGTACGCGGGCAGACCTGCCCTGTCCTCGCGATAGGTCGGGCGGGGGTCGGCGGCGGCCCGCCACGCGCGGCGCCAGGCTGCTTTCTCGATGCCGTCGGCCCACGGGACGCCCGGGGTGAGGTCGACCAGCGTCGGGGGCGCGGCCGGTGCGCCCGGCGCCGGGCCTTTCGACGGCCTGTCCGCGGGCGGTGTGGTGGTGACGTACGTGCCGGAGCCGTGGCGGCCGGCGATCCAGCCCTCCGCGTGAAGCTGTTCGTACGCCGCCGACGTCACCGTGCGGCTGACGCCGAGACGGCTCGCGAGCGCCCTGGTCGAGGGCAGCCTGTCGCCGCCGCGCAGATGCCCGTCGCCCGCGGCCGCGCGCAACGCGTCGGCCAGCTGGACCGCGAGCGGGACGAGCGAATCGCGGTCGAGACTGACCGGCAGAGCGGTGTCGGACATGGTGTTCTCCACACTTTTCCCGAAGTGGCCTTCTCAAGTATAGGAGAATTGGACATTATTACAGGCCACTCTCCGGGGTGAGACTACTCGCATGTCCACCCCGCTCTCACCCACCGACCGGACCACTCTCGGCCGCAAGAAGAACCGCGCCCTCACCGACCGCTCGGCGCTGTACTCGGTGCTCGACGAAGCCCTGATCTGCCACCTCGGTGTGGTGCGCGACGGCGTCCCGCTGGTCATCCCGACCGGCTACGGACGCGACGGCAACACGCTCTACCTGCACGGATCGACCGGCGCGAGGAGTATGCGCGACTCCGACGGCGCCGAGGTCTGTGTCACGGTGACCCTGCTCGACGGCATCGTCTACGCGCGCTCGGTCAACAACCACTCGATGAACTACCGCAGCGCGGTCATCCTGGGCAAGGCGGCCGCGGTGACCGATCGCGAACGCAAGATGCACGGCCTCCACGTGCTGACCGACCACCTCGCGCCCGGTTCGTGGGAGCACGCGAGGGATATCAACGCGAAGGAGTTCGCGTCCGTTTCGGTGCTGGAACTGGACCTCACCGAGGCTTCGGTGAAGATGCGCGGCGAGGGTCCCGACGATCCCGAAGACGAGGTCGCGGCCGATCTCTCCTGGGCCGGGGTACTGCCGGTGCGGACCGTGTTCGGTGAGCCGGAGCCGTCGGCGGATCTCGTCGGTGACTGGACGGTGCCGGACCACGTGAAGCGGCGGGTCGGGTAGCCGCCGCCAGCCTGCGATGAAGGACGCTTTCCTAGCAAATTTTGCCAGGAAAGCGTCCTTCATTGCACGCGCGAGAGGGGGTCACGAGCGGTGGCGCGGCAGCCGCACGGTGAACGTCGTCGCCCCCGGCACGCTCTCGACCTCGATCGTCCCGCCGTGCGCCGAAACCAGCGACAGCACCACCGAAAGCCCGAGCCCGGTCCCGCCGTTGCCGCGCGTGCGGGCGGTGTCGACCCGGTAGAACCGGTCGAAGATCCGCTCCCGCGCCTCCGGCGGGATCCCGGGCCCGGCGTCGCTCACCCGCAGGACGACCTCCGAGTCCGACGCCTCCGCGAACAGCGTCACCGGCGTCCCTGGCGGCGTGTGCACCGCGGCGTTGGCGAGCAGATTGTCCAGCACCTGCCGCAGCCGGACCGGATCCGCTTGCAGGACAACACCTTCCGGGAGCGCGCCGACGCTCAGCGGATGTTCCGGGCGGCCGGCGGCGAAGGCCTCCCCCGCGTCGGTGATCAGCTCGGCGACGTCGACGTCGACCAGCCGCAGCGGCGCCTCGGTCTCCGGCGCGTCGAGGCGCGCGAGCAGCAGGAGGTCGTCGACGAGCACGCTCATCCGCTGCGTCTCCTCCCGGATCTTCGACAGGTGTGCGTCGCGTTCGGCGGGTTCGTTCGCCGCGGCGTAGCGGAAAAGCTCGGCGTAGCCCCGGATCGAGGTCAGCGGCGTGCGCAGTTCGTGGGAGGCGTCGGCGATGAACCGCCGGAGCCGCTCGTTCGCCTCCCGGCGCGCTACCAGTGAGGAATCGAGGTGCGCCAGCATCACGTTGAACGCCGTCCGCAGTTCCTCGACCTCGGCACCGCCGCCGCTCGCCTGCGCGCGGACCGGGAGATCGGCGTTCGCGGTGAGGTCGTGCGAAGCGATGTCGTGCGCGGTCCCGGCCATGTCGCTCAGCGGCCGCAGCCCGCGCCGCAGCACCAGCCGTCCCGCGATCACCAGCACCGCCAGCGCCAGCAGGAACGCGACGACCTCGACCATGATCAGCTGGCTGACCGTCCGGTCCAGATCGGCTTGCGGAGCGGCGCTGACCAGCACGATGTTCCGCGCCGGTTCGATCGGGCAGGCCCGGACGCGGTAGGTGCCCTTGTCCTCGATGTAGACGGTGCGCAGGACCTCGGTCCGCGTCGCGTCCTCGGCGACCTTTTCGAGCGCCTTCGTGTCCGGCGGCAGGGAGCCGCCCGCCTGCGGCAGCGCGTCGCCGTCCCGCACGGCGAAAACGGCGGAAAACCAGCCGTAGGCCTGCTGTGGTTTCCCGCCGTGCGTGGTGCGCAGCGACGGCACCTGGCTGATCTGGGTCTTGGCGAGCTGCTCGTCGAGCCGGTCGTTCAGGTAGCCCTTCATGATGCCGACCATCACGGTCCCGACGACGGCGAACACGACCAGCGCCAGCGCGCCGAGCCCGAGCGCCAGCCTCGTGCCGAGCCTCGACCGGCGCCAGGCGTCGAACCACCGGCGCAGTATCTTCATCTCGCCGCCTGCCGGACGACGTAGCCGACACCGCGCACGGTGTGGATCAACGGCTCGTTCCCCGCGTCGAGTTTGCGGCGCAGATGCGAGATGACGAGTTCGACCACATTGGACCGGCCGCCGAAATCGTATTCCCAGACGTGGTCGAGGATCTGCGCCTTGGTCAGCACCGAAGGCGAACGCCGCATGAGGTAGCGCAGCAGTTCGTACTCGGTCGGGGTCAGCTCGGCGGGTTCGCCGCCGCGGGCGACCTCGCGGGTGTCCTCGTTCAGGGTCAGGTCACCGACCCGCAGCACCGCGGCCTTGGCCTGGTTGGTGCTCCGCCGCAGAACGGCGCGCAGCCGTGCCATCAGTTCCTCGACGGAGAACGGCTTCACGAGGTAGTCGTCGCCGCCGCGGGTGAGCCCGGCGACCCGGTCCGCGGTCGCGTCCTTCGCGGTGAGGAAGACCACGGGCACCGCCGTCCCGGACTCGCGGAGCTTGTCCAGCACGGTGAACCCGTCGATCCCGGGCAGCATCAGGTCGAGCACGACGATGTCGGGCCCGAATTCGGCGGCACGCTCGAGCGCGGCCTCCCCCGATCCGGCGGTGACGGCCTGCCAGCCCTCGTAGCGGGCGACGGTGGCCACCAGGTCGGCGATATGCGGCTCGTCGTCCACCACCAGCAGACGGACGGGGTTCTCGGTGTTCACAAAGCCATCCTCCGTGAACGCGCGCGCGAGGGCGAGGCGGGAGCGCACACGACAGGAAGCCGACAGGTTCCGCCAAGAAAGGTCACAGGTTGGCACAGCAGGCTCGGCAGTGCTCTCAAAGAGGGCCATCGAGTTCCCGCATCGTTCCAGGCGGCTGAACCGGACCGGAAGGAACCACGTGTGACCACCATGACGCAGACCGCCGCGAGACCGCGCCCGGCGATCCGTCCCAGGATCGCCGCGCGCGCCGGGCTCTTCCTCTTCCTCGGGGCCAACGTGGCCGCCGTGACCACCCTCTTCTTCGCCGCCGGGCCGTCGGACAACGTGCTCATCAGCATCGGCAGGCTCGCCGGGCTGTACGGGGCACTGGCGATGGCGTTCCAGCTGCTGCTGGTCGCCCGGCTGCCGTGGTTCGACCGCCGTCTCGGCATGGACCGGCTCACCGGCTGGCACCGCTGGACCGGGTTCAGCCTGCTGTGGACGCTGCTGGCCCACTTCGTCTTCATCGTCTTCGGCTACGCGCAGGTGGAGGACAACGGCGTGGCCGACGAGTTCGTCACGATGGTGACCGAACTGGAGGGGATTCTGCGCGCGGTCGTCGCGTTCGCGCTGATCCTGCTCGTCGGCGCCGTTTCCGCCCGGTTCGCCCGCCGCCGTCTGGCGTACGAGACCTGGCATTTCCTTCACCTCTACACCTACGCCGCGGTCGTGCTGGCGTTCAGCCATCAGATCGCGCTGGGCGGATCTTTCGCGTCGTCGCCGGGGGCTCGGGCCTACTGGTGGGCGGTGTGGGGCGTCGCGCTCGGTTCCGTCTTCGCCGGCCGGGTGGTGCTGCCGCTGGCGCGTAATCTGCGTCACCGGTTGAAGGTCGTCGCCGTCGTCCCCGAATCGCGCGACGTCGTCTCGGTGTACATCTCCGGCAGGCACCTCGACAAGATGCCCGCACGGGCGGGCCAGTTCTTCCTGTGGCGCTTCATGACCCGGGATCGCTGGTGGCAGGCGAATCCGTTCTCGCTCTCGGCCGCGCCGGACGGCCGAACCCTGCGGCTGACCGCGAAAGCCGCCGGTGACGGCAGCGCGTCCCTGCGGTCGCTGAAGGTCGGCACGCGGGTGTTCGCCGAAGGGCCGTACGGCGCGTTCACCACGATGCACCAACAGAAACCGGACGCGTTGCTCGTCGCGGGCGGTGTCGGGATCACCCCGATCCGCGCGCTGCTGGAGGAGATCTCCGGCCACGTCGTGGTGCTCTACCGCGTCCGCGACGAACGCGACGCCGTCCTCCTGCCCGAGCTGACCGGGCTGGCGCGGGCGCGCGGCGCGGTCGTCCGGGTCCTCAGTGGACCGTCCGATCAGGCCGGTCCGGTCCTCGGCGCACCCAATCTGCGGCGGATGGTGCCGGACATCATCGACCGGGACGTCTTCGTCTGCGGCCCGCCCGGAATGACCTCGGCGACGCTGCGCAGCCTGCGGCAGCTGCGGGTGCCGTCCCAGCAGGTCCACGCCGAACGCTTCAGCCTCGCCGCCTGAGTCAGGGAGACCCGATCATGAAGAAGACCATCGTCGCCGCCACGGTCGCCCTTTCGGCCGCCGGCTTCCTCGGTGTCTGGCTGTACGAACCCGGTCCGCTCGGCTCGGAGACCGTGGCCGTCGCCGCGCCCGTGCCGTCCGCTGTGTCTAGTTCGGACGGTGGGGCGTCCGAAGGCGCCGAGCGCACCGTCGACGGTTCGGTGGAGAGCAACCGGTACGGCACCGTCCAGGTGCGGCTGGTGATCTCGGCCGAGGACAGGATCTCCGAAGTCCGGCTGCTGCAACGGCCGACCAGCGGCCGCGGGGTCGCCGCGATCCCGATCCTGCAGGAGGAGACGCTGACCGCGCAGAGCGCCGACATCGACACCGTCTCCGGGGCCACGTCGACGAGCGAGTCGTACGTCAAATCGCTGCAGGCGGCGCTGGACGCCAGATGAACCACATAGAACAGGTGATGGGGCTGCCGGTCTCGGTCGACGTCCGGGCGGGCGGTGACCTCGTCGACCACGCGATCGACGGAGTTTTCGGCTGGCTGCGGGAGGTCGACGCCCGGTTCAGTCCGTTCAAGGCCGGCAGCGAGGTCTGCCGCTACGACCGCGGCGAACTCGCGACTTCGGAACTGAGCGCCGACCTCCTGGAAGTCCTGTCGCTGTGTGATCACTACGAACGGTTGTCCGGCGGGGCGTTCACCGCCCGGCTCCCCGGGCGGCGGCTCGATCCGAACGCGGTGGTGAAGGGCTGGGCGGTGCAGCGGGCGGCGTCCCTGTTACTGGCCGAGGGCTTGGACGTGTTCTGTCTCAACGTCGGAGGGGACGTCGTCACCGCCGGCGAACCGGAACCCGGCCGCGCCTGGCGGGTCGGCATCCGGCATCCCGAACGGCCCGGCGCGGTCTGTGCCGTGGTCGAATCGTCCGGTGGCGCGGTCGCGACCTCGGCGGAATACGAACGCGGCGCGCACATCCTGGACGGCAGGACCGGGCGCCCGCCCGTCGGCCTGCTGAGCGTCACGGTCGCGGCCGACGACCTCGTCACCGCGGATTCCCTCGCCACGGCCGCTTTCGCGATGGGGACCGAGGGGATCGCCTGGGTCGCCTCGCAACCGGGGTGCCAGGTGCTGGTCATAGACGCGGAGCGGCAGGTGCACCGGTCGCCGGGGCTTCGGCTCGCTTGAACGGCGTGTCGGTTTAAACCGTTGGCCGGGCTTCGCGGGCTCAGGCAGACTGCGGCGTCATGACCTCTGTCGTACAGAACTTCTTCTTCGACTGCGCCGACGCCTACGAACTGGGCCGCTTCTGGAGCGGCGTCGTCGGCAAGCCCATGGCCGACGACGACGTGCCCGGCGATCCCGAGGCGATCATCGAGATGGACAACGGTGTCACGTTGTTCTTCGGGCAGGTCCCGGAGCCGAAGACGGTGAAGAACCGGATCCACCTCTGCCTCACGCCGGACATTCCGCGCGACGAGGAAGTGGAGCGCCTGCTGAAGCTCGGCGCGACCCTCCTGCACGACCGGCGCAATCCCGACGGCACCGGCTGGGCCGTCCTCGGAGACCCCGAAGGCAACGAATTCTGCGTTCTGCGCAGCGCCGCCGAAAAGGCCGCCACCTCGTGACGGACTACCTGACCGTCAACCGGGCGAACTGGGACGAACGCGCTCCGGCGCACGCCGCTTCGGCGGACTACGGCTACGACAAGTTCGTGGCGGATCCCACGCACCTCAGCGGCGTGGTCACCTTCGACCGGCCGCTGCTCGGCGACGTCTCCGGTGCCCGGGGAGTGCACCTGCAGTGCCATATCGGCACGGACACGCTTTCCCTTTCCCGCCTCGGCGCACGGATGACCGGCCTCGACTTTTCCGCGCCCGCGCTGGAGATCGCGCGACGGCTGGCCGCCGAGACCGGCGCCGGGATCGACTACCACGAGTCCGATGTGTACAGTGCCGCCGATGTGCTGGGCGCCGGGGAGTTCGACCTCGTCTACACGGGGATCGGCGCGCTCTGCTGGCTGCCGGACATCGCCCGCTGGGGACAGGTCGTCGGCGCGTTGCTGCGGCCGGGCGGGCGGCTGTTCATCCGCGACATGCACCCGATGCTGGGCACCCTCGACGAGACACAACCGCTCATCACGCCGCGCTACCCGTACTTCGAGCAGGCCGAACCGCTGGTGTTCGACGAACCGGGGACCTATGTGGACACCGACGTCTCGTTCCAGCACAACCGGACGCACGAATGGAACCACGGGCTCGGCGAGATCGTCACTTCGCTGCTCGACGCGGGGCTGACCCTGACGCGGCTGGTGGAACACGACAGCGTGCCATGGAACGCGCTGCCCGGGTTCATGACCCTGAACGAGGCGACCGAGGAATGGCGGCTGACCGAGGATCCGCGGCGGCTGGCGGCCAGTTTCACCATAGAGGCAGTGAAGGGGCGGCGGTGAGCATCGGGGGTCGTGAGTGGTAAGGACGGTTAGAACCGTCCTCACCACTCACNTGCTCTTCCGATCTAACCGTCCTTACCACTCACGAGACTTTGGAAGAATGTCCTCATGAGCGTCTCCCCTGAGAAACGGCCCCTGGTCGCCGTCGCCGCCCTGGGCGGCACCATCTCGATGGTCCCCGGCGACGGCGAGGACCACGCCGTCCCCCGGCTCACCGCCGCCGACCTGCTCGGCGACCTGGGCGAGAACCTCGAGATGGACGTCCGCGCGGAGACGCTCGCGGGGATTTCCAGCGCGTCGATGGATTTCGCGACCCTGATCAGGACAAGGGACTGGGCGGCCAAGGCCGTCGACGAAGGCGCCGAAGGTGTCGTCGTGGTCCAGGGCACGGACACGCTCGAAGAGACCGCGTACTTCTTCGAACTGACGTGGGCTTCCGAGGCGCCGATCGTGATCACCGGCGCGATGCGCAACCCCAGCCTGCCCAGCGCCGACGGCGCGGGGAACCTGCTGGCCGCGTTGACCGTCGCCGCCGATCCCCGCAGCCGGGGCCGCGGCTCGCTGGTCGCGTTCAACGACGACGTCCACGCCGCGCGCTGGGTGCGCAAGGCGCATTCGAGCCATGTCGAGGCGTTCTCCTCGAATCCCGCCGGGCCGCTCGCGCTGCTCAGCGAGGGCTTGGTGCACTACTTCCATCCGGTCGCCGCCCGCCCGGCGGCGTTGCCGCTGGAGAACGCGGACTTCTCCGGGCTGGTGCCGATCGTCGAGAGCGGTGTCGAGGACACCGGCGAACTCCTGGAAACGCTGGTCAAGGCCGGAGTGAAGGGCGTGGTGCTCGCCGCGAACGGCGCCGGGCACGTTTCGGCGGGGTCCGCCGACGTGATCGAGCGGGTCCTGCCCGAGGTGCCGATCGTGGTCGCCGGCCGCACCGGCGCCGGGCCGACGTTCCGCGGCACCTACGGCTTCCGCGGTTCCGAATCGGATCTGATCGCGATGGGCGTGACCATGGCCGGCTGGCTGGATCCGCGCAAATCCCGGCTCCTGCTGCACACCCTGCTCGCCACCGGCGCTTCACGAGACCGCGTCGAGGCCGAATTCCGGCTCCGGGGCGACCTCACCTGATTCGGCGTTTCGTCCTCTGAATGCGGTAGTTGCACGCGCAAGGAACGCATTCAGAGGACGAAACGCGGGAAGTGTCAGTCCCGGACCGGGCCGGAGACGGGGTCCAGGTGGTACGGCCGCATGGCGCGGGGCCGGTGCCGGTAGACGTGCACGCTGACGGCGGGATCCGGGCCGTCGTTGCGCACTTCGTGGACGTAGCCGGGACCGAAGACGCGAGACTGGCCTTCCGACAGCGAGTGCAGCTCGGTGACGGCCCGCCCGTCGGCGGCGCGCCGGGCGACGGTCTCGCTCAGCTTGCCGCTGACCACGGTGAACGCGCCCGCGGCGAATTCGTGGTCGTGCAGGTCGGTGCGCTGGCCGGGCAGCCAGCTCATCAGCCAGATCTCCTGCAGTTCGTCCGCGTCGACGAGCGCGGAAAAACGCTCCTCGGGGTCATAACGCAGCAGGTGCCGCCAGCGGTCACGGTCCGCGGCGAATTCGAGCGCGACGCGCACCGGGTGGCGCAGGGCGGGGTTTTCGGGAACGACGAGCGTGTTGTCCGGGACGGCGAACATGAAGATGTCCTCGCAGAAGGAAGAAGGAGTCGAGCTGGGCCGGGGCGGGGTTCACCGACAACAGCGACACGCGACCACGCCAAGACCCGAGCGGTCCCGCGACACAGTCATCCCACGTGCGAACATGCGCTCAGCGAACCAGCGCGGAGCCCGCCGGTCAACCGATCCCACTCCGTGGACGGCGCCTCAGGACCACTCGTGCTTCTGCGACCGTCCGAGCAGCTCGGCTCCCGCGCGCCGCGGGTCGACCCCTTCATGGCACACGCGGTGCATCGCGTCGGTGATCGGCATGTCGACACCGAGCCCCATCGCGAGTTCCCGGATCGACGTGCACGATTTGACGCCCTCGGCGACCTGACCGCCGGTGGCCGCGAGCGCCTGTTCCAGCGTCTCGCCCCGGCCGAGCCGCTCGCCGAAGGTCCGGTTGCGCGACAACGGCGACGAGCAGGTCGCCACCAGGTCGCCGACGCCGGCGAGCCCGGCGAAGGTCAGCGGGTCGGCACCCAGTTTCGCGCCGAGCCGGGCCATCTCGGCCAGCCCGCGGGTGATCAGGGTGGCCACGGTGTTCGCGCCGAGCCCGAGCCCGGCCGCCATCCCGCAACTGAGCGCGATGACGTTCTTGCACGCCCCGCCCAGCTCGCAGCCGACGACGTCGGTGTTGGTGTACGGACGGAAGTACTGGTTGAAGCTCGCCCGCTGGATCGCCTTGGCGTTGTCGTGGTCGGTGCAGGCCAGCACCGCCGCCGCCGGCTGCCCCAGCGCGATCTCCTTCGCCAGGTTCGGCCCGGACACGACCACGATCTGCCCGGCGTCGACGTGGGCGATCTCGGCGATGACCTCGCTCATCCGCTTGAGCGTGCCCAGTTCGACGCCCTTCGCGAGGCTCACCAGGATCGCGTCGGACGGCAGCAGACCGGACCACTCCGACAGATTGGTCCGCAACGTCTGGCTCGGCACCGCGAGCACCACGGCCTGCGCGCCGTCGAGGGCCTCGGCCGGATCCGCCGTCGCGGTGATCCGCTCCGGCAGTTCGATATCGGGTAAATAGGACGAATTGCGGTGCCGTTCCCGGATGTCGGCCGCGACCTCGGGCCGCCGGGCCCAGATGGTCACGTCCCGTCCGGCGTCGCCGAGCACCTTGGCGAACGCCGTCCCCCACGATCCGGCGCCGAGCACGGTCACCCGCTGGACCTCGGCCATCAGGCGTCGTCCTCCGGCTTCTTCGCGGGCGGTTCCTCCTGGCGGATCTCCGCGAGCAGCGCGGTGATCTCGGTCATCATCAGCTCGGTGACCTCGCGCAGCTTGGACGCGCTGCGGGTCGAACCGTTCTTGTAGGCGGAAAGATCCATCGGCTCGCCGACCAGGTGCGTGATCTTCTTGCGCGGGAACGGCGTGAACTTCTTCGTGTAGCCGTTGAAGATGTGGTTCGTGCCCCAGCGGGCGATCGGGATCACCGGCACGTCGGTCTCCAGCGCGAGCCGCGCGGCCCCGGTGAACGGCTTCTTCGGCCAGCCGTCCGGATCTTTGGTGATCGTCCCCTCCGGGTAGATCACGACGACCTTGCCGTCACGCAACGCCTGGTGGGCGGCCTTGAGGCTGTCGCCGGCGGCGGCCGAACCGCGGGAGACCGGGATCTGCCCGGCTCCGACGAAGATCTTGCCGAAGACCGGCGCCCTGGTCAGGCTCTCCTTGCCGAGGAACCGCGGCACCCGCTTCTGGCGGTGCACGAACACCGCGTCCACCGCCGGGTCCATGTGGGACACGTGGTTGAGCAGGAGCAGCGCGCCGCCTTCGCGGGGGATCCGCTCGGCGTTGCGGTAGACCCGCTTGCCGATGGCCGTCGCCGGGTAGAACAGTGCGGCGGCGATGCCAACCCAGATGCCGCCCTTCTCACGCCGGGCCAATTCGTCCTCCTCGAAGTCACACGTGTCGTCCCAGGCCATTGATCCTGCCGCGCGCGTACGAGCGCGGTCCAGGGAGGGTCGGGTAAGAATGCAGACGTGGACAGTGTGGGTATCGACCTGATCGTGCCGATGAAACGCCCCGCCCAGGGCAAGTCGCGGCTTCGCGGCGCGGTCGTGCCCGAGCGGCACCCCGAACTGGTGCTGGCGCTGGCCTACGACACGTTGTCCGCGGCGACCTCGGCGGACGGGGTCCGCCGGGTGCTGGTGGTCGCCGCCGACCCGGCGTCGGTGGCGGATCTCACCGAGCTGGGCGTCGAGATCGTCACCGAACCGTCGCGCGGCGGATTGAACGCGGCCCTGCGCCACGGCGAAGAGCTGCTGCGCCGGGACTCGCCGTCCGGTCTCGTCGGCGCGCTGCAGGCCGACCTGCCCGCGCTGCGGGCCGAAGACCTCACCGCCGCACTGGCCGAGGCCGCCGGACATCGGGCGTTCGTCGCGGACCGGCAGGGAACGGGTACGACCCTGTTGCTCGCGGGGGCGGGCCGCGCGCTGGCACCCCGGTTCGGCGCGGGTTCCGCGCGGGCGCACACCGCATCCGGTGCGACCCCGCTCACGATCGCCGCGGAATCGCTCAGGTCGGACGTGGACACCGCGGATGATCTCGCTCACGTTCGCACCCTGGGTGTCGGAAAGCGCAGTTCAACGCTGTTGGGAATACCCTGCGTGGTGATGTGACGAGAGTTCACCCTGGCGACCCGCGCGCGGCGCACATAATCGCCCCGAGTGGTGAACAATGAAGCCCGTGAGCACAAATGACGGCGGCACCCCGAACTCGGCAAGGAAGCGGAAGACCTCCACCGCGAAACCGGAACCGGACAGCGGCACGGCGAAACCCGCCAGGGCGAGGAAGGCCTCACCCGCCGCGAAGACCTCCCCGCGCGCGACGCGCGGTGGTTCGGCGAGCCGTCCCGCGCAGGAGTTCCGCGCGCTGCCCGCCGCGCCTCCCGCGGTGACGTCGGCGCCCACCGCCGTCGAATCCCTGCCCGACGACCGGTACTTCAACCGTGAGCTGTCATGGCAGGACTTCAACGCGCGCGTGCTCGCGCTGGCCGAGGACGAGTCGCAGCCGTTGCTCGAACGCGCCAAGTTCCTGGCGATCTTCGCGTCCAATTTGGACGAGTTCTACATGGTGCGGGTCGCCGGGCTGAAGCGCCGCGACGAGACCGGGCTGCCGGTCCGCAGCGCGGACGGGCTCACCCCGCGCGAGCAGCTGGCCTACATCGCCAAACGCAACCAGGACCTGGTCGAGCGGCACACGAACGCCTTCGAACTGCATCTGCGGCCGCGGCTGGCGGCCGAAGACATCCGCATCGTCGGCTGGAACGACCTGGCCGGCGCCGATCAGCTCCGGCTGTCCAACTACTTCAGCGAGCAGATCTTCCCGGTGCTCACACCGCTGGCCGTGGATCCCGCGCACCCGTTCCCCTACATCTCCGGCCTTTCGCTCAACCTGGCCATCACCGTCCGGGACCCCGAAGCCGGCACGGAGCGGTTCGCGCGGGTCAAGGTGCCGAGCAACGTGCCGCGCCTCATGCGGATCGAGCAGCAGCCGCGGGAGAGCCGCACCGCGACGTTCCTTCCGCTGGAGGAACTGATCGCCGCCCATCTCGGCGAGCTGTTCACCGGGATGGAGGTCACCGAGCACCACGCGTTCCGGGTCACCCGCAACGCGGACTTCGAGGTCGAAGAGGACCGGGACGAGGATCTTCTCCAGGCGCTGGAACGCGAACTGGCCCAGCGCCGGTTCGGCCCGCCGGTGCGGCTCGAAGTGGCGCAGGACATGAGCGAGCACATGCTCGAACTGCTGCTGCGCGAACTGGAGGTCGACCCGCGCGACGTCGTCGAGGTCCCCGGTCTGCTGGATCTCACCTGTCTGCACCAGTTGTCCGGTGTCGACCGGAAGGAACTCAAAGACCGCCCTTTCGTTCCCGCCACGCATCCGGCGTTCGGTGAGCGCGAGACGCCGAAGTCGGTGTTCGCGACGTTGCGCGAGGGCGACGTCCTCGTGCACCATCCGTACGACTCGTTCTCCACCAGCGTCCAGCGGTTCATCGAACAGGCCGCCGCGGACGACAAGGTGCTGGCGATCAAGCAGACGCTGTACCGCACCTCCGGCGACTCACCGATCGTCGACGCGCTGATCGACGCCGCCGAGGCCGGCAAACAGGTCGTCGCGCTGGTCGAGATCAAGGCACGGTTCGACGAACAGGCCAACATCACCTGGGCCCGCACACTGGAACGCGCCGGCGTGCACGTGGTCTACGGGCTCGTCGGGCTGAAGACGCACTGCAAGGTGTCGATGGTGGTGCGCCAGGAGGGTTCGACCATCCGCCGCTACTGCCACATCGGCACCGGCAACTACAACCCGAAGACCGCGCGGCTGTACGAGGACCTCGGCATCCTGACCGCCGACCCGACGATCGGCGCGGATCTGACGGATCTGTTCAACGTGCTGACCGGGTACTCCCGCCAGGACACCTACCGCAACATCCTCACGTCGCCGCACGGGATCCGCCGCGGCATCGTGCGCGCGATCGGCGAGGAGATCGAACTCGCCCGCGCCGGCCAGACCGCCGGGATCCGGATCAAGTGCAACTCGCTCGTCGACGAGCAGGTGATCGACGCGCTGTACCACGCCTCGCAGGCCGGGGTGCCGGTCGACATCGTGGTGCGCGGGATCTGCTCGCTGAAACCGGGTGTGGAGGGACTGAGCGAGAACATCCACGTGCGGTCCATCCTCGGCCGCTTCCTGGAACACTCGCGCGTCTTCACCTTCCTCGCGGGCGGCACGCGGTGGATCGGCAGCGCGGACATGATGCACCGCAACCTGGACCGCCGGATCGAGGCGCTGGTGCGGGTCAAGGATCCGAAGCTGACGGCGCAACTGGACTACATCTTCGAATCCGCGTTGCATCCCTCGACCCGGTGCTGGGTACTGAACTCGACCGGCGAGTGGAGCCCGTTCCCCGCCTCCGGCGACGACGTCCGCGACCACCAGGTCGAGCTGGCGAAGCGGCACGGGGCGGCGGGATGAGCGGGGTCATCCGAGCGGCGGGAGCCGTTCTCTGGCGGCGTGACGGGGACCGGATCGAGGTCGCGCTGGTCCACCGGCCGCGCTACGACGATTGGTCGCTGCCGAAGGGAAAGCTGGATCCGGGCGAGACCATCGCGGGCGCGGCGGTCCGGGAGATCGAAGAGGAGACCGGATTCGAGGCGGTCCTCGGCCGCTATCTGGTCCGGACCGAGTACACCGTCGCGGGAGTGCCGAAAACGGTCGACTACTTCTCCGCGCACGCCGTTTCCGGTGCTTTCGCGCCGAACGAGGAAGTCGACGAGCTGCGCTGGCTCGACGCGGAGGCGGCGGAGAAACTGCTGACGCGGCACGAGGACGTCCGGGTGCTGCGCGAGTTCTCCGCGCTGCCGCCCGAACTCACCACGGTGATCCTGGTGCGGCACGCCAAAGCGGGTAAACGCGACGAGTGGAACGGCGACGACGACCTGCGGCCGCTGTCGGACGCGGGCCAGCGCCAGGCCGAAGCGCTGCGGTCGCTGCTGCGGCTCTACGCGCCCGGCAGAGTGCTCTCGGCGCCGCGGCTTCGCTGTGTCCAGACGGTGAACGGGCTCGCCGAAGACCTCGGAGTCGAGATCCGGCACGAGCCGCTGCTGTCGGAAGAGGGCTACTGGCCGGACCCGGTGCTCGGTGTCGCGCGGCTGCTGGCCATCGCCGGTGACGGCGGGACGCCGGTGATCTCCAGCCAGGGCGGGGTGATCCCGGACGTCGTCAGCGCGCTGGCCGACCGCGACGGCGTCGACCTGACCGCCGCTCGTGGCGGTGTGGTCCCGTCGAAGAAGGGTTCGTTCTGGGTGCTGTCGTTCCGGCCCCCGACCGGACAGGACGGACCGGTGCTGGTGGCGGCGGACTATTTCGCGTCGCCTTTGCCCACGCCCGCTCCCGCCCATCCCTGAAGCCGGATCACGCGTGCTTGTGGGCGGATGTGAGTGTTCCGCTTCCAAGCACGCGAGTTCGGTCTTCAGGCACGCGAGTTCGGCGTCCAGGCACGCGGCTCCCCCACGTGGGTGACGCGCCTACTCCGGCAGTGTCGATGCGAACCGGAGCTCATCGCTCCACTGTGGAGCCAGCCAGCGGGACGACGCGTCCATCGGAGTGACAGGGAAAAGCGCGGCGAAGCGGATTCTTTTCCGCGGCTTCGCTCACCGGTACGAGAATCGCATCACATTCCCCGCAGAGCGGCCGCGGATCCCTAGCGGGACAAGATCCCCGGAGATCGCGCGCGGGCGCGTCAGAGCCGATCACGGCCCCGGAAATGCGGCAGGGCCCCGCGCCGTGCGCGGTGATCGGCCTATCCGAGCAAGAGGTCCNCCGCCAGGACGACGCCACCGGCACGGCCCGATTTCCAGGTCCGCTCATCGCAGTGGAACGGACCGCCGTTGGCTCACTCCTGAGGAGAGAGCTTACTTCTTCTTCGCGGCAGCCGAAGTCCGCTTGGCCGGAGCCTTCTTCGCGGGAGCCTTGGCAGCGGTCGCCTTGGCGGCCGGCTTCGCGGCGGCCTTGGTGGCGGTCGCCTTCTTGGCCGTGGTGGCGCGAGTCGTGGCCTTGGCGGCGGTCTTCGGCGCGGCCTTGGTGGCGGTCGTCTTGGCCGCCGCCTTGGTCGCGGTCGCCTTGGCGGCCGGCTTCGCGGCGGCACGCGTCGTCGTGGCGGCGGCGCGGGTCCGCGTGGTCGTGGAACGCGTCGCGGCCGGGCGGCTGGCGGCCGTCCGGGTCGTCGTCGCGCGGGTGGTGGTGGCGCGGGTGGAGGTGCCGGCGGTCGCGCGCTTCACAGCGGTGGCCTTCGGCAGCTTCTTCGAACCACTGATGACGTCCTTGAAGGTCGTGCCGGCGCGGAACGCGGGCACGTTGGTCTTCTTGACGCGAACGGTCTCACCGGTGCGCGGGTTCCGCGCGGTGCGGGCGGCGCGGGCGCGCTTCTCGAACACACCGAAGCCGGTGATGTTCACCTTCTCGCCCTTGTTGACCGTCCGGATGATGATGTCGACAAGGCCATCGACGGCCTCCGACGCGACCTTCTTGTCGCCCAGGCGCTCCGACAGCGCCTCGATCAGCTGGGCCTTGTTGGCCATTCCAGTCCTCCAAGAAGAACTACTTGTACACGGCCCCGTCGGCCGACTTAGCGCACACGGTATTACCAATGCAGCACAAATTCCAAACGACGCGCGGAAATTTCCCTTGTCTCGGGGGCTGTTCCGCCTCCCGAGGGACCCCTTCAGGGCCTCTCGAGGTGCCGTTCGGTGTGGTTTCGGGGCTGGTGTGGAGGACCCCGGCCGGGGTGCGGATTCCCTGCTCAGCAAGGGAATCCGCCCCCTTCGGACCGCCTTAGGAGGAGGCCGCCGGGAGGGTCACCGGCTTCCAGGAGGGGCGCCGGGTCTCGAAAGTGTCGATCTCCTCCGCATGGCGGAGTGTCAGGGCGATGTCGTCGAGCCCTTCGAGGAGCCGCCAGCGGGTGTAGTCGTCGATCTGGAAGGGCGCGGTGAAGTCCTTGGCTCGTACCGTCTTCGACTCGAGGTCCACCGTGACCTCCGTCCCGGGCTCGTTTTCGAGCAGCTTCCACAGCAGTTCGACGTCCGCCTGCTCGACCTGAGCGGCGACAAGGCCCTGCTTGCCCGAGTTGCCGCGGAAGATGTCCGCGAACCGGGAGGAGATCACGACCCGGAATCCGTAGTCCATCAAGGCCCACACCGCGTGCTCGCGGGAGGAACCGGTGCCGAAGTCCGGGCCCGCGACCAGGACCGACCCGTGCTTGAAGGGCTCCTGGTTGAGGATGAACGACTCGTCGGAACGCCAGGCGGCGAAGAGCCCGTCCTCGAAGCCGGTGCGGCTCACGCGCTTGAGGTAGACCGCCGGGATGATCTGGTCAGTGTCCACGTTGGACCTGCGCAGCGGGACCCCGACGCCGGTGTGGTGGGTGAACGCGTCCATGTTGGGAACTCCTTCGCGGATGTCAGCGATGTCAGTGCGCGGCGGCGGGCTGGAGGTCTTCGGGGCTCGACAGCGTGCCCCGCACGGCCGTGGCGGCCGCCACGAGCGGCGAGACGAGGTGCGTCCGGCCGCCCTTGCCCTGCCTGCCTTCGAAGTTGCGGTTCGAGGTCGACGCGCTCCGCTCGCCCGGCTTGAGCTGATCGGGGTTCATGCCGAGGCACATCGAGCAGCCCGCCTGACGCCATTCCGCGCCCGCTTCGGTGAAGACCCGGTCCAGCCCTTCGGCTTCCGCCGCCTGGCGGACGCGCATCGAGCCGGGGACGACGAGCATCCGGACCGAGTCGGCGACCTTGTGCCCGCGCAGGACGTCCGCGGCGGCCCTCAGATCCTCGATACGGCCGTTCGTGCACGAGCCGAGGAAGACGGTGTCCACCGCGATCTCGCGCAGCGGCGTGCCCGGCTTCAGGTCCATATAGGACAGGGCCTTTTCAGCGGCGATGCGCTCGTTCTCGTCGCCGATGCGCTCCGGGTCGGGCACCTCGGCGCCCAGCGGGAGGCCCTGCCCCGGGTTCGTGCCCCAGGTCACGAAAGGCGTGAGCTCGTCGGCGTTCAGGTGCACCTCGGCGTCGAAGACGGCGTCCTCGTCCGTGCGCAGTTCGCGCCAGTTTTCGACGGCGGCGTCCCAATCGGCGCCCCGCGGCGCGTGCGGACGGCCCTTCAGATACGCGAACGTCGTCTCGTCCGGCGCGATGAGCCCGGCGCGCGCGCCCGCTTCGATGGACATGTTGCACACCGTCATCCGGGCTTCCATCGACAGCTTTTCGATGGCCTCGCCGCGGTACTCGAGGACGTAGCCCTGCCCGCCGCCGGTGCCGATCTTCGCGATCACCGCGAGGATGATGTCCTTCGCGGTGACGCCGGGGCGCAGCGCGCCGTCGACCGTGATCGCCATCGTCTTGAATGGACGGAGCGGCAGGGTCTGGGTCGCCATCACGTGTTCGACCTCGGAGGTGCCGATGCCGAACGCCATCGCGCCGAAGGCACCGTGCGTCGAGGTGTGACTGTCGCCGCACACCACGGTCATCCCGGGCTGCGTCAGGCCCAGCTGCGGGCCGATGACGTGCACGATGCCCTGCTCGGCGTCGCCCATCGGGTGCAGCCGGACGCCGAACTCCTTGCAGTTGGCGCGAAGGGTGTCGACCTGGGTGCGGGACACGGGATCCGCGATCGGCAGCTCGATGTCGATCGTCGGGACGTTGTGGTCCTCGGTCGCGATGGTGAGGTCGGGGCGGCGCAGTTTCCGGCCCGCCAGGCGGAGTCCGTCGAACGCCTGCGGGCTGGTGACCTCGTGCAGCAGGTGGAGATCGATGTAGAGCAGGTCGGGCTCGGCCCCCTCGCCTCGCCGCACCAGGTGCGACTCCCACACTTTCTCGGCCAGTGTCCGGGGCATTTCCGGCTCCTCACATGCGGTGAAATCGGTACTTCCCACCATCTGGACATCTCAAACTTCGGGAAGATAGTATCGGCTTGTGGGACAGCATAGCGGTATCGGAGTACTCGACAAGGCCGTGGCCGTGCTTCAGGCCGTGGCCGAAGATCCTTGTGGCCTGGCGGAACTGTGCACGCGGACCGGGTTGCCGCGCGCGACGGCGCATCGGCTCGCGGTCGGCCTCGAAGTGCATCGCCTGTTGCGCCGCGGCCCCGACGGGCGCTGGCGTCCGGGTACCGCGCTCGCGGAACTGGCGGGCGGTTCGACCGACCCGCTGCTCGACGCGGCGAGTTCGGTGCTGCCGAAATTGCGCGACATCACCGGCGAAAGCGTTCAGCTGTACCGCCGCGACGGCGTCCAGCGCGTCTGCGTCTCGACCGCGGAACCGCCGAGCGGACTCCGTGACACGGTGCCGATCGGTTCCCGGCTGCCGATGACCGCGGGCTCCGGCGCGAAGGTGCTCGCCGCGTGGTCGGATCCGCACACCCAGCGCACGATCCTCACCGAGGCGGTGTACGGCGAGCGCACCCTGCTCGAAGTCCGCCGCCGCGGCTGGGCCCAGAGCGTGGCGGAACGGGAACCCGGTGTGGCGAGTGTCTCGGCGCCCGTACGGGATTCGACGGGCACCGTCGTCGCCGCCGTGTCGGTTTCCGGGCCCATCGAACGTATAGGGCGTAAACCGGGGGCGCGCTGGGCCGCGGACCTCCTCGCCGCCGCGGACGCGCTGCAGGAGCGTCTCTGAGCTCAAGACGAGTGAAGGCCCCCTGCGGCGCAGGGGGCCTTCACTGTTCCCGTCCCGAAAGGAAGGGCCGGATCAGAACTCGTCGGCCTTGGTGAGCTCGTGTTCGAAGGTGTCGGCACGCGTGACGAGAGCCTTCAGCGGGTGTTCGAACTCGTTGACCAGGTTCAGGTCGACCAGCGGGATCGTGTGCTTGAGCAGCGCGACACCGTCCACCACCGCCGCGCCGCCGACCGAATCCCCGCCGGCCAGTTCGAGCAGGCGCCGCAGATCGATCTTGTCGGCCCAGCCGACCGGAGACGAGATCTCCACCCACTCCGCGCCGTCGTGGTCGGGCAAGTGGTGCAAGGACACCTGCTGGCCGCGGCCGTCGCCGGTGTCGACCCGGAACCGGAGCCAGTCGTCCCGCTCTTCGAGCACCTCGTACCGCGTCCGGACGAAATTGATCACGCCTGCCCAGATGGACACCCTCGTCACCTCTCGGTTTCGCCGCCTCGTGCGCTGTCGAGCATGGCACATCCGGGGCACGTGGGGTGTCGACGGTCTCATTCGGGCGGGGTTCCGGGGCGGGCCGGGAGCGGCCGCGGGTTGCGAAAGCCACTTTCGCGACGTCGAAGGTTGCGAAAGAGGCTTTCGCGACCCCTAGGGCACTCGATCCGTGGGTGCCGAAACGGCGGTTTCGCGTGACTGGATGGACGGCACGCGTGATCGGACGGACGACAAGCGTGACTGGATGGACGACACGCGGCGCGGCCGCGTTCGCGCCGAGCCGCCCGCCAGGACACACGTGTCGCCCTCCCGTCACGACAGCTCCGCTGTGATTCCCGAGGCGCTGGGGACACGTGGGCGAGCACTCCGGTGGCCTACTGAAGCGGCGCCATGCGGTAACCAGACCCCCGCACGGTGTGGATCAGTGGCGGGTCCTTGAGCTTCCGCCGCAGCCGCGCGATCACGACGTCCAGCACGTTGGACGCCGGATCCGCCATCTCGTCCCACGCGTACCGGATCAGTTCCCGCCGCGAGACCGGCCGCCCGGTCGCGGCCATCAGCCGCTCCATGACGAGATACTCCTTGCGCGTCACGGTGAGCAGCACGCCCGCCCGGGAGATCTGATGCCTGCCGGTGTCGAGTTCGACGTCGGCGCACCGCAGGACCACCGCCTGCCCGGCCATGTCGCGGCGGCACAGGCTGCGCACCCGCGCGATCAGTTCCGGCATCGCGAAGGGTTTGACCAGGTAGTCACCGCCGCCGACGCGCAGCCCGTCGATCCGGTCGGCGACGCTGTCGCGCGCGGTCAGGAACAGCACGGGCATCGGCCATCCGGCGCCGCGCCGGTTGCGCACGTAGGCCAGCGCGTCGCCCGAAGGCAGCATCCGGTCGAACACCGCGCAGTCGTAGGCGTTCACCATCAGCGCCTCGTCCGCGCCGGGGAGGTCGGCGGCGGTGTCCACCGCGAACCCGTCCCCGCGCAACGCGAATTCCAGCGCCACCCGCAAGTTCTCGTCGTCCTCGGTCACCAGCACCCGCACACAAGAACGTTAGCGCGTGATCGCGGCCTCCACGTCGGCCACGTGCAACCCGCGCAGTTCTTCGACCGCGGGCATCCGGCCCAGCAGCCGCAACCGCTGTGACTGAGCCGTACGCGCCTTCTCGAACAGCAAGCGCGCGTCCCGGGCGTTGCCGAAGTTGACGTCGCCGGAAACGCGACGGAAGTGGCCGGTGAGCACGGGACCGGCGGCGGGATCGAGTTCGTAGTCGCCTGCCGACGCCATCCTCCCGAAGATGGCGAGCAGTTCGTCGGGGCTGTAGTTCTCGAACTCGATCGTCTTGCCGAAGCGGGACGCGAGACCGGGGTTGGCGGCGAGGAAGTCGACCATCTCGCCGGTGTACCCGGCCACGATCACGGCCACTTCGTCGCGATGTTCCTCCATCAATGGGACCAGGGTGTCGATCGCCTCCTGGCCGAAATCGCCACCGGAGCCGGCGAGCCGCGTCAGCGTGTACGCCTCGTCGATGAACAGGACGCCGCCCTTGGCCTCCTCGAACACCGTCGCGGTCTTCTCCGCGGTGTGCCCGATGTACTGCCCGACGAGATCCCGGCGGGACACCTCCCGGAACTGGCCGACCGGCAGGACTCCCAGCGCCTTCAAGAGTTTGCCGTAGATCCGCGCGACCGTCGTCTTCCCTGTGCCGGGCGCGCCCGCGAAGATCAGATGATGCCCGGCCGCGCCGACGGGCAGCCCGGCCCGGCGGCGCCATTCGTTGACCTGCAACTCGTCGACCAGCGAGCGGACCTCTTCCTTGACCCCGGGAAGGCCGATCATCGCGTCGAGTTCGGCGAGCATCTCGTCCAACGCGTTGTCCCCCACCGTGCCGGGGTCCGCTGCCTCACTGATCGTCGGCGTCGCCCCTTCGGCGATCGCGATCCCCGGTTCCGCGGTGTTCGAGACCCGGCACCCGGAGATCTCGCCGCCGCAACCGGCAGCGAACGAGATCCCCGGGCCCCGGGTGTCGGTGACCGTGCACCGCTTGAGGACCGGCACCCCGTGGTGCGCGACGGCGATGCCTTCGTGACCGGTGTGCGAGACGGTGCAGCCTTCGACGACCGGCCGGGCGTACTGGTAGACGTAGATTCCCCTCAGCCCGCAGCCGGTGACCGTGCAGCGGACCACGACCGGATCGGCGCCCTGCCCGAGGGTGATGCCGTCGCCCGTCACGTCTTCGACGGTGGTGTCCTCGATCCGCCCTGGCGAGCCGTCGACGAGGATCCCCTGTTCCGCCCCCGAGATCACGCAACCGCTCACGGTGAACGCCGTCGTGCCGCGGATCGCGATCGCCGGGCCGCGTCCGCCGGAGACGGTGCAGTTCCGGACCGCGAGTTCCGTGTCGTCGGCCTGGATCGCGGACGCGTCACCCGCCAGGACTTCGATCCCTTCGAGGACGAGCGCCCCGCCGGTGCCGCGGAAAACGGGCCGATCCGCGCCACGGCCGTCGACGACGACGGTGGCGCCGTCCGCCGCGGCCAACGTCACCCGGAGGCCGGTCAGTTCGACGGTTTCCGCGTATTCACCGCCCGCGATGGTGATGACGGCGCCGTCGGACGCTTCCGTCAAAGCGTCGCCGATGGTCGGGTACGCGCCTGGCCGCTGGGCCACCAGAAGGACACGGCCGGGAGTCGAAGTCGTCATCAGCCCGCCTTCGCCATCAGCCAGCCGCGGTCGACGGCCTTGGCGCCCGCCTGGAACCGGCTGCGGGCGCCGAGCCGGTTCATGATGTCGGCGACCATCCGGCGCACCGTGCGCACGGAGACACCGAGACGCGCGGCGGCGGATTCGTCGGTGGTGCCGGAGAAGAGCAGCGTCAGCAGCTCCTGCTCGCGGCAGGACAGGATCGAAGCGTTCCCGGTGTCCGGGAGGTCCAGCGGGACGAGCGGGGCGGCGGCCTGCCAGATCCGCTCGAACAGCCCGACCGTCGCGGTGACCACGCCGGGCAGCCGGAACACGGCGGAACCGGCCTGCCTGCCTTCCGCCGGGAGAACGACCGAGGTCCGGTCGATCACCAGCGCGTCCATCGGCACCTCGGCGTCGGTCCGCACCTCGGCGCCCGCCCGCGACATGCGGTTGAGCGCGCCGGACATCCTCGCGGAGTCGGGGAAGAGCACCTTGTGCCGCACGCCGGGGCGCACGCCTCCGAGCGCCATCCGCTGGAACGCGGTGTCCGTTCCCGTGCTCATGACGAGCACCTCGCCGGTCGCTTCCGCGAGAAGCTCGCCGAGCCCTGCCCGGTCGCCGCCCGGGCCCGTTCCCGTGACCAGACTGAGCTGGCCGGTCTGCACGGTCATCGCAGGTACCTCCCTCTTCCCCCGGCGCGGTGCCGCCGACGACGTCCTGTTCATGCCAGTTCCCCGCCGTCCGGGCGGCCGCGGGCACCCGACGCGTTAGCGTTCAGGGGCTCCGGGAACTGCATGCGTCTACTTTCGCTGTCCGAACATGAGGTTTTGATGACACGGGTGATGGTCGTCGAAGACGACGAGAATCTGCGGCTCGCGCTGGTCACGCAGCTCCGCGCGGCCGGCTTCGCCGTCGACGAGGCGGGTGACATCGCGACCGCGGACCGGCTGCTGCGCGGAACGCACCACGACTGCGTGGTGCTGGACCGGATGCTGCCGGACGGCGACGCCATCTCCTACGTCCACATGCGACGGCAGCTGGGCTGGCGGGCGCCGGTGCTGTTCCTCACCGCCCGCGACGCGCTCGCCGACCGGGTGGCCGGGTTCGAGCACGGCGGCGACGACTACCTCGTGAAGCCGTTCGTGATGGCCGAGCTGACCGAGCGGGTGGCCAACCTGTGTCACCGGTCGGCCTTCGACCGGCCCTCGGTGCTGCATCACGAAGACCTGGTGATGGACTGCGCGCGGCGCGAGGTGCGCCGGGCGGGCGTGCTGCTCACCTTGACCAACAAGGAGTACGCGGTGCTCGAATACCTGCTGACCAGGGCAGGCCTGCCGGTGCAGCGAGCCGACCTGATCGAGCACTGCTGGGACGCGCAGGCCGATCCGATGTCCAATGTGGTCGATGTGGTGGTGAAGCGGTTGCGCCGCAAGCTGAAGGAACCCGAACTGATCCACGCCGTCCGAGGCCTCGGCTACCGGCTGGGCACGCGGTGAACACCCACTCCTCGGCCGATCGGCTGCGCAAGCTGCGCTGGACGCTGACCGCGTTGTTCACCGTGATGAACACCCTCGGGCTGGTCGTCTTCGCGTGGCTGCTCATCGCCGAGGACGGTGATCAGGGCGAGGAACGGATCGACGCCGCGCTGACCCAGGTCACGTCGTCGGTCAGCAGGCTGGTCGCCTACGACGGCACCGTCGGCTTCGGGCTGGTCAACACCGACGTGCTGAACGACCGCTGCCCCCAGTTCGCGATCCTGCCCGGTGGGGCGCCCGCGTTCCAGCCGCACTTTTCGCGGGCGGACTGCGTCCCGATGAGCGCACAGCTGGTGAACGGCCTGGCGACCGAGGCGGTGAAGACCGGCAAGCTGGTGCAGGGGCATCAAAAGGCGACCGACGGCGCCATGGTCAAGGTCCGCGCCGAACCGCTGCGCGACGGCGACGGCAGGACGTTCGCGGCCGTCGTCGCGGTGCAGTCCACCGAGGCCGAAGACGCCGCGCACACGCGGTTCACGTTGCTCGTGATCGGCGGCACCGTGCTGCTGGTCGCGGTACTGGGCTTCGCGGGCCACCTGCTGTCCGGCCGCTCGATCCGGCCCGCGGCCGCGGCCTTGCAGCAGCAGGAGGTCCTGCTCGCCGAAACCGCGCACGACCTCCGCACCCCGGTCGCCGCCCTGCGCGCGCTCGCCGAAACCGCGATGGCCAACCCCGCCCAGTCGGCGGAACTCCTGCCGCGCACCGTCCGGCTCGCCGCGAGAATGGGCGGGATCATCGACGACCTCCTCGTCCGCGCCCGGCTCGCCGCCGGCGTGGAACAGCTGAGCATCCAGCCGATCTGGCTCGATCAGCTGGTGGTCGGCATCGTCGAGGACACCGCGACCGAAGGCGCCGAAGTCACCGTCACCGCCGCGCCCACCAAGGTCAACGCCGATCCCGCGCTGCTGCAACGGGCGATCGGCAACCTTCTCGACAACGCCATGCGCTACGGCCGCCACCCGGGCTCGAAGGCGTTCGTGCACCTGACCGTCGCCGGCGGCACCGTGACCGTCGCGGACCACGGCCCGGGTATCGACACCACGATGGCGGGCGACGCCTTCGACCGGTTCGCCAGCACCGGCGGATCGTCGGGGCTCGGGCTGTCGATCGTGCGGTGGGTCGCGCAGGCGCACGGCGGCACCCTCGCGGTGTACAACGCCGACGAGGGCGGCGCGATCTTCGAACTGCGGTTCCCGGTCAGCCCGAACTGAGCGTTCTCTTCGAGGGTAAGGCAAACGTGGCGTGACCGAGCCTCTGCGGTGAAGGCCCCTTCGCTGTGGCCAAAGCCCAGAGGTCACCTTTCCGATGTGGTTCTGGGCTGGCCGGCAGGACTCTGATTGTCCACAGAGGATGCTTTCCTGTGACGAAATGCCTGCTTCAAGGCCATATGCCCGTTGTGACGAGGGGGTCGTGAGTGGCAAGTAGGGTTCTAACCCTCTTTACCACTCACGACCCCCGCACCGAACCGGGCAAATCGCTCAACTCGGGCACAGGCACCACGGAAAACGTCCCTTATGGACAGTCAGGAGGGTGCCTCTTCGACGAGTCCCGTCCCTACCACCAGCTCGCCACATTCGCCTTACCCTCACTAACCCGGCTCGACGGCGGTACCTCCCACCAGCGACTGGAACTCGAACGAGGGCGGCTCACCCGCGTCACGACGCGCGAACTCCTGCGCCCAAAGAGCGAAGGTCCGCATCCACATCGAGCGGAGGAGGGCGTGCTCTTCCGGTTCGAGGCGCCGCGACTCCTCCTTCGCCTTGTCGTAGACGGCCTGGATGGCGTCGTAGAGCGCGAAGACCGGCCCGTCACCGCGAAGGGCCCGTGAACGCTTGATCTCGGTGAGTTCGACGTAGCCGGCTTCGTCCAGCACGGTGACGTCCTCGCCCATGGCGAACAGCACCTCGTGGACGTGCGAGGCGTCCTCGTCGATCCGTCCGGTCCTCAGATTCAGGAGGTGCCCGGTCAGGCCACCCTCCGGAGTCCCGTCGACCCGGTAGGTCAAGCCGTGGTAGCGGAAGAACATCGGCAGTTCGTCCGCCAGCGGGTTTTCACTCACGGTCTTTCCCTTCGTCGCCTTCACGGCCGTCTTCGTCGTCCGCGGTCATGCCACGGTTCGTCGCCTCCTGGAACAGTTCCCGTTCACGCCTGAGTATCAGTGCTTCGATCGCCGTCTCCTCCGGAGTGACCGCGCGGCCCTGTTCCCTGCTCACGGCAGCGAAATCCCGCCGCACCTCGTAGAGGCTGTGTTCGTAGCGTGCCACTTCGTCGATCGACTTCAGATGCAGCCTGAATTCGGCGATATGCCCGCTCGACAGGCGCACGGACATCTGGATGTCCCGATACCCGCTCTTCTGTGGTCCGGCGAAGCGGTCTTCCAGGTAGACGATGCTGATCGGCGACCCCTCCGAGGCCAGCCGGGCGTGCAGGATCGCCAGCGCCCGGTAGACGTCGGCGACGGTGTCGAACCGCACCAGGGCACCGACCACGTCGGTCAGCACGGAACCCGTGCCGTCGTCCTTCGCCAGCTTGTCCGACGCGCGCACCCGGCTCTTGACCTTGTCCCGGTACTTGGCGATCCCACCCGCCTCCGCCGCCAGCCAATCCGCCAGCTCGTTCAACTCGTCCTGGTTCGAGCGCCACGACTCCTCCAGGCCGGTCAGGAACTCGTTCTGATAGGCGCGAAGCTGCTCCGGCGTCGAACCGGCGGGTGGCGCGTAGCCGAACTGGCCAGGCTGGACACGCCGCTCCTGCTCGGGGATCCCCGACACCGCGTCCTCGACGGCCTGGCGCTGGAATTCGGTCAGTTCGAGCGGACCGGGCCGCGGTGTCTCGCGGTGTTCCCGGAGAATGTCCTCCGCGCCCCTGGTTTCCAGTTCGGCCAGCGATTCCAGGACGATCTCGATGGCTTCCGGATACTGGAGCACGTTTCCCAGCGTCTGCGGCCTGGCCAGCAGGGAGTTCAGCAGGAATGGCGTCCGGAGAAGCGTTTCGACGAACTCCGGATGCCGCGGCAGCAGCTTGGCGATCGCGTCGCCGATGTGCAGGGGGACACCGTCGACCTTGATCCGCGAGTCCGGATCCCGCCGGCTGATCTCGTTCCCCCGGTGGAGCGCGTCTTGGACGTCCGCACGGCCGAGAAATTCAGCCGTTTCGTCCCGGCCGGGGTTGATCACCGCGTCCAGGGAGCTCGGCGTCCCCGCGCTCTCGGGCCCGGATTCCGCCGACGGCAGGTTGCCCGGCGCCGGGACCTCGACCGGCGCCGACGCTCCGGGAGTGAACCTGGCCCACCCCTTGCCGCTGGGGAATCCGTGGACCCGCAGCGATCCGTCCGGCATCACGTCCAGCCTCGCCATCGGCGCGATCACTTCGGCACCCAGCGCGTCGGCGTACCGCTGCGCCCAGCCGGACGATCCGGAATGGCAGGAGTTCAACTGGACCGGCCGCCCGGGTGTGTAGTACGGACTGGCCAGTGTCGCCTCGGCCACCTGCTCGGGGCTGAGCATGAAGATCTCTTCGATGGCCCGCATCTGCTCTTGGGTCAGCCGGCTGTCCACGATCAGGCTGAGGCCGGGGATCGGGTGGCCGTTCCCGCTCCCGTGCAAGGTGACCACGTAGGCCCGCGTGCCGTCCGGGCGCTGGGCGATCATCACCCGCATATGCGCGTTGCGGGTGGTCATGTCGTCGCCGATCGACATCCCGCCAGGCGCGTAGAGAACGCCCTCGCCGGTGACCACGGCTCCGTCCCACGGCCCGGGGGCCACCCTCCGCCGGGCTTCGATCCACCGCGAGCCACCGACTTCGTCGTGCCGTGACGCGCCCATCGTGGCGGGGCCGGGCGAGTCGCCGAAGGTGATCTCCCCGGTATCCGGATCGATCCGGGCGGTCGTGAACCGGCCGTTCGGATGACGAGGTGGCAGGCCTTGCGGACGACGACGTCGGGGGCCCTGTTCGTCGGTGTTCCGCGGGCGGATCACGTCGGACGGCCCGCTCTTGGGCGGTTTGAGCTCGAGGGCGCTGTCGATCGTGTTCGGGATCCCGAGGAGCCGCACGGCGAGAAGGATCCCCATGAGGATCCGGCGACCGGAGGACAACACGGGGGCGTTGGCCGCTTCCATCGCCCGTTCGATCGCGTCGGGTTCGTTCGGGCTCGCGGGCAGCTCGCCCGGTGGCCCCGGCAACGGGCTCGGGCGGGCTCCCGGCGGCGCGGCCGGATCCCCCGGACGCAGTGTCTCCGTCTCGAAGAGACCGCGGGCGAACGTGGTGCCACGGTGGACCCTGTCCTGGCCGGGGGTGCGGTTCCCGGTGTTGAGGTCGTAGTCGTGCACGACCACCGGCTGCCCGTCCACGACGAGATCGAGCGTGAGGTTGGGGACCACCCACCCGGAGTAGTGCGAGGGTCCGCCCCGTGCCCGGCCCTGTCCGTCGAGGGAATACGACGGCGAGGTGCGCAGCCGGAACCGTCCGAAGTGGTCGCCGAGGATCTCCTGTTCCCTGGCGGCGACCTCCTCGGCGAAGATCTGCTGGATGAAGATCCCCCTCAGCGCGGGGGTCATCGTGCCGTTCCTGACGTGTTCCACGATCTTCCGTGCCCGCTCGGACTCGGCGGGAACGAGTCCCTCCGCCAGCTTCGCGAATTCGCGGGCCGCGTGGTCGGCGGTCTCCTGCACCGCGGACCGGATCCGTGAGCGGACCCAATGGGCCTCCAGGATCCTCGCGACGTCGCGGACCCGGACCGGCCGCGAATCGGCGGGCAGCAAACCCTGTTCGAGCAGGATCAGGCGGAGGTCGTTCCACGCCAAGCCCGCCTCGGCCATCAGCGCGCGGAGCGCGGTCTCGCTGCGGAGACTGAGGAGCAACTGGCTCCGCGTAAAGGTGTGCTGGGGCAACGGGTGTTCGTGCCGGGCCGGATTGCCCGGGTGGTAGAACCGCTCCGCGTGCGATGAAGGGGGCACCGGCGGCCCCGGCGGTGGTCCGGGCGGGGTGCCCGGTGGCCCGGCGGGTGGCGACATGTCGACGTCCACTTCGCCGGTCCCGAGGCTGAACCGTGCTCTGCCTCGCCATGGCGGGCTCTCGGGATCGTCCGGCGGCGGGCCCGGCCTCCCGGACTCGTCCGGGCCCGTCTCTTCCTCGTGGCGTTTGCGGATCAGTTCCACGGGGCCGCTCTTGGGCGGTTTGACCTCCATCGCGCTGTCGATCGTGTTGGGCAGGCCGAGGAGCCGGACGGCGATGAGCACACCCATGAGGAACCGCCGCCGGAGCGAGATCGGGCCGGCGGCCTCCGCCTCCATCGCCCGGCGGATGGCCGCCGGATCCTCTTGTCCGGCAAGGGTTTCGTCGGGAAGCGGATTCCCGGGAGCGGCGGGTGGCAACCCCTGGGGTCCCGGCGGGTCCGGGGACGCGGCGGCGGATGGCCCGTCCGGATCCCGCCGGGCGACGACAGTGAACCCCAATGCGCTCCAGTGGAGGACGGCGTCGGCTCCGGCGGCGATCGCGTCGTCGACTTCGCTGGTCAGTTCATTGCTGAACACGGCGATGACCAGTGCGCCGGGACCGGCGTCGCGCCGGTGTTTCCCGACCTGTTTGACGATCGACGTGTCGCTGTTCGCCCCTACGTTCTTCACCTCGAACCGGACCTCGACGCCGCTGTCCTCCAGTACTCCGTGGACGTCGATGTCGGTGTCACTGGTCTTGATGCCGAGCCCGGTGATCCGCAGGCCGGTCAGCCCCAATTCGGCGAGCTGGTCCGGGGTGAGTTCGGTGAGCGCGAGAGCGACCCGGAGCTCGCCCTCGAGACCGGTGAGATTCGCTTGGTCACCGTTCAGCTGTTCCCGGGTCGCCGGATCACCGTCAGCCAGCAAGCCGAGGGCACGCTTCAGATGCTTGCGGACGTTTTCGCCGATCTTGTCGAGACCGGGCACACCGTTGACGGCCAGATGATCGAGGATCTTGCGGAGATGGGTCTCCAGCGTCAACGGCAATTCGGCGTTCTTGCCCTCGGCCTCGGCGGCCTCCACCAGTTCCGCGCTGAGCCCGCCGAGCTTCCGCAACTCGGTTTCGGCCACCGTCCGGCCGTAGGGACGAGGTTTCTTTGCCGCCACTTCGCGTATCGCGGCGCCGGCCCGGGTGGTGAACACCTCCAGCGGTGTCACCCGCGGCACCCCGGCCGCCCGGTTCGCCAGCAGGGCCCGGATCTGTTCGGCGTACAGGGCCTTGAGCTGTTCTCCGAGTGGAAGGGTGCTCCGGTCACGAGGAATCAGTTGCGCGAGAACACTCTTGAGAAGGCCTTCCAGCTTCCTGCCCGCGACGGCCGGGCCCGCCTCGCGGACGGCTTCCTGGACGTCCGGCGGCAGAGCGTCCCACACCTCCTCCACTTCGGGCGACAGGTCATCAGGATGTTCCGGTGGTGTTTCCTCGCTCTCGTTCCGCGGCCGGCCGTTGTTTTCGCCGGACGCTCGCGGTGACCGGGCCGGAACGAAAACCGGCGCCGCGGGAAGGACGGGCTCTTCCCTCGGGGGCGTCGGTTCCGCCGGCTCACCTTCGGCGGGATCGTCGGGGTCGTCCGGTGGCCCCTGCTCATCGGGAACCTCGGCGGGCAGTACGGGCACGTCGGGCGCGGGCTCCGACGGCGCGTCGAGCGGGGCGGCGTCCCCGTCCTGGCCGGGCTCCGTCTCCGGCTCGGACCGGTTCGGTTCGCCTTCCGTCGGTTTCGCGTGGGGAGTCCTTCCCGGAACGTTGGCCGGGCCCGGCTGCGCCGGGTTGGCCGGTGCGGAAGTGCTCTGGCCGGATCCGCCCTGGGCCGAACCCGGTTGAGCGGTGGCGGTCGAAGCTTGGGTATGGCCGGGTTGGGCCGTCGTCTGGGTGGAAGCCGCCGGCGTCGAGGCCCCGTGCCCGGACGAGGCTTGTGCCGTACCGGACTGTGCCGAATCTGGCGTCGCCGACGACACGGATGTCTGGTGCGCCGGCGTGCTCGTACCGCTTCGGGACGTGTGCTCCACGGCGGAAGCCGAGGACGAGTGGCTCGACGCCGCCGTACCGGCGCTCCTATCGCCGGCTGAAGTGTCGGCCGTCCGGCTTTCACCGCCGCTGAAGGCATCGGCGCCCCGGCCGGGTCCCGTCGCCGCTCCGGCGGATTCCGAACCTGTCGATGAGGTCCCTGTCGGAGTCGACGCACCCGGATGAGCGGCACCGGTCTCCTGGCCCTCGCCGGTCGCCTGCGGTGAACCCGCTTCCCCCGCGACCCCGGCGGAGGCACCTTGCCCCGCACCGACCGAGGCGGTTTCCGGGGCCATGACCGAAGGCGGAGGCGGACCACCAGGAGGATTCCCGGTCTTCGCCACTTCTCCCGGCCCGGTGGACACGTCTTGACCGAAGACGGCGTTGTGCGCCTGCACACCGGCGAGGTGAGCGTTGCCTCGAATGGGGCCGATCGCACCCGAGGTGAGCCAGTTCTCCTTGATCGACTTCTGGTAACCGGACAAGTCGTCCAGCGCGCCCCAGTTCCCGTTCACCATGTTCTCCGCCGCGTAGCTGGAGATCGGTGAGGAGATCGCGTTGGTGGTGAAGGAGCTCACGGCGGTCGAAACGTGCTTGCCGACCGGGTTGTCCAGCGCGTTCTTTCCGACGTCAGTCTTGCGGATCCCCTTGCCGAGCAACGCTCCGGGCGTTCCGACCACGGCGCTCACCGGTGCGCCGACCGCGCCCGCGACGGCGTTGGTGAAGCTTTCCTTGGCGTTGAAGCCGTCCTGGTACCCCTGAGAGATGTTGAGACCCTGCTCGATACCG
This sequence comes from Amycolatopsis coloradensis, assembly GCF_037997115.1. Classification (NCBI taxonomy): domain Bacteria; kingdom Bacillati; phylum Actinomycetota; class Actinomycetes; order Pseudonocardiales; family Pseudonocardiaceae; genus Amycolatopsis; species Amycolatopsis coloradensis. The sequence continues at coordinate 7,194,784 of NZ_CP150484.1, forward strand.
TTCGTGACGACCTCGTCGGCCGCCTCCTTGATCGGGATCAGCGCGATCTTCCCGGCCTTGGCCGTCCAGTTGCCGAGACGCCCACCCATGCTCGCGATCTTGACCAGTCTCGCGAGCCTGAGCGCCATCCTGGACGCGAACAACCACGGACCGCCGGGAATGGCGAACGTCAGGGCGAAGTCCACCGCGGCGTGGATCAGTTCCGATCTGATCTGGTTCCGCGCCCGCGCGACCTGCTCGCCGTACTGGTGGCAGAACTCCCCGATCCGGCGCATGCTGACGGCGAGGTCCTCGTAACCCTCGCCGCCGCCTCCGTACTGGCCCTTGTTGACCTCACGGATGAGGGCGTACATGTCGAAGCCGTTGGCATCCGGCCACGTCTCCTTGATCCGCTCACCCGCTCTGGAGGCGGCCCCGACCGCCAAGTCGAGGGCGTCCGCCCCCGCGATCCACGCGTCGCCGAGTGCTTTGGCCGTGTCCGGATCGTCCGGTGGCCAGATGTCGTCTTTCAGCCCGCCCGCCGCGTTCCACGCGCTGACGGTCCAGTCCCACAGAGTGCCGCCGATACCGGCGGCCGCCTCGCCGACGCCCGAGAACGGGAGATTCGCGGCCGGATAGGACATCGTTTCGCCCGCTCAGGTCCCGAGGATCTGGGTCGCCTCGGTCTGACCGCCCTCGTAGACGTTCGCGCCGGTTCTTCCGTTGGTGGCCACGTTCCCGTAGTTCACCGTCACGGAATCGGCGCTCTTGAGCAGGAGAGGGGTGTTGGTCTTGCAGTCCTGGAACATCTCCCCCATCTTCCCGCCGCCCAGTTGCTTCGTGAGGTCTTCGATGGTCGTGCGCAAGGGCGCCCACTTGGTCTGGAAGCCGGATCCCGCCGCACTCAGCGCGTCCAGTTCCCGCCTTGTCTCCTCGAGGTAGATGTCGATCCGGCCATCACCGTTGCGGTCCGTCGCCACGCGGCTCACCGCCCGCCGGCGCGCTCGTCGAGCCGGTGCAGCAACGGACCGAACCGCAGGTCCGTTCCCTCCGTAGCAGACTCCTCCGGCAGGAATCGCGCGGCGATGGCCAGCCCCTTCTCCTGCGAGTCCGCCGCCGCACGGTGCACGGTCTCGGTGATGCTCTCGGCCAGCGCGGCCGAATCCAAGGTCCGGTAGACACGAGGATCCAGCCACAGCTCGATCAGCTCTCCCGCGCCGCCGACCGTCACACTGATCAATCCGTCGCCGGAATCGGCGGTGGCACGGATTCCGGCCATCCGTTCTTGCATCGCCCGGACGTCCTCGGCAAGCCGCTCGTAGTCGGCGTACATGTCCGCCCCGGAAAAATGCGCTTCCACGGCCCCTCCTAGATCGCTTACGAGCCAGTCTCGCGACCGAACGGGGCCCGAACGACCCGGTGGCCGGTTGCGGCCACGGATCCGTCTCCGGCCATGACCGGATCGACGATGACGGAATGAGACGACTCCGGGTGTCCGCCGTCGCCGCCGTGGTGGCCGCGACGGCCGTTCAAGCCTTCGCCGGCGCGGGGGCGGCGCACGCGGCGCCGCCGCCCGGCGCCTGCCGGGATCCGGAACCCGCGCGAGCGGCGGTTCCCACTCAGCCATGGGCGCAGCAATCCCTTGCTCCCCAACGCGTTTGGCCGCACAACCGCGGCGCGGGAGTGCTGGTGGCGGTGGTCGACTCCGGGGTCGACGCCGACCATCCGCAGTTGGCCAGGCCGGGCAAGGTGCGCGCGGGCCGGGATTTCTACCTCGCCGGTTCGCTGCCGGGAGCGTTCGACTGTGTGTCACACGGCACCGGGGTCGCGGGGATCATCGCCGCCGATCCGGTGCCCGGTATCGGCTTTCACGGGATCGCGCCGGACGCGGAGATCCTGCCGGTGCGGATCAGCGACCGTGACATCGGCAGCCAGGGCGAGTCCTTGCGGATCGATCCCCAGGTGGTGGCCAACGGAATCCGCTACGCCGCCGACCAAGGCGCCAAGGTGATCAACCTGTCCCTGGCCGGACACGAGGATTTCGCCGTCATCCGGGACGCGGTCGCGCACGCCGTGGCCAGGGACGCGCTCGTGGTCGCCGCCGCGGGCAACACACAGCGCGACACGGCTTCCGAGATCCCGTCCTTCCCCGCCGCCTACGACGGGGTACTCGGTGTCGGTGCCGTCGACATCGACGGGGCGAGGATGTCGGGTTCCCAGATCGGCCGGTACGTGGACCTCGTCGCGCCGGGCGCCAAGGTACTGGCCTCGACGCGGGCGGGCGGGCACGCGTATGCCGACGGCACCAGCTACGCCGCGCCGTTCGTTTCCGGCACCGCCGCTCTGGTCAGGTCGGCCTGGCCGAAGCTGTCCGCCCCCGAGGTGGCGCGCCGTCTGATGGCGACCGCGAGCCCGGCACGCGGCGGCCTCGGCAGCCCGGCGTTCGGCGCCGGCGTGGTCGATCCGTACCGGGCGGTCACCGATGGGCTGGACACCACCGGACCGGCCGTCCTGCCCGCGTTCGTCCCCGCGCCACCGGACCAGGCCCGGCTCGATCTGGCCGCCGCCAAAGCGGAGACCGCCACCTCGGCGAAATGGCTCACCGCCGCGGTATGCGGCGCGATCGTGATCGCCGCGCTCACGGCACTGGTGCTTCCGCGCGGCCGCCGTCGTGGCTGGCGTCCCGGCCGAGCGGCCCCCGTCTCCGCCCGGCCCAAGGTGGACGAACCGCCGGAACAGATCTTCCTGATCTCCGGGAGATGAGCGGATACCGAAGCCCCGGCGCGAGATCCGCGCCGGGGCTTCGCTTCGACCGGTTCACCGCTGGGAACCGACTGTCCTCAAGGGACGATTTCCGAGAGAACTGTGGCGGCTGACGTGGCGAGCCCCTGGTCGGGACTTGTGTCGCGAGCGAGCCGCACACGCACCACCACGTTTGCCTTACCCCTCAGTAACCCTCTTTGTCACTTACGACCACGCGGCGAAGGGCGCTTTACCCACGTCGCATGCGGTGAAAGTCCCCTTCAGCCACCCCGATACCGGAAAACCCGGGACGCTAGGAGTTGATGATGTTGCTGACCCGGCCTTCACAGGTCTGGCCGATGTGGGACACGCTGTCGTAATCGCGGCCGCTCTGGTTCATGCCGTCGACGTGGTAGCCGGTCCGCTTCTGCATCAGGGCGAACTGCTGGCCCATCTCCTCGGCGTTGTTCCCGCCCCAGCCCGCGCCGATGGTGTTGCGCATCCTGGCCACCTGGTCCTCGGCCGCCTGCCCGATCTGCGCCGCGGTGTTCTGGATGTCCCGGCCGGCCGTGTTCATGGCCTCGTAGACGATCTTGAAGTGATCTCCGCCGTTCATAGCCCGTCCTTTCAGACCTAGGGGTTGATGCCGCTGTCGATGGCGCCGCCGCCGGCGAAGTTCTGCTTGGCGAACGTCTGCACCGCGTCGCCTTGGAAGCCACTGGTGACGTTCAACACCGAACTGCCCTTCTCGACCAGTGACTGCGCGAAGGCATGCACGTGGCCGAAGATCTCGGAACGCCCCTGGTTCTCCGACAAGGCGGCGTTCTTGACGATGCCCGCGAGGCCCACACCGATGGTGTCCTGGTCCCGCCCCTGGTGGGTTTGGTGCAGGGTGAGCTGGTCTTGCTGGCTGCTGTCGGTGTGGTTGAGCAGGTTCTGCACGATCGCGAAGTCGAAATCGACCTCTCCGCCGTTGCCCATCACCCCTCCGTTCCTTGGATCACGTAGCTGACGTCGATCAGCTAACCCCCGGAGCGGGTGGATTCCACCGGCACGGCACGTTCCTGCCATCGCCCCCGGCGGAAGCCGTTGTTCGCGAACGATCGGCGAGTATGGCGACAGTCGTGGTGAAGAGGCCGGCCCGTAAACCGGCGCCGGAGATGCCCGCCGGTGAGCTGCTCCTGCAGGCTCCACCGGAGATCCCGGCCCCGCCGGGGCGGCAATGGACCCAGGTGCTCACGGTGCTGCCGATGGTGGCCATGATGGCCGCGATGCTGCTGATGTACTCCGGCAGCATGGCGGGCTCGATGCGGTTCGTCATCTTCGGGATGATGGGCGTCGGCATGCTCGGCATGGTCGCCATGAGCTTTCTGCAGGGCGGCGGCCCCAGCAAACGGGAAATGGGCCACGCCCGCCGCAAGTACCTGCGTCACCTCGCCCAGCATCGCCTGCGGCTGCGCCGTTCGGTGCGCGGGCAGCGCCGGACGATGGAGTACCTGCATCCGGACCCGGCTTCGCTGTGGTCGCTGGCGGCGAGCTACCGGCTGTGGGAACGGCGCAAGGACGACCAGGATTTCGCCATCGCCCGGATCGGGACCGGACCGCAGGCCCCGGCCGCCACACTCGTCGCCCCGGACACCAAACCGCTGGAGGAACTCGAACCCCTGTCCGCGCTCGCGCTGCGCCGGTTCATCGCGACCTACTCCACCGTCGGCAGGCTGCCGATCGCCATCGCGGTCAACGGTTTCAGCCGGATCCACCTGCGCGGCGATCGCGCCGCCGCACTGGGCCTGCTCCGTGCGGTACTCGCCCAGCTGGCCACCCTTCAGTCACCCGACGACGTACGGATCGCCCTCTGCGTGAGCGAAGACCGCCGCCCGGACTGGGAATGGGTCAAGTGGCTACCGCACGCTCTCCACCCCGAGCGCACCGACGCACTCGGCGCGCTACGGCTGGTGGCGCCGTCGGTCCAGGCACTGGAATCGATGCTGGAAGAGGAACTCTCCAAGCGGCCGAGGTTCGATCCGGAGGCCGACGTCCGTGTACCCGGCCCGCATCTGGTGGTGGTGCTCGACGGTGGCGCCATCGCCGGTTCCGATCACCTGATGACCGGTGGCGGCGTCGAGGGAGTGACCATAGTGGACCTGACGACCATGCCGCCGAGGGCCTTGGACCGGACCACGGTCGTCCTCGACGTGGACGCCGAGGGTGACCTGGTCAGTGAGACCAGCGGCGGCGAAGCCCCGCTCGGGCGCGCCGATTTCCTGGGCGCGGTCGCGGCCGAGGGGCTGGCCCGGCAGCTGGCCCCGTTACGGCTGACGGCCGGGCTGCGGGGTGACACCCCGATGAGCACCGAGCTCGGTCTCGCCGATCTTCTGGACCTGGGTGACCCGTACGAGTTCGACCCCGCCGACACCTGGGAGCCGCGGCCGAACCGGGACCGGCTGCGAGTGAAGCTGGGCATCCAGGCCGACGGTGTCCCGATCGAAATCGATCTCAAGGAGCCCGCGCAGGACGGGATGGGGCCGCACGGGCTGTTGATCGGCGCCACCGGCTCCGGCAAGTCCGAGTTGCTGCGGACCCTCGTGCTCGCCCTCGCCGTGACACATCCGCCCAGTTCGCTGAACTTCGCACTGGTGGACTTCAAGGGCGGTGCGACCTTCACCCGTCTCGACACCCTCCCGCACACCAGCGCGGTGATCACCAACCTCGCCGACGAGTTGCACCTCGTCGACCGGATGACCGACGCGATCAACGGCGAGCTGATCCGCCGCCAGGAACTGTTGCGCGCGGCGGGCAATTTCACCTCTCTGCGCGAATACGAGAAAGCGCGTGCCGCGGGAGCCCCACTTCCCGAGGTGCCGACCCTTCTGGTGATCTGTGACGAGTTCTCGGAGCTCCTGTCGGCCAAGCCGGACTTCATCGACATGTTCGTCCAGATCGGACGAGTCGGCCGTTCGCTGGGCGTTCATCTGCTGCTGGCCTCGCAACGGCTCGAAGAAGGCAGGCTCCGCGGGCTGGAAACCCATCTGTCGTACCGGATCGGCCTGAGGACCTTCTCCGAGATGGAGAGCAGGGCGGTGCTGGGCGTCACCGACGCGTTCAAGCTGCCGCGGGCACCCGGGCACGGATTCCTCAAGGTCGGCACCGACCAGATGGACCGATTCCGGTCCGCTTACGTCTCCGGCGTCTATCAGCGCTCCACAGCCGGCGGTGTCGCCCCTTCCACCGGGGAACAGCTGGTGCTGCGGGAATACACGACGAGCTATCTCGGCGCCGAGATCGACACGGGTGAAGGGGAGCCGGAAGACCAAGCGCCGGAGAACGACGCCGCGGTCGGCGAGACCCTGCTGGACATCCTGGTCGACCGGTTGGCGGGCCAAGGTGTGCCCGCGCATCAGGTCTGGCTGCCGCCGCTGGCGGAATCGCCCACTTTGGACGGTGTGCTGCCCGGGCTGGTCGCCCATCCGCAACGAGGTCTCACCGTGGACTCGACCACGATGGCGGGGTCGCTCCGGCCGGTGCTCGGCACCGTGGACCGGCCGTTCGAACAACGTCGCGACCCGCTGGTGCTGGATCTCTCCGGCGCCGCGGGCCATGTCCTGGTCATCGGCGCACCGCAGACCGGGAAGAGCACCACGGTGCGCGCGCTGATCACCAGTCTGGCGCTCACGCACACTCCCCGCGAGACACAGTTCTACTGCCTCGACTTCGGCGGCGGCACCCTGGCTTCGATCGCCGGGCTGCCGCATGTCGCCGGTGTCTGCGGCAGGCTCGACACCGGTGCCGTGCGGCGGACCGTCGCCGAAGTCGCGACCCTGCTGGCGCAACGGGAGCGGATGTTCGCCGAGCATCAGATCGACGGCATCGTCACCTACCGGAAGCTGCGGGCCGAAGGCCGGTTCGCCGAGTACCAGCACGGAGACGTCTTCCTGGTGGTCGACGGCTGGCAAACGCTGCGAAACGACTTCCCCGATCTGGAGGAGACGGTCGGCGACATCGCCGCGCGCGGGTTGTCCTACGGCGTGCACGTGGTCGCGGCGTGCTCGCGCTCGTTCGATCTGCGGATGAACGTCCGAGACCTGTTCGCCAGCAGGCTGGAGCTGAAGATCGGTGATCCCATCGACTCCGTCATCGACCGGCGCGCGGCGATGAGCGTCCCGCCCGACGCTCCCGGCCGTGGAATCGCGATGAGCGGGCACCAGATGCTGGTGGCCCTCCCCAGGATCGACGGGGTGACGGACGCGGACGATCTGTCCAAGGGCGTGAGCGAACTCGTCGAGGCGGTCAAGGCCGCGTGGCCGGGCGCTCCCGCGCCCTCGGTGCGGCTACTGCCCGGCGTGTTCCCGTACGAGGAACTCCCCGCCGAGGACGAGACCACCGGAACCGAGGCGGGGCTCGCGGTCGGCATCCACGAGCACGACCTTTCCCCGATGCGGCACGACTTCGCCACGGACCCGCACTTCTTCCTGCTCGCCGACACCCAATGCGGGAAGACCTCCTTCCTGCGGACGCTGGCGCGCCNGCACTTCTTCCTGCTCGCCGACACCCAATGCGGGAAGACCTCCTTCCTGCGGACGCTGGCGCGCCGGATCGAAACCACCTACCAGCCCTCGGAAGCCCGGATCGTGCTGGTGGACCATCGGCGCGGGCTCCTCGGCGAGATCGGCGACGACTACCTTCTCGGCTACGGCACCAACGACTCGAACAGTGCCGGGCTGATGACCGAGGTCGCCGCCTCGCTGTCCAAGCGGCTCCCGGGGCCGGACGTCACCCCGGAGCAGCTGCGGGCCAGGAACTGGTGGCACGGGCCGGAGATCTTCGTTCTCGTGGACGACTACGACATGGTGGCCACCCACGAGAAACACCCGTTGATGCCCCTGCTGCCGCTGGTCGCGCAAGGCACGGACATCGGCTTGCACGTCGTGCTGGCCCGTCGTTCCGGTGGTGCCGGCCGCGGGCTGTTCGAACCCTTCCTCACTCGGCTGAGGGAAGTCGGGACACCCGGCCTGATGATGTCCGGCGACCGTGACGAAGGTCCGCTGCTCGGCGGGATGCGGGCCCAGGTGCTGCCGCCCGGCCGAGGCTGGCTGATCGATCGCCGCGGGCACAAGGGCTTGGTCCAGCTCGCGTGGCTTCCGCCCCGTCATCACTGAGGCATGACCGGAAGCTGCCGGAAGCCCCACCGGAACCCGGGGTGGTGTTTGGCTTTCGGTGAACGACTGGGTTTTCACCGCTGTTCCGGGAGGGAACATGGGAATCAACGCCTACCTGCCAGCCATCCAGAACTTCGTCGACACGGTCACCCGGCAGGCGCAAGGGGCGAGCCCGCCGAGCATCGACCGGCCCCTGAACGACGGCTGCGGCGGAATGGCGGAATGCGGGATCCTCGCCGACGCCGACCGGGACAGCACCGAGGCCCTGCGGAATTTCCTGACCGCCGCCGAGAAAGGTGTCTGGGGGTACGTCTCCATCGCACGGCAATGCCTGAGCACCTACCAGAACGCGAGCGAGGCCGCCGTCTGGGAGCTGACGAAGAGGTCGCGGCCGGACGAATCCCGTGTCCCTGTCGAAGGACTGGCGCCCACCACGCTGGGACCGAGCCCGCTGGCTCCCGTCACCCCCTTGCAGCCGGGCACGGGCACCCTGATCGACCTCATGCCGCATTGATTCCTGTGCGCCGACCTATCCGGGACTTTCGATGACCAGCAACTATGGCCTGACCGCCTTCGAAGACCAAGTGGAAATCCTTCGTGCCGAAATCGCGCACACCCGCCCCCGGCTCCAGGCCGCTAAAGCGATGTGGGAGAGCGCCGAGAGGTGGATCAAACGCACGCACCTGATGCTCCGGGGGGCCGCGAACGAGGTTTCTTCGGGCTGGCTGGACCGGCCAGGGGAAGAGTTCGTGGACCGGCTCAGGAACAACTGCACTTACTCGCTCGGATCGTGGACAGGACTGGAAGGGTTGTCCGGTAACGGCGCTGTCGCCTCCTTGGGGAGGATGCTGTTCGATCAGCCGGTCGACGGCGGCATCCTGGCATCGGGTGTGATCGCCCAGCTGGACATGGCCGACGCCCAGCTCGTGGTCGGCGCCTTCGTCGCGGCGGGTGAGATCTCCAAGGTCGAGCAGAATGCCGATTACAAACCTCAGGCCCAGGCGAACCTCGGCAAGAAACTCGACGAAATCGCGACGCAGTATCGGGTGACCGCCCAGGCGATGCTCGCCGCCCGCGGCCGCCCTTGGGACGGCCCGAGCGCCGAACCCGGCTCCGGCCTCCCCTACAACGGCGCGGCACCTTCGGCGACCGGAGTGGGCGGTCCGAACCAGAACGGCGCACCGGTCGACCCGGGTACGCCCGAAGTTCCGAGCGAGCCGAGCCCGCAGAATCCGCAAGACGACCCCAGCGCACTCGAACAGGCCACGGACGCGCTGAGCGCGTTGAGCCAGGCCGCGGAATCCGCGCAACAGTTGCTGGGCAACGGTTCCTCCGTGAACATGCCCGACCCGAACGCGATCGATCCCGGGGATTGGGCGCTGCCGCCTTACGACGGCTCCACCTATCCGGGGCTTGAAGATCCTCTCGGCGCGTCAGGGGGCTCGGGTATGCCGAGCCTGGCGGGCGGCGGCGGTTTGCCGGGTTCCGGCGGTGGGATGGGCGGGCTCGGCGGCATGCCCGCCGTCGCGGACCTGAACGGTGCGCCGGGAGGCGCGATGAACGGCGTCGGCTCGATTCCCGGGATCGCTTCCGCGGGAAGCTCCGGTTCCACCTCGGGTGCCGGAGGAATGCCGCCACCGATGGTGCCACCCAACGGTGGCGGGAGGAACTCGGCGGCAGGCATCAAACCGGGCGATGCGGAACACACCGGCTCGAGCAGGCAACGCGGGCCGAAGGGCGGTGTCACCCCCGGTGTCACGCTTCTCGGCCGGTCTCGAGGCGGCGGCACACGACCGGCCACGGCGCAACGCCGATGGGACACCGATAACGAAACCGTCCAGCTGCTCGACGACGAGCTGTGGCAAGTGCAGCAAACGACCGATTCGCACGGCAAACCGGCGAAGTACCGCGCCGGACACTGAGGAGGGGGCGTATGCCCGGAACCGAGATCAACGGCAACATCACCGCGATGAGCGCGGTGTCCCAGCAACTCAGCGCACCGGACCTGCCACCGTCACTGGCGAGGCTCGGCACCATGCCGAGCCTCGCCGGGCTGTTCGAGGGCATCGCGATGTCCGTACTGGACAAGGCCGCGACCGCCAGCATGAGCGCGTTCATGGGGAAAGTGACCGAGGACATCGCGACCTTCTCCGGCAAGGCCAGGACGGCCGCGATCACCTACAGCGCCGCGGACGTGGCCAGCGCGCTGGAACTGGCTGGCAAGGCGACCAAGGTCATCAAACAAGGCGTGGATTTCGTCAAACAGTCCTCAGCCGCCCAGTCCGGCGAAGGCAAACCGTCCACCACCGAACCCTCCGGCGAAGCCCCGCCGGCCTCCGTCTGAGGAGCCGAACCATGACCGCCGTTTACAACGCGTTCCCCATGGAAGTCCTCATGGGGATGATCCAAGCCGAACTGGCGAACGTGCCCGTCCTCCACGACGCGGCGAAGATGTGGACCGAAGCACGGGCGTGGATCGAGGAAGCGCAGGTACAACTCAACAGCCGGATCAGCGAACTCACTCCTGAATGGACGGACGACAACGGCCGTCAACTCCAGGAGAAGATGCAGCGCTCGGTCGCCGAACTGAAATTCTGGGGCGACCGCATCGACCTGGCCAAACCCGCGGAGACCTTGACGACGCTGGCGTCCGGGATCACGGAGACCCATCAAACGATGCTGGGGCTCGAGGCCGCGTACTCCGCGGCCGTCTCGGCGTCGCTCCTCAATCCGTTCGCCGCCATGGAGGCCCTGGCCATTCAGCAGGCCGCCGGGACCAAGATGACCCAGCTCGGCGGCGAGTTCGATCTGTCGATGCTGCAGGTGGTCGAGGCGTCCGGGATCAAGTCGCCCGACCATATGGTGCCGACGGTCGCCCCTTCCGCCGAAGGCAACACCCCGGCCGATTTCATCGCGGCCGCCCAGGCGGGTATGGACACGCTCAGCGAATTCCAAGGACTGGGCGAGTCACTGGGTGCCGGTGGCGGCAACTCGGACGTCTCCCTCCCGGAAATTCCCGGCTACGACGGCACTTCCGGCGTTTCGCTCGCCGGCCTCGCTCCGTCGCAGCCGTCGGCTGGCGCGCTCTCGCCGCTCGGAGGGCTGCCCGGCGGTTCCGGCTCCGCGCCGGTCTCGTCGGGAGTGCTGGGCGGTTTCGGCGTCGCGGGCGGTATGGCCGGGCTTCCGGTGGCGGCCAAGCCAGTCGGGGCGAAGAAGGCGCCCAGTCTCGCGTCCGAGGCCCTTCCGGGCACCGCTACGTCGTCCGGCGCGAAGGCGAGCGCCAGTCCGATGTCGCCGATGATGCCTCCCAACGCGGGCGGGCAGGCCACCGCGGGCACGTTGCGCCCCGGCTCGAACGACCAGCCGACGGGACGGAACGGCGCGTCGCGGAGGACGTCGTCCGGGGGAAGCGACGGCGTTCCGGCGAAGCTGCGCGGCCGGGCCGCCAACGGCAATCCGGACGCCGGGTTCACGCTGGCGCGCGGACGGCGGCCGGGTGAGTCGGAGTCGGGTTCGGTGCAGATGCTCGACGAAGACCTCTGGCGGCCGAACTCCCGCTGAGCTGCTGGGACGTGAAGGCCCCCTTCACTGCGCTAGACGCAGTGAAGGGGGCCTTCACGTNTCCCTGCCGGCACTGATGGCCGAGCCGCCGCCGGGACCGTCGATGTCGCTTCACTGCGCTAGACGCAGTGAAGGGGGCCTTCACGTCGTTCCGGTGCGGTTGGCCGCCCCGGTGGATGGCGTGCTTGAAGACGGAACTCGCGTGCTTGAGGAGCGAACACGCCGAGGCCGGCCCCGCATCGTGTGTTTCGGCCGGAAGCACGCGTGATCCGGCTCCAAGCACCCGTGTCCCGTGCCGGGACACGGGAATCCGGGTCAGCCTGCCAGGGTCTGGCGCCGCGCGGCGGCCGGGTCGAGGCTCGGGCCCTCGGGCAGCCGCGCGACCAGGCCGGCGGGAAGGCGTACCGGGCGCGCGGACGGGTAGCCGAGCATCTTCAGCACGTCGGGGGAAGCCAGCGGATAGCGGCGACCCATGTCGGTCACGACGGTCAGCGTTCCCACGGCAGCAGAAGACGAAGGCATCGCCTCGACGACGATCGCGCTGCCCGGCGGAACGTGGACGCGGTCCGCGAGCGGGGTCCCGGCGGCGGTCCGGCGGGCGGTGGTGGACATCGGGTCCGCGGCGGGCAGTGCGGGGTCGACGGTCAGCGCGGGCGCCGCGGAGCCGTCGCCGAAGGCGGCGCACACGGTGGCGTCCTGGTCGCGCAGGCGCGCGATGGCCGGACGGGTCGCGGGTGCCGCGCCGGCGTCGGCCCGGACCGGGTCCAGCTGACGGGACATGGTCGCCAGCGAAGGCGGCAGCGGCACGGTCTTCGGTTCGGTACCGGGATAGGCGGCGAGCATCTGGGCGCTCGCGCGCTGGACGTCGTACTGCAGTTCGGTGATGGGGCGCAAAGCGTCCCGCTCGGCGAGGTAGTGCTGCTGTCCGCCGCCGGAGGTCCGCACCATCAGCAGCATCCCGTTCCGGATGTCGGTCCGGCCGGGTACCGCGGTGGACACCTCACCCGCCGCCGCGACCGGGAGCGGGCCGATCGGCGTGCCTTCCGGGAGCACGTCGAGCCACGCCCGGCCCACCCGCGCCCACGGTTCGGCGATGAGCGCGAGCCCGGTGCCGACGGCGCCGTAGTCGTTGATCCGGTGCCGATGCCCGCGCCACACGACGAAACGGTCACCGGTCGACGTCGATTCCACCAGCAGCGCCTGGTCTCCCAGTTCCGCGCCGCCCGACGGCGACGCGCCCGCCAGCAGTACCGATTCCTCGATCCTGCTGCCCGCAAGGTCGCTCGCGGGCGCCGAGCACAGCGACCATGATCCGGTGAGCAGCTTTTCCGGGCCGGGCAAGCCGTCCGGCGCGTCGGCGATGCCGATCCGGGGTCCTCGCGGGACTCCGGCGAGCGAATCGCGCGAAACCCGTTCCGTGGTGCCGTGTTCGCCGAGCAGCAGCAGCGCGGACGCGTAGTTCGCGACGGGGTGCAGCCGTTCGTTCAGGTAGACGTACCGCGTCCCGCTCTCCTTCTCCACGATGACGGCGGCGTTCTTGCGCCAGGCGTTGTTCCCGCCCGGCACGATCATCCCGTAGACCCCGACGCACGCCAGCGCCACGATCGCCAGTGCGACACTGGCGAACGCGGCACCGGACGGCCGCCGGAACGGTGGCTGTTCCGGGTCGGTCTCCCTCGTCACGAGCGCGGAGATCGCGCGCTGCACCAGGAATTGGTACGCCTGCAGTTGATCCCGTTTGGACGCCATCGTTTCAGCCCCCCAGTCCGCGCACGTAGCCGTACAGGCCGAGCACCGAACACGCCACCGGGACAACGGCGATCGTCACCAGGATCTCGAAGTATTCGGCGATCCGGCCGAGATACGGGTTGGCGGCGCGGGTGCTCAGCACGACGCCGGAGGCGATCACGCCTGCCGCCACCGCCAAGGACAGCGGCCCGGCCAGGACGAGCAGCAGCGAACGGTCCGCCATGAGCGGGCCGGCCAGCAGGCACCCGGCGCCGAAGATCCCGGTCACCAGCACCAGCAGCCGCTGCCGCAGGATCGGGTACAACCGCGCCCGCACCAGGAAACCCGCCGCGAGCAGGGCGACGAGCACGACGGCGGCCTCGCTGTCGCTGCGGATCAGCTGCAGCTGGCAGTACATGACGACGATCGCCGCGCCGCCCAGCATTCCGGTGAGCAGCGCGTCCGCTCTGGCGACGGCGGCGTGCACGAGATCGAGCGGTGGCTGGGGATCGTCGCGAACCAGGTCCGCGGTCGACCGCGGCAGCACCGGCATCGGCACCCGGCCGAGCCGCAGCGCCAGCGGCGCGAACGTGGTCGAGAGCACGAGGACCCCGCCGCCGAGCACGGCCGCCGACCGGTACCCCGCCAGGTCGTCGAAGGTGGCCAGCCAGCCGCCGAGCACCCCGAGCAGACCGACGGTGGCGGCCCCCGCGAACAGGGCGGGCGCGGCGATCACCCCTAGATGGCCGACGACGGCCGCGAGCAGCAGCGCCGCGCTCGCCAGCAGCAGATGACCGGCGGACAGCGCGCCGATCGGGTCGTCACCCGCCAGCAGGAGACCGCCGCCGGCGAAGGCGAACGGAAGCGCGACGGCGGCGAGCACCGCCCCGGCACCGGCGTCGCGCAGCGCCCGCGCGAGCAGGACACCCGCGGCCAGCAGCAGCGCGGAGACCGCCAGCGCCCAGGACGCCGGTGACGTCCACGGCGGGCCGGCGCGCAGTACGGCGAGCAGACCGAAGGACATCGCCACCCCGCCGACGGCAAGGCCCGCCTGTCGCGTGTGCCGCGGCCCCCAGGCCTTGCCGGTGCGGCCGGAGCCGGTGGCGATCGCGTCCACCAGGTCGTCGTACTCGGGCTCCGGCCATTCCGCGCGGCGCGGCGTCAGATGGAGGATCTCCCCGTCCCGGACCCGGTGCGCGCCCAGCGTCCGGTCCAGATCGAAGGGTGTCCCGTCGGCGCGGCGCAACTGCCAGCCGCCGCCGGCGACCCCGTCGTCGGCCATTCCCTCGCCCGCCCGCGCGAGCAGGCCGGGGAGGATTTCGGCGACGGACGCGTGTTCCGGCAGCGCCATGTCGATGCGCCGGTGCGGAGTGGTGATGGTGACCCTGACCAGGCCGGCAGTCTGCATGGGAAAAGGGTCGGCCAGCGGCCCGCGCGCCGGGCCGCCGCGGCAGGAACCTGCCGCCGGGAAAGTACTCCGAATCGGGTCTTCTTGCGCGACAATGGGGTCATGAGCATCGAGACAGGAGTCGGCGGACCGAGGCTGCTCGCCCAGGGCCCCATCGCCACCGTGTACGCGGGCCGGGATCCCGCTACGGGCAACGACTTCGCGATCAAGATGTTCCCCGGCGCCTTCGACCGCGAGACCTCCGCGTGGCTGGAACGCGAACGGAAGGCGCTGGCCGCCGTGCGCTCGACGCGCTCGGTGCTGCAGATCGACGACGTCCTGACCGACGCTGGCGGCCGATCCGGAATCCGCCGCGAACTGTGCCCTGGTTCACTCGCCGGTCTGCTGGATTCCGGTGCCAGGCTGGGTGTTCCCGACGTGCTCGCGCTCGGCGCCGCGATCGCGTCGGCACTCGCCGCGGCGCACGGCACGGACGTCATGCACGGCGGGGTGAGCCCGCACAACGTGCTGTACCGCGCCTCCGGCGAATTCGTACTCGCCGATTTCGGGGTGGCCCTGCGTCGGCGATTCCCGCGCGACCCGATGTACGCGGTCGAGTACACCGCGCCGGAAACCCTGCGCGACGACACGCTTTCCCCCGCGTCCGACCTTTATGGACTCGGCGCGGTGCTCTACGCCGCGTTGACCGGCACACCGCCCTTTCCCCGGCACACCGGGCAACAGCCCGGTGAACGGATCCTCCAGGTGCTACGGGAACCGGTCGCGCCGATCCAGGACCCGGGCGTCCCGAGTGAGCTTTCCGCCACGATCTTTCGGTTGCTGGCCAAGGAACCGGCCGACCGGCCGCAGGACGTCGCGTCGCTGGCGCGGTTGTTCACGAAGCTGCGGCAGCCCGGCGGCGAAGTCGTCACCGGGGAACCTGTCGACGTACCGGCCGAAGAAGAAGACGCCGACGTCGAATTCGACGACTTCGCCGTGCTCCGGCAGCCCGCCGCCCCGTCGCCGGTCCAGGTGGTGCAAGCGCCACCCTCGGGCGGCCGGACCCTGATCCGCGAGTTCAGCGGTCCGCTCAAGACCGAGCGGCGGCTTCCCTGGAAGCCCATCGCGCTGGCGGGCGCCGGAGTGCTCGCCGCCGGGCTGGCCGTGGTGCCGCTGGTCCTCGGCCCGGCGGAGATCGGCGGGCAGGCCGTCCCGGTCGCGGCCGCGATCCCGCCGCCCGCACCGGCTTCCGCTCCGGCGCCGGACGTCAAACTGGCTCTCGCCCCGCCGCGCGACCAGAGCGATCACGTGCAGCTGACCTGGACCGCGGAGGGCGAACTGGACTTCGTCGTGATCATGGCGGGCGAGCGGCTCGAGACGAAACAGCTCGTCGCCCACCGCCAGCGCAGTCTCGACGTCCCGGTCGACCCGGCGCGCCGGTACTGCTTCCAGCTCAGGGCGACCGACGGCCGCCACATCTACACCACCGAGCCGGTCTCGATCCGCGGCGCCCGCTGCAACCCGTGAGCTGAAGGGGACTTTCCCCGCATAGGACGCGGCGAAGGGCGCTTTCCCCGCATGGCATGCGGGGNNNGCTCGAGTGCCGCCAGCACCCGAGCCGCGAACGGTCTGGTCGCCAGGCCCCGGCGTACCTCGCCGACTTCCTGCCACGCTCGCCGGACCGCGCCGTCGCCCACCGGGACGCCGGACCACAGCGTCACGTCCAGCACCTTGGCCAGCCTGGCGACCGGCTCGCGGATCCCTTCCCCGGCAAGCGATCCGGCCGATTCGGCGAGATCGCGCGGGGTCATCCCGATCCGGAACGGCACCCCGTGCGCGCGCAGCCGGTCACGGATCTCGTCCCAGGCGCCGAGCACCCCTTCCTCGCCGGTCCGGCGGCGGCGCCGTCGTGCGCGGATCACCTTCGCCGCCGGAACCCCCACGAGCCACAGGAGTCCGAAAAGGACGATCGCGCCGACGAGGGCGGGCCACCACCAGCTGACCCCCGCTTCCGCGTTCTGGTCTTCGGCGGAGTCCGGCTGCGTACCCGGCGGGAGCTGAGGCGGCCGCAGTTGCTGTTCGGCGGGCAGCTGGGCCCTCGCCTTGGCGACCGCCTTGCCGGGGCCCGCCTGGCTCCGGCTCGATCCCACGGCCGCGGCGGTGGGGTCGAGCGCGACCCAGCCCGCCCCGGCGACCGCGACTTCGGGCCACGCCAGGACATCGCGGTTCCGGACGACGTGCGTGTCGCCGTCTTTCTCGGCCGAACCGCGGAATCCGACGACGAGCCGCGCCGGGATCCCGCTCATCCGCGCCAAGACCACGTACGCGGCGGCGAACTGCTCGCTCGTCCCTCGCTTGCTCTCCAGCAGGAAGTGCCGAAGCTGCGGCCAGCCGTGCCCGGTCGGCAGTTCCTCCGTGCCCGTCGCGACCTGGTAGTTCGTGCTGAGGAACCGTTCCAGCTGCAACGCGGACTGGAACGTCGGGCGCAGGCCGCGCACGGCGTCCTTCGCCACTTGCTCGACGTCGGGCGGCACCGCGCCGAGTCCGCCGAGCCCGCCCGGTGCGCGCGCGTCGACTTCGCCGGAACCGAGATCGACCTCGGGTGACGACCAGCTGAGCCGGTAGTCCCGCACCGAGGTACTGGACGGCGATTCCAGCATCAGCGTGCCCGCGGACTGGTCCACCAGCGGGGTCAGACCGTCCACCCCGGTCAGATCCTGATGGCTCGGCAGCCAGGGTCCCGAAAGCCCGCGCACCTTGAGTTCGGCGCTGCCGCCCGCACCGCCGGGAGCGCCGTCCAGACCGGCGCCGAGCCGGTGGAGCCGGGAATCGGACAGCCAGTTCGCGCCGTCGAAACCGTTGAGCACGATCAGGCGCCACTGGTCGACCGGGGTGTCGCCGCGGTACCGGAACACCTCCTCGCCGGGCCGGATGAGCCGCTGGGCGATCTCGTCCAGCGGGTTGGCGACCCTGCTTCGCGGCGGCGGCGCGGCCTGGGTGTCCTTGAGCGTCAGCGGATCGCGGCCGACCGGATCGAGCACGGCGAACGCGACCGATCCGGCGACCAGGGCGACCACAGTGGACAGTGCGGGCCAGACCGCCGATCCCGTCACCCGCCAGGAACGCGGCACGCCGGGTGCCCGGCTCACGGACCGGACGCGGCGCCCCGACCACAGCAGGAGCCCGGCGGGCAGCGCGAACCCCAGCGCCGCCGCCACCGCGACGAGTCCCGTCAACGCCTCATACGCCTGCGCCAACCCGGCGACGGCCAGGCTGGGCACGAGCGCCACGAGCGGCTTCTTCAGTCGCAGCACCAGTTCAAGCCCGGGCACGACGGCGAGCAGCACCGACAGCGGCACGAAGAGCAGCTGTTCGGGGACCGGCAGCGCGGGCCAGGTGGACTGCAGCGTGAGCTGCCAGCCTTCGGTGAAGCCGCGCGCCAGCCCGCGCACCGAAGCGCCGGTCGGCAGGGCGGCGAGCGTGGTCGACGTCAGCACCGTCTCGATCAGCCCGAGCAGACCGAGCACCGCGACGAGCGCAGGCCGATAAGGAGTCAGCTTGGGGAACTTCGCGGTCAGTTCGGCGCAGCCGTACGCGATTAGGACGACCACGAGTACCGGCACCAGCAGTTCCGCCCAGCCGAACACGGGCGCGAACAGCATCCCGGCGACGCCTGTCGCGCCGAGCAGCCCGGCGACCGCGAGCCGATCGAACCGGGCGCTCATGCCTTCCCCACCAAGGAGTTCCATTGGGCCGCGGCACCGGTGGCGTCGACCGCGATGATCAGTCCACCGGAGCCGGCCGACGGCCTGAGGTCACCGAGCCGGACCACGGTGTCGGGCCGCCAGCGGGCCGTGTGGCCGAGATCGGCGTCCGGGCCGGTGACCACCACGAGCACCCCGCCGGGGCGTTCGGCGGCGGCGAGGACCGAGGGCAGCAACGGCGCGTCGTCCGCCGCGTCCTGCGTGACGAGCGCGAGTTCGTCCAGCAGCGTCCTCGCCGCGCGCACCCCGCTGTCGGTCAGCGTGTCCGCGCCGGCGGAGGTGATCAGGCGGCAGTGCTGCCCCGCCGACGCCGACGCGTAGAACAGGGAAGCCGCCACCTCGACGGCCTCCTCGAAAACGGCGGGCGTCATCGACGCGGGCCGCGTGTCGAGCACGGTGGTGAACCGGGGCTGGGCGGGGTCGGCGTACTCGCGCACCATGAGCCGTCCGGTCCTGGCCGTCGCCTTCCAGTGCAGATGCCGGACCTCGTCCCCGATCACGTACTCCCGCACCGCGCGCAGATCCGCCGAACCACGCAGTGGCGGGTCGGTGATCGGGCCTTCGTGGTGGTGCCTCGGGTGCCCGGCCTGCGCCGCGCGCACCGAGTGCCGTCGCGGATGCACCCACAACCACGCGGAATCCCCGACGGCCCGGTCTCCGCGAGCGAGGTCGAACAGGTCGGGCCGGTGCACGACGAGCGGGCCGACGCGCAGCTTCCCGCGTGTCGCCGTCGGGAGCTCGTAGTGGTACGTCGCTTCGGCGCCGGGTGCGAGCGGGCGGACTCGCAGTCGGTGCGTTTCGTTCCCGATCCCGTCTCCCGCGGCGAAACCGCCGTGCCGCCGCGAACCGGTGTTGCGCACGACGAGCGAGGCCAGCGCGGGTTTCCCCCGTTCGACCCGGTCCGGCTGGACGGTCCGGCCGATCTCCACCCGCGGCCGGAACCTGGTGGTGACCAGAGCGATCAGCACCGCACCCGCCGCGATCCCCGCGAAGGCACGGAAAAACGTGTACCCGGCCAGTTCGCCGAGGGCGTAGGACCCGGCGGCGAAGGCCAGCACGATGACGCCGCGGCGGGTGAGCCGCACGTCTACCTCCCCATCGCGGCCATGGGAGCGGCCGTCGCGCCCAGGAGTTCGTCGACGATGTCGGCGGTCCGCCGCTGGTTGAGTTCCGCGTCGGGGGTCAGTACGAGCCGGTGGTCGAGCACCGGATGCGCGACGTCCTTGACGTCGTCGGGGGTGACGAAGTCGCGGCCGAAGGTGGCCGCGAGCCCTTGCGCCGCCCGGATCAGCGCGATGCTGCCGCGCGGGCTCGCGCCGTAGCGGACGTCCGGATGCGACCGGCTCGCCGCGGCCAGCCGGACCGCGTAGTTGACGATCTCCGGTGCCAGATGGGACTTCCGGACCTCGTCGATGACCGACTGGACGTCGGCGATGCTCAGCACCGGCTTCAGCTCGTCCGGCGTCACCCCGGCGCAGTCGCCCATGACCACGCGCATCTCGGATTCCAGATCCGGGTAGCCGACCGAAATGCGCATGAGGAACCGGTCCAGCTGCGCCTCGGGCAGCCGGTAGGTGCCCTCCAGTTCGATCGGGTTCTGCGTGGCCACCACGAGGAACGGCCTCGGCACCGCCTGGCCGACCGAATCGACGGTGACGCGGCGTTCCGCCATCACCTCCAGCAGCGCGGCCTGCGTCTTCGGCGTACCCCGGTTGATCTCGTCCGCCAGCACCACGTTGGCGAAGATGCCGCCGGGGTGGAACTGGAAGCGTTCGGCGTTCTGGTGGTAGACCATCACGCCGGTGATGTCGCCGGGCAGCAGGTCGGGGGTGAACTGGATCCGGCTCCACCGGCCGCCGATGCTGGCGGCGACACAGCGCGCGATCGTCGTCTTCCCGACGCCGGGCACGTCCTCCATCAGCAGATGCCCTTCGGCGAACAGCGCGGCCACGGTGAGCCGGACGACCTCCGGTTTGCCGCGCACCACCGATTGCACGTTCTCGGCGATCTGCTCGTAGGCGACCCTGGGTGTGAGCGTCACAGAAGTTCCTTTTCCTTTCGTCGGCGCAGGCCGGCCAGTGCCATCGGGCCGAGCCAGACCAGCGCGCCGCCGTTCATCGACGGCACCCCGGTCCAGCTGTCCGAAGCCGTGCCCCCGGACGTCTTGATGGTGGCGGTCACCGTGATGGCTCCGCCGAAGATCACGTTGTTGATGGGCAGGCTGGTGGCACCGGAGCAGGCTTTCGAAGCCGAGCGGGCGCCGTTGAACTCCGCCTGGCAGGTCGCGGACGCGCCCTTCCCGTCTGCCCTGACCTCGACGACCAGGCCCGTCGTCCCCATCCGGACGGTGGAGATGGTGATGGTCGGCGGATCCGACGGCACCGGCACGGTGACCTTCCTGCTGCCGGTGGCGCCGGTGAGCGTGGAGCCCGAGCCGAACTTCGTCACCGCGCGGACCGTGACGGTCGCGGTTCCGGTGACCCCGGTGAATTCCGCGGACGTGCCCGAAACCGTGCGCTGGCCCTTGCCTGTCACGCTGACCAGGTAGTGCACCAGCGTGCCGCCGCGGAGGTCGGGCTGGGTCCAGCTCACCGAAACCTTGCCTGCCGCGGTGGCGTTCGCGGTGACGACCGGCGCCCCGGCCGGCCGGTTCGCGGGCCCCGGGATGACCGCCTTGGCGCTGGCGCCGGGGCCGATCCCCGCCGAGTTCTCCGCGACCACGGTGATCACATACGGGGTTCCGTTGGTCAGCCCGGAAATCGTCGTCCCTCGTGACGATCCGCCGACACGCGTGGATCCTCCGGTCCAGGTCACCCGGTAGCCGGTGATCCGCGCGCCGTTGTCCGCGGCCGGGCTCCACGAGACCTTGACCGAGCCGTCCCCGGACGACGCGCTCACCTTCCTCGGCGCGCCGGGCGGAGTCGCCTTCGCCACCGGCGGAGGTGCCTTCTGGGTATTCGGCGGAGCTTGTTGTTGTTGTTGCTGCTGCGGCGGGGGCTGGTCGCCGGACGGTTCCGGATCGGCCGACGGCGCGCCCGCCGTCTGGCTGCTGGCCGCCTTGTCGACGTCGACGTCGGCCACCGTGCCGTCGTCGCCGTTGACGACCAGGACGTGCGAGCCGTCGGAGCTGTCGACGTAGATCCGGTTGTCCTCGCCCTTGGCCAGCCTCGGCGCCGTTCCCTGGCCCGGCACCTTCGTGGTGGACCGGAGCTTGCCGGTGGCGTCGTAGGTCAGCACCTCGCCGCGGGTCTCGTCGACCATGGCGACGACGTTCGACGAGGAGAGCGGGCCGTTGAACCGGCTGCCCTTGGAGAGCTCGACCGAAATCGGCTTCGCGGACGGGCGATCCTGGTCGAGGCCGCTGATGTCGATGAGGTGGAGCTGGTTGCGCTCCGGGTCGGCGATGGCCAGCCGGTCGCCGACGGCGCTGTTGGCGACCTGTGCCGACGGCGAGAGCTTGATGCCGAGCGGAAGGCCGTCGCCGAGCCCGTCCGGGCCGACACGGTGGAGGCTGTCGCCGGTGGTGTCGAGCACGACCGGCTGGTCGCCGACGAGCGTGAGCCCGCCGCCGTGTCCGGGCGGGAGCTGCGCGGGACAGGTCATGACGGCGGCGCCCTTGGGCAGTTCGCAGACCGAGCCGTTGTCGACGCGGTGCGTCCACACCGTTCCCTCGGTCGTGGCGACCGGCCGGGACAGTGGCCCCCCTGCGGGCACTGTCGCGGCCGGGTCCCCGAGGCGCACGATCTGGCCGGCGTTGCGGTAGACCAGGTACGGACCGCCCGCGATCTCCAGCACGAACGGGGTTTCCGGCGCGGGCGGCGGCACGGACTCCTCCACGCTCAAGGTCGCCTTGTCGAACTCCGTGATGCGGTTCCGCTCGACCACGTAGCCGGAACCGTCCCCCTGCGCGACCTGGCTGCCGTTCGCGCCGGGCACGTCCGCGCGCGCGTCGACGCGGTTCGTCGAACCGTCGACGTGGAACGCGGACTGGGCGGCGTCGTTGTAGACCCAGTGACCGACCTGGACGAACTCCAGCCGTTCCGGGGTCGCCGCCTGTCCGGTCACGGCGAGGCCGACCAGCGCCAGGCAGCCCGCGACCACCAGCGCCACGGCCATTCTCGTCCTGGCCACCGCGCTGAACCGCTTCTCGGTGTTCACGCGATCAAGCTAGAGAGCGACCATGAAATTTCGATGAAACAGCCTGTCTCGCCACTCGCGGGCGCCGTGTCATCGAAACCTCATGTTGGCCGGGGCAACCTGAGGCGACACGGTTGAGGAGGCAGGACGATGACCGATCTCGGCGCGGCCAGGACGGGCGGGCGGTACCACGCGCCGCCCCCGCCGCTTCCCCAAGCCGCACCGGCCGCACCGCGGGCCGAGGCCATTCCCGATCCGCTCGCCTACGCCGCGCCGGCCGCGCGGGCCGCCGCCCGTGAGGCCGCGCTGGCCGCGCTCACCGCCGCTCGCCAGGCGGAGCAGCGACCGCGAGGATTCGCGGCGGTACCCGTACCCGCCGCGGTGCCCGGTGCGCCACGGCCGAATCCACCGGCGCCCGTCGCGGTGCGGCGGTCCGGACGGTTCGGCGGGATCGGCGTGGCGCAGATCGTGTGCTGGCAACTCGTCCTCGTCGCGCTCGTCCTGGTGGCGGGGCGGCCATGGCCGCTGGCGGCCGCGGTGGTCACCGCCGCCGTCGTGGTCCTCGCGCTGACCACCGTGCGGATCCGCGGCCGCTGGCTCTACGCCTGGCTCGGTTCGGCGTCCGGCTATCTGACGCGGGACCGTGACCGGGATCTCCGGAACGCGGGAGAGGCGGGCCGGGCGCTGCTGCGCCTGCTGTCGCCGGAAGCGGCGGGGACGGCGGGCGAGATCGGCGACGAGACGGTGTTCATGGTCAGCCGTGCCGACGGGATCACCGCTGTGCTGCAACCGAAATCGGCCGTACGCGAACAGCCGATGCCGTCGCCGCTGACCTTGCTGCCGCCGGCCCGCGAACAGGCGTCGGACGTCGCCGCACAGGTCATCCACCACGTCGGCGCGGACCGTTCACGGCCACCACGGGGCTGGGTCGCGTTGCAGGCGCTGCGCACCGTCGACGTCCACCGCGACGCGGATGTGCGGCAGGCACTCGGGAACACGGTCCGGCGGGTGCGGCGGCAGCTCCGTCGCGGCGGACTGCCGGTGCGGGCGCTCGCCGAAAACGAGGTCCTCGGCGTACTCGCCTCGCTGGCGCACGTCACGGCGGGCCGGGCGCGCATCCGCGAGGACTGGCGGTTCTGGCACAGCGGCCCGATCTGCCAGGCGACCTTCCGCCTCGACGGCTGGGACACGCTTTCCCCGGTGCTCACGGCGGATCTCTCGCGCCGTCTGCTCGCCGCCGCCCCCGGTTCCGCGGTGACACTGGCCGTGACCGCCCGCCGGAGCGCCGCCGAGACCGAACCGCGCGTCAGTGCCTCGATCCGGATCGCCGCCGCAGGAACCCAGGCGGTGGAACACGCGGTGCGGGACCTGGAACTCGCCGCCCGCCGGGGCGGGCTCACCCTGGACCGGCTCGACGGCAGGCACGCCAAGGGAGTGGCCGCCACGCTGCCGCTCGGGGTCAGTTGAGCGCGACGATCGCGGCGGTGAGCGCGGTCGCGTACAGCGTCCAGGCGAGGTACGGCAGCAGCAACGCGGCCGAAACCCGGGAAGACCGGCGGAAGTACAGAGCGGTGACGACGATCGCGACGTCGAGCAGGACGATGTCGGCGAGGGCGAGGCCGTAGGCGCCGGCCGCGAAGAACAGCGGCGTCCACGCGGCGTTCAGGACCAGTTGTACCGCGTACCAGGTCAGTCCCCGGCGGTCGCCACCCGCTTTCCAGTACAGCCAGCCCGACACCGCGATGGCGAGGTACAGAACCGTCCACACCGGACCGAACAACCACGCGGGCGGCGCGAACGACGGCCGTTCGAGTCCACTGTAGACAGAGCGGGCGTCGGCCGCGGCGAGTCCGCCGACGAGTGCGACCACCGCGACCGCGGCCAGGAACGGGAGGAACGCCAGCGGTGCGCGGAGTCGTCCTGGGATCGCAGTCATCTTTCGAGCGTAAGGCCACGAACACGCTCTCGCGCGCTCAAAACCCGGTCGCGTCCGCGCGGGCACGACCCTAAGCTCGTCCGCGCGATGAACGACGACACTTTCCTTGCCCACGTGACCGGCACGCTGGCCGCGCTTCCCTCGGTGCACGCCGTCACCCTCGGCGGGTCCCGCGCGCAGGACACGCACGGCCCCGGCAGCGACTGGGATTTCGCCGTCTACTACCGCGGCGGCTTCGATCCGGCCGACCTCCGGGCCGTCGGCTGGGACGGCGAGGTCTCCGACCTCGGCGCGTGGGGCGGCGGCGTGTTCAACGGCGGCGCCTGGCTCACGATCGACGGCAGGCACGTCGACGTCCACTACCGCGACCTCGGCTCCGTCGAGCACCATCTCGCCGAAGCACGGCAGGGCCGGTTCCATTGGGAGCCGTTGATGTTCCACCTCGCGGGCGTCCCGAGTTACCTGCCCGTCGCCGAACTCGCGGTCAACCGCGTGCTGCGCGGCGACCTGCCGCGGCCGGACTACCCGGAAGCGCTGCGGGAAACGGCCCCGGCGATGTGGCGAGGCCGCGCCGAACTGACCCTGCGTTACACCCGTGGCGCCTTCGTCCCGCGCGGGCAGGCCACGGAGGTCGCGGGCGCGCTGGCCACCGCCGCGATGGAGACGGCGCACGCGGTCCTCGCGGCTCGCGGAGAGTGGGTCACCAACGAGAAACGGCTGTTGCAGCGCGCGGGATTGCGCGAGATCGACACGGTCGTCGCGGGTTTGCGCGCGGACCCGGACGCCCTCGCCAAGGCGCTGGACGACGCGGAGACGCTGCTCCGGACGGCCACCTGAACCCTGTGGCGCGCGTCACGGAATGACCGGCGATCGTCAGCGCTACAGAGAGATAAGACCCGTTCCGTACCAAGGGAGTGACATGTCCGCCACCGCCACGCCGGAAGAAACCGCTCTGGCCGTCCCCGCTCTCGACGACTTCGACTTCCCGCTCACCGATGGTGCCGCCTGCCGCATCGACGACCCGGACTGCGAAGCCTGCCAGTAGGGTTGCGGCCGCGTGTCCGTGAAGGCCTCCTTGCCTACCTTCAGGGTAGGGAAGGAGGCCTTCACGGCGTTTCGGGACCGAGTCGGCCAGCCGGGCCTCAGTTCGCTCGCCCGTCAACGGCCGCCACGATGAGCTCGGCGCACCGCCTGACCGGCAGGCCTCGTTCCCGCGCCATCTCCTCGATGGCCGCCTGCGCGGCCTGCCCGTGCAGGCCTTCCGCGGCAAGCACTTTCAACGCCAACTCGACGACGTCGGCGGCTGGCTGGGAATCGGGTCGGACCAGCATCGAAGACCTCCGGCTCGCTCGGCGAACGGCACCGGGTACCCACCCGGCGCCGTGTTCACACCCTCACCGCGAAGAGTTGCGATCCCTCCTGTCGTCGACGGCGGACCGCCGGACCTGCTCGGTGTGCATGCCGATCTCGCCGAGCCGTTCGGCGAACCCGGTGTGCTCGCGGGGCAGATGGGCGCGAAGGTCGGCCAGCGGCGCCAGAAGACCGGTGACGTCGTCCTCGCCGAGCACCGCGCTCAGCCTCTCGGCGCTTTCCTTGGCCTTGGCGTTCAATCCGTCCAGCGCGCCCGCCTGACCGGCCAGCTGCCGCAGGATCGCCGAGTTGCGCCGCGCCCACTCGGCCACCGCGCGATCACCCGCCCGCCGGTCTCGTTCCGCGTCGACCCGCGCCTCCCCCGTGCTCTCCCCGCCGTCGGACGGCCGCAACCGCAGGAACCGCCGCTCCGCCGCCTGACGGCTCGCGACCCCCAGCGCGGGGGCGAGCGCCGTCCAGCTGGTGCCGCCCGCGCGAGCGGCAGCGATCAGCTCCGGCTCCCAAGCCGCCAGTTGCTCACGAACCGTCTTCAACGCGACCAGCGCCGCCAGGAGCCTCTCCGGTTCCGAAACTCCGGAGCGGGCCTCGGCCACCACGTCGCGCACGGTGCGCACGGTCTGGGCGGGGTCTTCGTCCATGGGTGTCATCCAATCGACGACTTGATGGTTGTCATCGTTTCGATGACATGCTAGAACAGTAGTGCGTGTTGACACCAGTGACAACGACCCAGGAGGTGGAACCCGATGTTGATGCGCACCGACCCGTTCCGCGAGCTGGACAGGCTGACCCAGCACATGTTCGGCGCCGCGAATCCGGGCACCTGGTCCAAACCGGCCACCATGCCGATGGACGCGTACCGCGAAGGCGACGAGTTCGTCGTCTGCTTCGATCTTCCCGGTGTCACCGCCGAGGCGATCGAGCTGGACGTCGAACGCAACGTCCTGACCGTCAAGGCCGAGCGGCGGCCGTTCGCGGGGAAAGACGTCCAGATGCAGGTTTCCGAACGTCCGCTCGGTGTCTTCTCCCGCCAACTGTTCCTCGGCGAAGCGCTCGACACCGACAACATCGCGGCCGGCTACGAAGCGGGCGTGCTGACCCTGCGCATCCCGATCGCCGAGAAGGCCAAGCCGCGGCGCATCGAAATCACCGGTTCCACGTCGGACCGCAAGGAGATCCAGGCCTGAGTGTCCCGTCCGGTGCGGGCCCCGGGCCCCGCACCGGACGAGGCCGGGGAAAGAAAGGGAAGTCCTCGTTGCTCACCATGCCTGTCCGCCACCCGCACACCCGCGACGCCGTGTGGGGGTATCTCGCCGAAGTCACCGAGGTTCTCGGCGTCGGCCTCGAATCCTGCACCGTCGACCACGACAGCCCGGTCTCGGCGTACGTCGCGCTCGACGAGCGGCTCCCCACCCATCCTGAGCGCGACGTCGCGCTGCTGTGGGACGAGATCCACGGCTGGGCCGTGGCGATCGAGACCCACTCCGGCGAGGATCTCATCGTCCTCCGTTACCTGGGCGGGAAGACCGCCACCCCGCGTCCCTCCCAGGTCGCGCGCTTCCTCAGGGCCGTCCGCGAGGACGACCACAGCGTCGGGCAGCTCACCCCGCCGGATTTCGGCGTCCTGTTTGCCGCGCACGAGTGACCGCGGCTCGCGTCGGGTACCTCCGAAGGGCTTCGACCCGGAAGGAGTGAGCCGTGACCAGGATCGGCCTGCTGTACCCGACGCGGGACTGCGGTGAGGACGATTTCCTCGCCCTGGCGGGAAAACTGAGTCCCGACCTCACCGTGGACTTCGCCTATGTCCCGTGGGGCGACAACGTCGGCCAGGTCGATGACCTCGACGCGGCCGGAAAACACGAAGCCGTGCGCGAACTCGGCGCGCCGGGCCGGCTCGTGTCCGCCGCGCGGTTCGGCACGGCGCCGGACGTCGTCAGCTGGGCCTGCTCAAGTTGCAGCTTCACGCGCGGCCTCGACGGCGCGCTCGAACAGTCGCGCGTGCTCGGCGAACGGCTCGGTGTCCCGGCGCGCAGCACTTCGCTGGCGTACCTCACCGCGCTCGCCCACTTGGGCACCGGGCGCGTGGCGCTCGCCTCGGTCTATCACCGCGACACGACCGCGACTTTCGCCGGTTTCCTCGCGGAGGCGGGTGTCTCCACCGTTCATTCGGTCTCCGCCGACGCGCCTTCGGACCGGGCGCTCGCGGCCTGGGACGGCCGCCGCATCACCGAACTCGCCGCGTCGGCCGACCACGACGAGGCCGAAGCGCTGCTGATCCCCGAAACAGCCCTGCACACGACGCCGTTGCTCGAAGACCTCGAAACCGGCCTCGGCAAACCCGTGCTGACGGCCACCGCGGTGACCCTCTGGGATTCCCTGCGCGCGCTGGGCACCCCGCCGATCCGGCAGGGCCTCGGCGAGTTGTTCAGCCGCTGAGCCTGCCGCGCAGATCCTGCAGGATCTTCGTGAGCAGGCGGGAAACGTGCATCTGGGAGATCCCGACGCGTTCGGCGATCTGCGATTGGGTCATCCCGTCGAAGAACCGCATGGTCACGATCGCCCGCTCCCGCTCCGGCAGCCGTTGGAGCAGCGGGACCACGGTGTGCCGGTCCTCGATGTGCTCGAAGCGGGAATCCAGTTCTCCCACCACGTCGGACAGCGGAAGCGAACCCTCGCCGTCGTTGACCGGCCGGTCCAGGGACGACGTCTGGTAGCTGTTCGCGGCGAGCAGGCCTTCGCGGACGGTGTCGACGTCCACGTCGAGATGGGCGGCGAGTTCGGTGGGAGTCGGCGCGCGGCCGAGGGTCTGGGTGAGTTCCGTGGTCGCCCGCGAAAGCCGGGTGCGCAGTTCCTGCATCCCGCGCGGAACGTGGACCGCCCAGCCGGTGTCACGGAAGAAACGCCGCACCTCGCCCATCACCGTCGGCACCGCGTACGCCAGGAAATCCCCGCCCTGTCCCGGATCGAACCGGTCCACGGCCTTCATCAGGCCGATCCGCGCCACCTGGATCAGGTCTTCCCGCGGCTGCCCTCGTCCGCTGAACCGGACGGCGATGTGCTCGGCGACCGGCAGCAGTTCGAGGATCAGGCGTTCCCGCAGGCACTCCCGTTCCGGGTGACCGGCGGGTAAAGCGGCCATCTCGTCGAACCAGGGACGGCAATGGGAGTAATCGTCCCTGCGCCGTGAACGGCGGTCACGAGGAGCCGGGACCGCCTCTTCCCGCAGGACGACGTGATCGATGTCTTCCATGAGCGACGTAGCGTTCACCAAAGTCACCTTCGTCCTTTGTGGACCGACATGAATCCGCTCCCCTCGTCACCGTTTTGATACCCGGCGGGCGGGGACGGTAAACATCGGCCCGGCGCACCTCTGCCCTGGACGGGTGATCTTTCGATTGACCGCTGAGCCGAACGGGTATCCGCAGGTCACGACGAAGGAGGAGCCGTGCCTGAACAGAGCTGGAGCGACAAACGCGAACGTCAGTACGAGCACATCAAGTCCTCTCAGAAGAAGCGTGGCGCGAGCACCGGCCGCGCCAAGGAGATCGCCGCACGCACGGTGAACAAGAACCGCGCGCAATCCGGTGAATCCAAGACCGCGAGCAAGAGTTCGACCAGGGACACCTCGCCGCAGAAACGCGGCGGCCAACGGTCCGGCAACCGCAAGGGGCCCGGCGGGCCGACCAAGGACCAGCTCTACAACGAAGCGAAGAAGCGCAACATCAAAGGCCGGTCCACCATGACCAAGAAGGACCTGCAGAACGCCCTCGGCCGCTGATCGGAGGCAGGATGGACCACTCGCGCGCACCGGTGCTGGAAGCCATCGAGGCCTACCGCCGCGCGGGCGGGCTCGCCTTCACCCCACCGGGTCACAAACAAGGCCGCGGCGCGGATCCGCGCGTACTGGAGCTGCTCGGCCGGGACGCTTTCGCGTCGGACCTGCTCACCCTCAACGGTTTGGACGACCGCAGGATGTCGCGTGGCATCCTCAGCCAGGCACAGGACCTGATGGCCGACGCCGTGGACGCGGAGCACACCTTCTTCTCCACCTGCGGAAGTTCACTCTCGGTCAAGAGCGCCATGCTCGCCGTCGCCGGACCGGGTGAACGTCTCCTGGTGTCCCGCAACGCCCACAAATCGGTCGTCGCCGGCCTGGTGATCAGCGGTGTGCACCCGGTCTGGGTCCGCCCCCGATACGACGAGGAGCACCATCTCGCGCATCCTCCCGGCCCGGAAGAGGTCGAGGCCGCGCTGGCGGACGCGCCCGGCGTCAAAGGCATGCTGCTGATCACCCCGACCGACTACGGCACCTGCGCCGACATCCGCGGTGTCGCCCGCGTCTGCCATGCCGCGGACAAGCCGCTGATCGTCGACGAGGCGTGGGGTGCCCACTACCCGTTCCACGACGACCTGCCGACCTGGGCGATGGACGGCGAAGCCGACCTCTGCGTCACGAGCACGCACAAGATGGGCGGCGGGCTCGAACAGGCGTCGGTGTTTCACCTGCGAGGCGACCGGGTCTCCCCCGACGTGCTCAAGGCCAGGGAGGACCTGCTCGGCACCACGAGCACTTCCGCGCTGTTGTTCGCCTCTCTCGACGGCTGGCGCAGGCAGATGGTCGAACACGGCGAAGAGCTGCTGGGCAACGCGCTGTCGCTGGCCTCCCGCGTACGAGCGGAGATCGAAGACATCCCCGGGCTGCACGCGCTGGCCGGGGAATTCCACCCGCTCGCCTTCGAACACGACCCGCTCAAGATCGTGGTCGACGTCGCCGGCCTCGGCATCACCGGCTACCAGGCGGCCGACCATCTCGCCGAACGCCATCTGCACACCGGGCTGTCCGACCACCGGCGGATCGCGGTGCAGATCACCCACGCCGACGACGAGGAAACCGTGTCCGCCCTGATGAACGGCCTGCGCGGGCTGGCAGGACACGATTTCGAGCGGCGACCGGCGGTCGACCTGCCCTCCGCCGCGGAACTGACCCTGGAAATGCGGATGTCGCCCCGCGACGCGTTCTTCGCCGACGCCGAGCACGTGCCGCTCGACAAGGCCGAGGGGCGCGTCAGCGCGGAGATGGTCAGCCCCTACCCGCCGGGTGTCCCGGCGATCGCTCCCGGTGAAGTGTTCACCGACGCGATCATCGATTATCTCCACACCGGCGTCCGCGCCGGCATGTTCGTCTACGACGCCGCGGATCCCGAGCTGGGCACGGTGCGTGTCGTCGCTTAGTCGCTCATCTTCAGCGTCGGCAGCAGGCCGGTGAGCTCGATGGCCCGCCGCAGTACCTTGGACGGCGCGAAACTCAGGTCGATCCCGGCCTCCGCGCAGCGACGATTCAGCTGCACCAGCACGGAAAGACCCGAGGAATCGCAGAAGCCGACTCCGGTCATGTCGATCACCGCGGCGCCGGGGCCGTCGGCCAGCAGTTCGAAGAGCTCGGCCCGGAGCCGAGTACTGGTCGAAATATCGATGTCACCCGCCACTTCGACGGTGATCGCTTCTTCCGAACGGGCCGTCTCGACCACGACGAGAGGAGCGGCCTGCCCGGCTTCGGTATCGATCGCCATCCATCGAAGGTAGAAGGGTGTGGTCAGGACCGCAACCGTCGCGGCAGGACAGTCCGCTCAGGACGACTTGGCCACCTCGCGCGCGATCTCGTCCTTGTCCATCTTCGAGGCACCCGTCACACCCGCGTTGCGCGCCTGGGTCAGCAGTTCTCGTTTGGTGGCCTCACCGGGACGGTCGCCGAGATGCGACGCCCGGCTGTCCACGAAGGCCTTCCCCAGTTCGCGGCGCCGTTCTTCGCCCAGTTCGCGCCGCATTTTCGGCAGTACGGTGGATTCCTCTTCCTCCACGTGATGCGTGACCGCCTCGACGAGGTCGGAGAGCACCTTGTCGAACTCCGCCGATTCGGGTTCGGTGCCGTTCAGCCTCACGAGCAGTTGCTCGGCCTCGGCGTGCTCCTTTTGACCGTGCGCGACGTCTTCGGCCTCGTCCGCCTCGCCCTTGGCGGCCGGGTACACCTCGGCCTCCTCGGCTCGGCTGTGCGCGGTGAGCAACGACGAGAGCACGGGGACGAGCAACGGCCGTTTCTCCGGATGCCGCTCGAGTTCGCCGAACAACCGCTCCACTTCACGGTGGTCCTGCATGATCAAGTCCACGACGTCTCCGGCCACGGCCGCCTCCTCAGTGCGCGATCAACCCGACGCCACCGGATACCCACTCCCCGCGGATTCATGCGCCGAATCGGGGCTATCCTCGCCGTATGGCCTGCCGTATCACCGAACTCATCCTCGACTGCGCCGACCCGGTCCGGATGGCGGCCTTCTGGTGCGAAGTGCTCGGCTACGTCGAAATCGGCAAGGACGGCGACGACATCGAGATCGGGCCGCCCGGCGTCGGCTTCGGCGGACCTCAGCCCACGTTGATCCTGAGCCGCAGCGACGATCCGAAGCCGGGCAAGCTCCCGCTGCACCTCGACGTGAACCCCACCGACCGCGATCAGGACGCGGAACTGGAGCGGTTGCTCGCCGCCGGGGCACGGCCCGCCGACGTCGGCCAGACGGGGGAAGAGTCGTGGCATGTGCTCGCCGACCCCGAAGGAAACGTGTTCTGTCTTCTCCGCGCACGGGTCGATCCCTGAGGCACTGTCCACATCGGACTCGATTGGCGGATGACGCCGCGGGGTACCCGGTGGAGAACACCGAACACGACTGGATGGTCAGCGATGGCGGACGAACGACTGTGGCAGCGCGACAAGGCCGGATTCGGCTCAGGCGAGACCATGTCGGCGGGCCCGCTGGCCGAGCAGTTCGTC
The DNA here is from genome assembly GCF_037997115.1 of Amycolatopsis coloradensis. Classification (NCBI taxonomy): domain Bacteria; kingdom Bacillati; phylum Actinomycetota; class Actinomycetes; order Pseudonocardiales; family Pseudonocardiaceae; genus Amycolatopsis; species Amycolatopsis coloradensis. Next base: position 7,227,362 of record NZ_CP150484.1, read on the forward strand.
GAGCTCACACGCCTGCTGCTGGCCGCCTCGACACCCGCCCAGGTCCTGCAGCAGGTCGTCGCCGCCGCGTACCGGGTCGTCCCGGGCGCGGACCTGGTGTCGGTCACCCTGCGGGCCCCGGACGGGGGCTTCCACACCCCCGTCTCGACCGGCGAAGTGGCGCTGGAGCTCGACCAGGTGCAGTACCGGGCGGGCACGGGGCCGTGCGTCGACGCCGCCGACAGCGAAAGTCCCGGGTACATCCGCAGTGAGGACCTGAAGGCGGAGAAGAGGTGGCCGGACTTCTCCCGGGCCGCCGTGCGGCACGGTTTCACCGCGATCCTGTCCACCGTGCTGGTGCCCGACGCGGCTCCACCGAGGCTGCCCGGCGCGCTGAACATCTACAGCCGCCGCCCCGGGGCGCTCGATTCGCGGGCACAGGACACCGCGTTGCTGCTGGCGACCCACGGCTCGCTCGCGCTGGCGACCACCAACGCGGTGAGCCGGACGGAGCTGGAAGGGAGCCATCTCCGGCGGGCGGTCGAATCGCGCGACGTCATCGGGCAGGCGAAGGGGATCCTCATGCAACGACGCGGCCTGACCGCCGACGAGGCCTTCGACCTGCTGCGCCGCACCTCCCAGGACCTCAACGTCAAACTCGCCGAACTCGCCCGCACCCTGGCGACCCGGCACACGGAGCTCGACATCCCGTGAAGCGCGTGAAGGCCCCCTTCCCTCGGCTGAGCCGAGGGAACGGGGCCTTCACACGCAATGGCCTCAGGCGAGGTCGAACCGGTCCAGTTCCATGACCTTGGTCCAGGCCTTGGCGAAGTCCGCGGCGAACCGCTCCCGCGCGGCCTGCCCCGCGTAGACCTCGGAGAGCGCCCTCAGCTGGGAGTTCGAGCCGAAGACGAGGTCGACCGCGGTGGCCGTCCACTTCACCGCGTCCGTGGTGACGTCGCGGATCTCGTACACGTTCTCCTCGGATTCCGACACCTTCCACTTCGTACCCGGCGAGAGGAGGTTGGTGAAGAAGTCGTTGGTGAGCACGCCCGGCCGGTCGGTGAAGACACCGTGGCGGGTGTCACCGGCGGTGATCCCGAGCGAACGCAGGCCTCCGACGAGGACGGTCATCTCCGGCGCGGTCAGGTCGAGCATGTACGCGCGCTCGACGAGCAGGACCTCCGGCTGCAGCTTCTCCTCGGGACGCAGGTAGTTGCGGAACCCGTCGGCGCGCGGTTCGAGGAGCGCGAACGACTCGACGTCGGTGTCCTCCTGCGTGGCGTCGGTGCGGCCGGGGTGGAAAGCCACGCTCACCTCGGTGCCGGCGTCACGCGCGGCCTTCTCGACGGCGGCGGAGCCCGCCAGCACGATCAGGTCGGCCAGCGAGATCTTGGCGCCACCGGCGTCGTTGAACTCGCGCTGGATGCCTTCCAGCGTCTCCAGGACGGTCCTGAGCTGCTCCGGCTGGTTGACTTCCCAGTCACGCTGGGGTTCCAGGCGGATCCGCGCGCCGTTGGCACCACCGCGTTTGTCGGTGGAGCGGAAGCTCGCCGCGGACGCCCACGCGGTGCCGACGAGCTGGCCGACCGTGAGCCCCGACTCGAGCACCTTCGTCTTGAGGGCGGCGATGTCGGCGTCCCCCACGAGCTCGTGGTCGACGTCCGGCACCGGGTCCTGCCACAGCTGCGGCTCGGGGACCCACGGCCCCAGGAAGCGGCTGACCGGGCCCATGTCGCGGTGCAGCAGCTTGTACCAGGCCTTGGCGAAGGCGAGGGCGAACTCGTCCGGGTTTTCCAGGAAGCGGCGCGAGATCTTCTCGTACGCCGGGTCGACGCGCAGTGCCAGATCCGTCGTGAGCATGGTCGGCTTGTGCTTCTTGGCCGGGTCGTGCGCGTCCGGGATGATCGCCTCGGAGTCCTTGGCGACGTACTGCTTCGCGCCGCCGGGGCTCGTGGTGAGCTCCCACTCGTAGCCGAAGAGGATCTCGAAGAACCGGTTGCTCCACTGCGTCGGCTTGTCGGTCCACGTCACTTCGAGACCACTGGTGATCGTGTCGGCGCCCTTGCCGCTGCCGTGGGTGCTCAGCCAGCCGAGGCCCTGCGTCTCGATCGGGGCGGCTTCGGGCTCCGGGCCGACGTGGTCGTCGGCGATACCCGCGCCGTGGGTCTTGCCGAAGGTGTGGCCACCGGCGATGAGCGCGACGGTCTCCTCGTCGTTCATCGCCATCCTGGCGAAGGTCTCCCGGATGAAATGCGCCGCCGCGGCCGGGTCTGCGTTACCGCGCGGCCCCTCCGGGTTGACGTAGATGAGGCCCATCTCGGTCGCGCCGACGTCGGGCACCATCTCGGTGTCAGTGGCGTAGCGCTCGTCACCCAGCCAGGTGTCCTCCGGACCCCAGAAGATCTCCTCGGGCTCCCAGGTGTCCACCCGGCCGAAGCCGAAGCCGAACGTCTTGAACCCCATCGATTCCAGTGCGACGTTCCCCGCGAGCACGAGCAGGTCGGCCCACGAGATCTGCTGGCCGTACTTCTCCTTGACCGGCCACAGCAGCCGCCGCGCCTTGTCGAGGTTGGCGTTGTCGGGCCAGCTGTTGAGCGGGGCGAACCGCTGCGCGCCGTCACCGGCGCCGCCGCGGCCGTCGTGGATGCGGTAGGTGCCCGCGGCGTGCCAGCTCATCCGGATCATCAGGCCGCCGTAGTGGCCGAAGTCGGCGGGCCACCAGTCCTGCGAGGTGGTGAGCACCTCGACGATGTCCCGTTTGAGGGCCTCGACGTCGAGTTTGGCGAATTCCTCGGCGTAGCTGAAGTCCTCGCCGAGCGGGTTGGCCTTGGGCGAGTGGGCGTGCAGCACCGACAGATCGAGCTGGTTGGGCCACCAGTCCTTGTTGGTACGCGGGCGGCCACCCGTTTTCGGTGTCGGCGAGTCGATCGCCGGGTTCTCGCTCTCGCTACCGTGCGCGGTCACGGAGTCGTGGGCCACGGGGCAGCCCTTCTCCGGGGTGTCACTCATTTCTTTCCTTCCGGGCAGGCGAATTCATCGCTGGACGGGGTCGGCCGCGCAGCCGGGGCACAGGCCCCAGTAGACGACCTCCGCCTCGTCGATCACGAACCCGTGATCGTCCGAGGCGGTGAGACAGGGGGCATGGCCGACGGCGCAGTCGACGTCCGCGATCGCACCGCAGGAACGGCAGACGACATGGTGATGGTTGTCCCCCACCCGGGCCTCGTAGCGGGCGAGCGCGCCGGCGGGCTGGATACGCCGGATCAGACCGGTTTCGGTGAGCGCCCGCAACACGTCGTAGACCGCCTGGTGGGAGACCGTGGGAAGGTCGGCCCGCACCAGCGCTATCACCGTTTCGGTGTCGACGTGCGGATGATCGCGCAGCGCCGCGAGCACGGCCAGCCGGGGCCGAGTCACGCGCAGCGAAACCGCTCGCAGCTGTGCCTCGAAGTCGGACATCACCATGGACGATAAGAGCGTCTCTGGAACCGGTCAAATCAAGACCCCCGAGGAGTGACGGCCGGTTTCGGACCGGGCGACTCCGGGTAGCCGGTGAACCGGGCCATGACTTGCGTGAGGTGAGTCCATGACAACGACCGGAAGAGGCGGACCGCCGGATCGCATCGGCACCACCGACGTCGAAAGTCTCGAAAACGCCGTCGACGTCCTGCGCGCGCTGGACTACCGGCAGGGCGGCGCCTTTTCCCACGACGCGGTGCACGTCGTGAAATCGGTCAGCCTGCTGCTCAATTGGGGGACGGTCCCCGGCACGCTCCGGTCGCGGCTGCTGACCGTGCTCGCCGATCTGCACAATCTGCTCGGCTGGACGGAATTCGACATCGGCCGCCGGATTCCGGCGCGGCTCCGGTTCGACCGCGCGCTCGGTCTCGCCGCCGCGGCGGGCAACGACAATCTCATGGCCAACATCTGTTACCGCCTCGGCAGGCTGGCGCTGCACCATGACGACGTCGAGGGCGGGTTGGACCATCTCCGCCAAGGCCAGGCCGCCGCCCATCGCTCCGGTTCCCTGCGAGCACAGGCGATCCTGACGATCAACGAGGCGTGGGCACTGGCCAAGGCAGGCGACGAGCGCGCCGCCCTCGCGAGCTTGACGCGGGCGGAGTGTCAGTTCGAGAGCGCGGACACCTGGGCGGCGGCACGACCCTGGGAAGCCTTCTTCGGCACCACGGACATGGCCGCGATGCACGGGACCGTCCTGACCGAATTGGCCAGGACGGCCACCTCGCGGCACAGCGAAGAGGCGATCGCGCGGTTACACGACGCCGTCGGTGGCTACGGCAAGGAAATGTCCCGCAGTCTCGCGCTCACCTTGATCATGCTCGCGCAGAACCACGCGCTCCAGGGCGATTTCGACGAAGCCGTCCGCACCGGCACCGAGGCGCTGGACCTCGCGCGCGGCCTCGGTTCCACCCGCACCAAGGACCGGCTCGCGCCGCTGGCCGCCCTCCTGCGCCGGCACACCGATCCAGCGTCCCGCGACCTGCTCGCCCGGATCGACGGCTATCGCGCCGAACCGAGCCCTTGACCGGCGAAACGCCGTCCGAGCAGGACCGCGGTCGCCGCGAAGCCGAGACACAGACCGGCCCAGACACCCCAGCCGCCCCAAGCGAACACGTAGGCGCACAAGAACATCGCCGGCACACCCACCGCCCAGTACCCCACGAGAGTGCAGCGGAGGCCGGAAACGGTGTCACCGAGCCCGCGCAGCAAGCCGACCAGGATGTTCTGCGTTCCCTTGCTGTACTGCTGCGCGATGGCGAACACCAGCAGGGCCGACGCCGTGCCGACCACCACCGTGTCGGCCTCGTCGTGCAGGAACGGCCACAACAGCACCTCCGGCACCACCAGGTACGCCAGGCTCACCACCGCCATGAGTGACCAGGAAAGGGTGAGCGCCTGGCGGGCGATCACCGGCGCCCGCCCGCGATCGCCGTGGGCGACCGCGCGACTGACCAAAATGGACGATCCCTGCGACAGGCCGATGTTGGCCTGGTAGACGATGTACGCGAGCTGGTTCGCGACGTTCGACGCGGCGAGCATCGCCGGGCCGAAGGCGCCCATCAGCATGGTCGCGATCGAGGTGATCGCGGCTTCCGACCCGTAGGTGAAACAGATCGGGGTCCCGTGCCGGACGATGCGCCGGACCACCGCCGGATCCGCGCGCCAGAGCGCGAGCGAAACCATGGGACGCAGCAGGGGATCCCGCCGGACGGCCGAGGCGAACACGGCGAGCGTGAAGAACTGGACCAGCGTGGTCGCCAGGCCGATCCCGGCGACGCCCAGCTCGGGCAGGCCCGCCCAGCCGTAGACGAACGCCGCGTTGAGGAAGGCGTTGACCGCGATCGACACCAAGGTCACGGCGAGGAGGGAACCCGGGCGCCGCAGCCCGACGGCGAACTGGCGCATCACGTTCAGCCACACCATGGGGAACAGCCCGCCCGCCAGCGCGAACATCATCGCCCTGGCGAGCGACACGATCTCCGGTTTCTGCCCGAGCAACGGCAAGGCGGCCGCCAGTCCACAAAGGACGGCCGCGCCCGCCGTCGCGGTCAGGGTGGCGACGAGCAGCGCGGACCGCAGGAGCGACCGGATCTCGTCCCGCGCCCGCTCGTCGAGTTCACCGGTGCCGGTGCGGAGTTCCCCCGCCCCGGCCGCCGTGGCCACGAGATTCCCGACGCCGGTGACCATGCCGACGCACATGGTGCGGATCTGGTTGTAGAGCAGGATCGCCAGCCCGCCCGCCGCCACCGCGGTCACGCCGAGCAGCCCGAGCATGGCCAGGTCGACGCTGGTGAGCGCCACCTGCGCCAGCTGGATTCCCGCGATGGGCGCGGCCAGCGCGACGAGCGCGCGGTATCCGCGGGCCGCCACCGCCGTGCTCATACGCCCACCGCCATCGGACGAGTCGTCCGGTCGCGGGTGGCCGCTCGCACGGACGCGGCGTAGGTGGCGAACCACCGCTCCATCCGGCGATGGGCCAGTTCGTCGAGCACTCCCCTGGCACGCAGCCATTCGTCGTCGTAGACCGAGTCGAGGTACTTCTCCCCCGCGTCGTTGCACAGCACCACGACGACGCTCCCGGCCGGATACGCGTAGAGCCGCCGGAGCGCGACGTGGATCGCGCCGCCGGTGGTCCCGCCGACCAGGACGCCCGTGCGCCGGGCGACGACGCGAGCCCCGGCGAAGGCGTCACTGTCGGACACTCGATGGGCTTCGTCGATCACCGACCGGTCGACGTTGTCCCCGACCGGGAAGCCGGCCGGACTGCCCGCCCCGGTCTGGTGGTAGATCCCCGGCGCACCACCGAAGATGATCGAGCCGACTGGTTCGACCGCGACCGCGCGGGTGTCCGTTCCCGCCGCGCGCAGGAAGCGCGCCGTCCCGCACAGGGAGCCGCCGGTGCCGATCGCCGCGACGAGCACGTCGACGTCGCCGAGCTGCCCGAGCAGTTCCCGCGCCAGACCGGCGTACCCGTTGCCGTTGCCGGGATGGTTGTGCTGATCCGGATGGTAGGCGCCGGTTTCCGCGGCGATCCGGGCCGCGACCCGCCGCCGCTGGACAGAACTGACCCCGCCGTCCGGCGGGCCGTCGACGAACACCAGTTCCGCGCCGAGCGCGCGCAGCATCCGGAGCTTCTCCCGGGCGGCGTGGTGGTCGACCACGGCCGTGAACCGGTAGCCGCGTTCCAGCGCCACCAGCGCGAGCCCGTTGCCGGTGTTGCCGGAGGTGGGTTCGACGATATGCCCGCCCGGCCGCAGCCGTCCTTCGAGTTCCGCCTCGTCGATCATCTGCCTGGCCATGCGCACCTTGCACGAGCCGGTCGGGTTGAGGTGGTCGAGTTTGAGCAGGAGACGCGTCCCGGTGCCGGTGCGCGCGAGCTCCAGCAGCGGCGTGTTCCCGATCAGCTCGGACGCGCGCCGGACGATCGTCATCGGATCTCCTGGATCGGGTAGTCGGTGTCGGCGTGCCAGCGGTCGCCGTCGACCACCACCTTCGGGGGCAGGGGAAGCTGATGGAAGCCGCTCTCGTTCTTGTCCATCTGGTAGCCGGCCGTGTTGGGGTACACGAGCAGATCGCCGGTCCTCGGCCGCGCGGGCAGCTCGACCGCGCGCCAGGTCAGCACGTCGTACTCCATGCAGCTCGAACCGGCGACGACGGTGCGCACCGGCGTGCCGTCGACTGCTTCCCGGCTCACGAGGAGCGGGTCGGGCAGGAATTCGCTGCCCTTCCACTGTTCGGACAGGCTCATGGACAGGCCCGCGACCGTGGTGATCAGGTGGTCTTCGGCGGTTTTGCAGCCCAGCACCGGGAACACCGAGAACCCGGCGCCGTCGACGAGCGCCCGGCCCGGTTCGAGCAGCAGCTCGATCCCGGCCGCGCGCAGGCGCTCCGCGAGCGGTTTCCCGGCGATCTCGTGCCGCAGGATCGCGGTCACCATGGCCGCCCCGGCGGGCGCCTGGTGGTACGGGTAGGTCCGGGCCGGGTTGCGGCCGGCGTGGAACCAGCCGTCGTGCCTGCCGGACTCGAACCGCGCCCAGTCACCGGCGTCCACATAGGACACGGCGATCCCGCCGCCGATACTGATCTTCGACGCGGGCTGCCCGAGCGCGCGGGCGTCGTGGCACAGATCGATCAGGTACGCGGCCAGTTCCGCCCGCGGCTCGGGCGCGTAGCCGTCGAGATGGAACGAGAAACCGCGCAGGACGACCGATTCGGCGCACCGCCGCACAGCCGCTTTCAAGGCGTCGGGCGCGAAGCCGAACCTGCTCTCCGGCGCGGACGGCGGCCTCACCCGCAGCAGCACCTGGGCCGTCTCCCCGAGTTCGGTGGCCATGCGCGCGACGCGTTCCAGTTCGTCGGCCGCGTCCACCGCGATGAGACAGCGATGCCGCAGGGCGAGCCAGAGGAGGCCGTCCGGTTTGGCGGCGCCGGTGATCCCGATCGCCTCGCCGCGCAGGCCGTTGCCGAGGGCGTGCACCAGTTCGGGCACGCTCGCGACGTCGACGCCCGTGCCGGGCCGGGTGCATTCCCGCAGCCACGCCGCCGCCTTGTTGGCCTTCTTCCCGTAGTAGACGGTGCCTTCGACGCGCTCGGCCGCGAGTGCCGCGACCATTCCCCCGAGGTTCTCGGCGAAAGTGGCCGGATGGACCACATGGAACGGCCCGCCGCCGACAGCGCGGGCGATCTCCCACAGGGTGTCGGAGTCACGCAAACGCGGCGCCCACGGGCGTTCGAGCGCGGGCAGGGGCGGGGAAAGGGTGTCGATCAGGTCCACAGGGCCACCTCGCGGCCACGGCCCGCCGCGATGGCGCGGGCGGCCAGCGCGTGCGCCACCGGGATGTCGGTGATGATCATGCCGCTGCTGAAGGCGAACACCCGGTCGTCGTCGCCGCGACGGCCGGGCGCGCGACCGGCGAGGATCTCCGGCAGTTCGGCGTCGATCCGGAACACGCCGTCCGGGCCCGCCATCCGCTGCCCGGTCACCTCGACCTGCGCGCCGCTGGTGGCCACGGTGTAGTCGGCCTCGGCGAGCGTGCCCTCCTGGACTCCCTTGCTGGCGACCGAGATCAGCAGCCCGCCCGGCGGCAGCCAGCCGAGCCGGATCTTCGGGTGGGCCGCGCGGCCCGACGCCGCGACCACGATGTCGGACTCGCGCGCCGCGGCCTCCACGTCGTCGACGAGGTCGACCTCGCGGTCCGGGAACCGCTCCTTCACCGCGGCGACGCTGTCGCGCAGGCCGTCGGGATGCGTGCCGAACAACCGGAGCCGCTCCAGTTCCGGCAGCGCGGTGAGCAGGTACGGCAGCGTCCGGATCCCCTGTGCGCCGGTGCCGACCATGAGCGCGGATCGCGCGCCGGGCCGGGCGCAGGAACGCGCGATCAGCGCGGTGCTGGCGGGCGTGCGGGTGGCGCCGACGCGGTGGCAGTCCATGAGCGCGAACGGCAGACCGGTGGTGTCGTCGTAGAGGGTGATCGTCGTGTAGTACTTCTCGGCCGACGTGCTGCCTTGGCGGTAGCTCGTCTTGAACGCGGCCTGCTCGAGGGATCCGTCGTAGCCGAGCATCGAGTACGCGACGGCGTCCCGCGCGGGATCCGGCATCGGCACCATCAGCTTCGCCGGGTTCCGCGAGGCTCCGGACGCGTACGCCAGGTAGCCGTCTTCGACCATGGTGATCGCCTCGTCCGGGGTGAGTTCGAGGTTGCGCAGATCCGAGCGCGTGAGAATGTGCAGCGAGGGACCAGAGCTCATGAACGATCGACCTTTCTTGTGGGAAGGTGGCGCGCCGCAGCTTAATGAAAACGATTGTCTTTTTCAGTGACTGTGGTCCTTGTCACGCTAAGCTGGCGACCGTGACTGGACCTTGGAGCGCTTCGAAAAGCCGCTCGCGCGCGGAAGAAGTCCGGCACCTCAACGCGATCAGCCATCTCGCGGCGGACGACGGCACACCGGAGACGAGTGGCCCGCTCACCGGTATCCCGTTGGTGGTCAAGGACAACATCCACGTCGCGGGGATGCCGAACACCGCGGGCACCCCGGCGCTGGCGGACCACGTTCCGCTCGAGCACGCGGAGGTGGTCCGGCGCCTGGTCGACGCGGGCGCCGTCGTCATCGGCAAGGCGGCCATGCACGAACTCGCGTTCGGCATCACCTGCGACACGACCCCGCTGGGCCCGGTGCGCAACGCCCGCGACCCGTCCCGGTTCGCCGGGGGAAGCAGCGGCGGGACCGCGGTCGCCGTCGCGGCGGGCATCGTTCCGGCTGGGCTGGCCACCGACACCGGGGGTTCGGTGCGTGTTCCCGCCGCGCTCAACGGGGTTTGCGGTTTCCGGCCGACCTCGGGCCGCTATCCGTCCGGCGGCATGACCCCGTTGAGCACCACCCGGGACACGGCCGGGCCGATCGCCCGCACGGTCGCCGATCTCGCCCTTCTCGACGCGGTGCTCGCGGGAGAAGAGCCGGAACCCTTGATCGAGAGTTCAGCGCTCCGGCTGGGTGTGCCGCACGGCTTCCTGACCGGTGACCTCGCCGAGGAGGTCGAAGAACTCTGGGCCGCCGCGCTCGCCCGGTTGCGTTCGGCAGGAGTCGTCCTCGTGCCGATCGACGACACACCCCTCGCCGAACTCGTCGCCGACCAGGGAATGCCGCTGGTGATCCATGAAGCGGGCGTCGCACTCCGGTCCTACCTCGCCGAATACGTGCCCGCGGTCTCCTTCGAACGGCTCGTCGCCGAAGTCGCCGCGGCCGACGTCCGGGCGATCTTCGCCGAGGCGATCGTGCCGGGCGTCGAGCCGGCCGTCTACGAGGCGGCGCTCGCCACCCGCTCGGCCTTGCGTGACGCCTACGCGAAGATCTTCACCGACAGCGGGATCGACGCGCTGGCCTTCCCCACCACCCCCGCGACAGCCCGGGATTTCGCGGCCGTCGAGAAGTTCGCCCATCGCGGGCGCGCGGTCCCGACCTTCCCGACCTTCATCCGCAACTGCCAGCCCGGCAGCATCGCGGGCTTCCCGGGACTGACCGTCCCGATGGGGCGCGACCGCGACGGCCTGCCCGCCGGGCTGGCCCTCGACGGCGCCGTCGGCGATGACCGGAACCTGCTGGCGGCCGGAGCTTTCGTCGAACGGATCCTCGTGAGTGGTAAGGACGGTTAGAGCCGTCCTTACCACTCACGACCGAGGGGCGAAGTCATCTCACCGGGCCCGGATGCTGGCCCGGAGTGCGTCGATGAGCGCGACCGCGGCGGGCGGGTCGGGTGGGTCGCCGTAGGTGACGGCGTAGATCTGACGGGGATCCTCGGCCAGTTCGGTGGCGTGGACGCCCGGCATCCGGTGGGCGCGGAGGGCGAGCCGCGGCAGCGTGGTCACGCCCATCCGGGCCGCGACCAGCGCCTGCATGACGACGATGTCGTCGCTCACCATCGAGATCCGCGGAGCGAACCCGGCCCGCCCGCAGATCGTGACGAGTTCGTCCTGGCATCGGGCGCAGCCGCCGATCCAGGTCGATTCGCGGTGATCGGCGATGGTCTGCCCCGGTTCGCTGGTGAGCAGGTAGACCGGATCCTCCAGCAGATGCACCAGCCGGAGTCCCCGCTCCTCACGCGGAGTGTCGGCGTACCGGAAGATCAGGGCGACGTCGATCCGCCCTTCCCGCAGCATGCGCAGCGCTTCACCCGGATGTTCGTCGACCAGTCCCAATTCGAGTCCGGGATGGTCGCGGGCCAGCGCGGCGGCCGCATCGGGGACGACGGTGCTCAGGATCGACTGGAACCCCGCCAGCCGGACCCGCCCGGCGCGCAAGCCCACCTGCGCGGCCAGCTCGGCCTCGGCGCCTTCGACCCGGCCGACGATCTCGGCCGCGCGGGCGGCGAGCAGTTCCCCTTCGGGTGTGAGCCGGATGCCGCGTCCGATCCGCTGGACCAGCTTCGCGCCCGTCGCGGCCTCCAACCTCGCGAGCTGGTGGCTCACCGCGGGCTGCGTGTAATGCAGTTCCTTCGCCGCCGCGGTCATCGAACCGTGCCTGGCGACCGCCGCCAGCACCGTGAGCTGCACCAGGTTCAGCATGGATAAAGAATACCTATACGAAGGGAAGAACTTCATCATTGGACGCCGGGCGGACAACGGAACACGATGAGAAGCGACGAGAAGGAGAACAAATGACCGTCGCATCCGAAACCGCCGCCAGACCCGGCCTCGCCGAGCTGATAAAACGTCTTCGCCAATGCACCGGAAGAACGTCGGAACCCCTGGCCACCGCGCAGGCCGTGGCGGCCGTTCTCACCGAACTCCGGCCGACTTCGCGGCTGCTCACCGCGGCGGAACGAGCCGGGTCCCCCGAGGGGTACACCCGCACCACCCTGCACACCGAGTCCGCCTTCTCGATCGTCGCGCTGGTCTGGCGGCCCGGCCAGCTCACCGAGATCCACGATCACCTGGTGTGGTGCACATTCCTTGTCCTCCAAGGAACCGAGACCGAGAACATCTTCGACATCGACGGCGACCGGCTCGTCCGGACGGCGCAGCGGCAACGGCCCGCCGGGTCGGTCAGCGGCGTCGCGCCACCCGACGACATCCACCAGGTGCACAACGAAGGCGACACCGTCGCCATCACCTTGCACGTCTACGGCGCCGACCTCGCCAAGGGGACCAGTGTGCGCCGCAATTACCGGATGCGCGCCGATTCGCAGTAAAAGGCGTAAGCGTTTGGGTCCATTTCGCCTATTGCCTCCGGCACCGGCACCCGGTCAATTCCCGGCGCGGAATTTTGTCAGGAGTTCCCCTCGATCGTGCGCCGCATACCAACGGTCCCGGGAGCGGTCTCGACGAAACCATGCCGCCGGTAAAGCCGCCACCCCGGTGGGTCACCGAGAAGATTGACGTACGCGCCCGGAGCCGCGGCGTCGATCTCGGCGAGGAGGGCGTCGAGGACGGCGTCCCCGATACCGCGCCGCTGATGGGCGGGGAGGACGGCCATGTCGACGATGTGGAAGTACCACCCGCCGTCGCTGATCACCCGGCCCATCCCGACGGTCTCATCGGTGGCCCGGTGGATCACCTTGACCGAGGCCCAAGCGCCGTCGACCCCACGCTCGGCCTGCTCCCTCGCCGGTTCGGTGAGGCCCGCCTCGCGGCGCAGCCGCAGGTAGTCGTCGACCGACGGCGAGCCCGCTTCCAGGCGGTAGGAGTCGTCCATGACCGTTTGCCCCTTTCCCGGGAACCAGCGCGCCGACGGCGTTGCACCCGGCGCGTGCGATCGTAAACTGTGCCACTGACGGCGACAGGAAGAAGTACCGGTGATGACAGGCCGACGGCGCTGGTCCAGCGACGACATCCTCGACGCGGCAGGAAGACTCCTGGAGGGCGGCGACGCGGAGGCGTTCAGCGTGCGCAAGCTCGCCGCGGTGCTCGGCACCGATTCCTCGAGTCTGTACCGGCATTTCCGGAACAAGACCGAACTCCTGCGCGCCGTCGCCGACCGCGCCCTCCTCACGGCCATGGAGGGCTACGAACCCGAAGGCGACTGGAAACAGTGCGTCACCGACATCGCGTTCCGGCTCCGTGAGGTCTTCGCCCGGCAGCCCCAGATCGCCACCGTCTGGGGGCGCTACGCCTCGGGCGGCGGCGGATCGCGTGCCGTCATGGAAGCGCTGCTCCAGGCTTTGCGCTCATCAGGTCTGCCCGATGAGCGGGTCCCCGCCCACTATCACCGGATCGCGGTCCTCGTGACCGCGCTGAACGCCGCGGACGGCGGTATCGGCACCCTCGCCGCGGAAGAGCTCGAGCACGGCATGGAATCATTCCGGGTCGCCGTCCTCGGGGCAGACCCGGAACGCTTCCCCGCGGTGGCCCATTTCGCCCGTGAAATTCTCCCGCTCGGCGCCGACCGCCGGAACGCCTACGCGGACATCCTCGCCGCGCACCTCGATCAGATCGAGGTCGAAGCGAGCGCCTCGCGCAGGAACTCGGAGATCTCCGCCTGAGCGGCCGCGGCCTGCGGCTCCACCCCGGGCAACGTGAGGAATCCGTGCCTCGCTCCCGGATATTCGGAAAGCCGCACCTCGGTCCCGGCTTCGCGCAGCCGTTCCGCGTAGCGGCGACCGTGGTCCGCGAGGGCGTCGCGGGTGGGCACCACCACGAGCGCGGGCGCGAGTCCGCTCAGGTCGTCGGCACGGATGGGCGACCACGCGCGGGCGTCGACCCCCGTCGGGACCGAAAGCCGTTGGACGAGCTGGAGTTGGGGCAGTGCCCGGGTCGGGCTGTAGGCGTACTCGGCGATCGAGGGATAGTCGTACATCGACTCGGTCACGTCGACCGCCGGATTGACCAGTACCTGCGCCTTGAGCCACGGCCCGCCCTCCCTGGACCGGATGGCGGTCAGCGCGCTGATCAACCCACCGAAGCTCTCGCCGACCACGGCCACCCGTTCCGGGTCGACACCCCATTCGGCGGCGTGACGCACCACGTGCACCAGCGTGTCCCAGCCGTCGTCGGCCGCGAACGGGAGCGGAACACCCGGCGAGACAAGGCGATGCTCGACCGAAACCACCACCGCGGGCAGCCGCGCGGCGAAATGACTGTTGGGCCAGTCGCATTGCACCGCGGTACCGACGAAGCAGCCTCCGTGGACGTGGACCACGAGCGGCAGGGCGACGTCGCCGCCGACGGCCGGGCGGTACACCCGGACCGGCAGGTCGCGGCCGGGCAACGCGATCTCCCGCCAGTCGATCAGGGCGCCGTCGTCCGGCTCCCCGAGGAACGCCCGGGCCGCTTTGGACGCCCTGGCCCGGTTTTCCGCTTCACGGTAGGCCATCAGCTCCTCGGTCGTGATCGTCGAGAAATCCGGCTCCCGCGGTCGTAGCTCGGCGGCGATCTCGTCGGTCATCTCTTCCGCTCCCCTCCCGGCTCCACACCGGGCTCGTCTTGGTCAGGACCCCTTCGCCATTATGCACGCAGTGCGTGCAACGGCAAGCGCATCACCGATCGGGCGTGCTACGAAGTGACGGGGCGGAGTCGTCCTAACGACGGACGAAGCCGGAAGCGTGCGGTGACAGGCTCGACACCATGAGTCACCAGACGTCGGCAGTCGCTGCCGCGCGGCATTCCCGCGGCGGGCGGATCTCCTCTCTGGACCTGCTCCGAGGGGTGGCGATACTCGGCACGTTCGGCACGAACGTGTTCCTGTTCGCCCATCCCGGCGGGCCCGCGGGTTTCTTCCAAGACTTCGTCGGCACGGCGACGACCTTCGCCGAGCGGGCCGAAGTCGGCTTACGCGTGCTGACCAACGGCAAGTTCCTCGCGCTGCTGACGATCCTGTTCGGCGTGGGCCTGGAATTGCAGTACCAGTCCGCCCGGCGGCGCGCTGCCCCCTGGCCGGGCAGGTATCCGCTCCGGGCGGGAATTCTCTTCCTGGAAGGGGTCGCGCACTTCCTGCTCGTGTTCGAAGGCGACGTGCTCATGGCCTACGGGCTCACTTCGCTGCTCGTCGCGTACCTCGTCGGCCGGAACGATCGGGTCGTGCGGAACGTCGTCGTCGTGGTGGGCGGCACGTACGTGGCGCTTTTGCTCGCCGCGACGGCGTTGCTCGTCGCCACACCGGAGGTCTCCGGAGAGCCTGCCCCGGTCGCCCCCTCCGCGACCGCGAGCTGGCCCGCACAGGTCGCCGTCCGGCTGAACGATTTCTTCTTGCTGCGGGCTGAGATCGTGCTGATCGTGCCCTCCGCCGTCGTCTTGTTCCTGCTGGGTTCCCGCCTCCGCAGGGCAGGCGTTTTCGATGACACGGACAAGGGAGCACGGCTCCGCTCGCGCCTGCTCGTACTCGGCTTCGCCGTCGGCCTGCCGCTGAACGTGCTGACCGGGTTCGGCGGCCCGGACTGGCTGCTCGTCGACCGGTACCTGTTGCCCCCGCTCGTCGCCGTGGGTCTGCTCGCCCTGGTCACGCACCTCACCCTCCGGATGCGCGAGCGGCCCGGAGCGGTCCGAAGTGGACTGATCGCGGTCGGCCGCACCGCGCTCTCCTGTTACGTACTCCAGAACCTGCTGGCCGGCGCCCTGTGCTACGGCTGGGGTCTCGGCCTCGCCGAGCGTTTCGCGGATGTCCGTCCATGGTGGATCGTCGGCCTCTGGGCCTTCGTCGGGCTGACGAACATCGGCTTCGCCGTCCTGTGGCTCCGGCGCTTCGACCGCGGTCCATTGGAACTGCTCATGCATCGCCTCTACGCGCGATGACGGCTCAGCGTGCGACGGCCGTGTAGTCCTTCAGTACCGAAGCGGAACGTGCCCGGTTCCGCCCCCTTGGTGGCCGTCGATGCCCTCCACCGAGGGCCTCCCGGACGGTGAACTGGTCATCGGAAGGCATCGACGGCGCGGTGAAGGAGAACCGGGACCTGCCGTCGCAAGGTGCGATCGCCGTCGTCGAGGAGCCCGGTCCCCCGAGAACCAGGCCGAGACAGGCAGCCTGGCCTGGCGGCCGATCGCCACGACCGCGCTCAGCAGCGTTGGCGGAATGGCCGCGTCAGCGGATGTCATCGACCAGCCCGCGGACTCGGCAGAGGGCGCACGAAACCCGCGATCCGCGGTGTGACGACAGCGGTGCCGTCGTCGATCATGCCGCGCATCCCCGCCAGCACTCGTTCGTCCGGTGAGCCGTGCACCTGGAAGTCCACCACCGTGCAGTGCGCCGACACGGCGTTGATGTGGTTCTCGGAGATCCGCCAATGTTCGAGGACCGCGTCCGAATCGGCGTACATCTGGTAGCTGTAGGCCAGCATGCGATCGGCGTCCACGAACGTCTGCACCATGACCTGCGGCGCGTTGCGCTCGACGAAGTCGATGGCTTCCCGGACGGCGGCGGTGAACTCCTCCAGGTGGCCGTCGGTGATCCGCATGGTGTTCCGGAACAGGAGCATTTCGTCTGCTTCGAGGGTCATGGCCTCATGGTCGGACCTCGACCGAACTCGAGGTCAACGCGGAGACCCGTGCGGTCCGTCACAGGGCGCTCGGGTCGTAGGCCAGCAGCTCCCAGCAGTGGCCGTCCGGGTCGTCGACGGCCCGGTTGTACAGCCAGCCCATGTCCTGGGCCTCGCGTGGCTCGGTGGCCCCCGCGGCCAGCGCCGCGTCGGCCAGCCGGTCCACTTCTTCGCGCGATCCGGCGGCCAGTGCATTGATCACCTCGATCGGTCCGTCCGATGTGGACCGCTTCGTGAACGTCGCGAACGTCTCGCGGGTCATCAGCTGCACCAGGATCGTGTCGGCGAACGCCACCTGGACGGAGGTGTCACCACTGAAATCGGGATTGACCGTTCCCCCCATCGCCAGGTAGACCTTCGTGCTCGCCTCCAGGTCGGTGACCGGCAGGTTGACGTAGATTTGCGCGATGGCCATGACATGCCCTCCAGGACGTTTCGGGTGCCGGGTGGTCCCGGCGTCACCACGAATCTAGGGGCGGACCGCGACGTCGGTCTTGTACAGAAGCGACAGCATCTCGTCGCCGTCGGCCCGCCGCAGCCGGGAGGCAGTGCAGCCGGTGAAGCGGGTCAGTGAGCGCGCCAGGTGCGGCTGGTCGTGATACCCGGCCCGCTGCACGACCTCGACCGCGGCCATCCCCTGCCCCAGCAGCATCACGGCCTGCCTCGCTCGTTCGATCTGCCGGATCGCGCCCTGGGTAAGCCCGGTGGCCGCGGCCACCCGCCGCTGCACCGACCTCGGTGTGACCAGCGTGGCCGTGTCGCCGCGAAGCACATCGGTGACCAGCGGATCACGCATCAGCACCCCGGCGCGGACCAGCCGATCCACGAAGACGTCGGCGTTGTCGTAAGTCGGTGTTTCCCACTCTTCGCCCTGCAGGACGAACGAGCGAGCCGTGGTGTGCGGACTCGTCACGGCGGTGTCGACCAGGCCCGGCACCGGCATCGGCGCCAGGAACGCACCGTGCCGGAAGATGATCCCGACCGTTTCACCTTCGCCGGGGCCCAGGTCCAGGACCGTGGGCCTCGTCTCCGGGCCACGCACCGCCACATGCGTCTCGCCCCGGTCACGCCACACCACGAGCTCCCAGTTCGAGTTCGCGATGGACCGCATCCGCGCGGGCATCGTCACGGCCTCCGTACCGGCCCGGTAAACCCGCTCCACATACGGAGAATCGGACGGGCGCTGCTCGACGCCACCGGCCGGATCAAAGACTCACGGTCAAGAAGCTAGCAAACCCGACGACATACGGGCGGAGGTCAGGCCACCGGCTTCTTCCGCTGGAGCGGCAGGAGAAGCGCGGTCACCAGGCCGATCGCGGCGAAGACCCACGCAGGCGAGGAAGGTTGCGTTGTCGAGACATCCAGGCGTCCGAGCGGCGGATCGGAGCCCGCCTGTTCGACCGCGCCAGCCGCAAGGTCACGCTGACCGAGTTCCCGGTGTCCGAGCCGGATCTGTTTTCCAGGGCGACGATCACCGCGTAGTCGACGATGTCCGAACTGCTGGTCCACGCGAGCATGACCAGGTTTCGCCGGCCGGCAGGCTCGGCGAGCTCCAGCTTGAGGTCCGCGAGCTCAACTGAGTGCCGCCACCAGCAGGGCGAAGGCGGCGATGATGACAGCGACACGGGCGTAGTGGAAACGGTCCCAGCGGTTCATCTGTTCCTTCCAGTCGGCTGGCCGGTTCTCGGTGGTCCACGTCTTGCTGCGGTTGTTGATCGGGACGAGCAGCAGGAGTGACATCACCACACTGACGATCAGCAGCGCACCGGCGGTGACGACGAGTCCGGCGGCGGGGTCCTGCCATGCGGCGATGGCCCAAACCGCGACGAGGACGAGCGAACCGATGTACCAGACCGGCATGACGGCGCCGAGCATCCGGCCACCGTGTGCACGGCCGCGCACCATGCTGTCCTCGGGAAGAGCGTTGAGGATCGAGTTGACGACGAAGGCGACGGAGAACTCCACCCCCACCATCACGCCGACGACCACGGTCGTGACGATCTCAAGTGCGTTGAGCATGACTACCCTCCAGAAATCTAGCATTGCTAGCGTGCCCTGCGACGCTAGCACTAGCGTCGCTAGATTGTCTAGCAATGCTAGATCCGAGCACTGACCCTAGGCTTTCCCGGCACTTTCCCGGAGCGGCACCTTTCCGCGCGCGGCCACGCTCAGGCGCGGCGTCACCCGTCGCCGTCGGGAAGCCGGTCCATGACCCGTTCGAGCGCGGGTCCGATGACATCGAGCTCGGCGTCGGTGAGCGCACCGATGAAGTACTGCCGGACGGCGGCGACGTGTGCGGGAGCGGCGGCGACGATGGCCGCCCGGCCCGCATCGGTGAGCCGCACCATCGACCCGCGCGCGTCCTCGCCGCACTCCTCACGCGCGACGAGGCCGCGCTTCTCCATCCGGATGACCTGATGGGAGATCCGGCTGCGCTCCCAGCCGACCATCCGGCCGAGGTCACGCGCCCGCAGTACTCCGCCCGAAGCCTCCGACAGCGGCACCAAGAGCGTGTATTCCGCGGCGGACAGCCCCGCGTCCTGGACCAACTGACGCTCCAGCGCCGCGGTCAGCCGCGGCAGCACACCGATGATCCCGCGCCACGCACGCGCCTCCCGCTCGTCGAGCCAGCGCGCTTCACCCATGGGCAGTCAGGGGCGCCGGTACCGCTGCACGGCCCGATTCCCCCTCCTCCTTTCAATCCCTACGTGCGGCTTTCCCGCGGCGCGGAGCCTACCAGCAATGTTGACGCGTCATCAAAAATCGGGTAGTTGTAGACGCGTCAACAAAAAGACCGGCACGCCACGCCGCTGTCGTGCCGGCCGGCGCGGTGGCACGTGGCCCACGCGATAAGGGAGATGTGCCGAAGCCCCTCCCGCCGAACATGACCACCACCTCCTCCCCGCGCCGCCAAGGATGTGAGAACCGATGACCAGCCCCGCGACAACGAGTTGGCCGAGCCTGCGGGTCTCGGACTGGACCCCCACTCGCGAGACCCTGCACATGTGGACCCAGATCGTGGGCAAGATCCGCATGGCCCACGCTCCCCTGATCAACCACTGGTGGCAGGTGACGCTGTACGTCAGCCCTCGCGGGTTGACGACGTCCGCGATCCCGCACCGGTCGGGGGCCTTCGAGATCGAGTTCGACTTCGTCGGCCACCAGCTCGCGATCCGCAGCAGCGACGGCGGTGCGCGAAGCCTCCCGCTCCGGCCGATGCCGGTCGCCGAGTTCTACACCCGGATCCTGGACATGCTCGGCCGTCTCGGGATCGAGGCACCGATCCGGCCGTACCCCAATGAGGTCGAGCCGGCGATCCCCTTTGCCGAGGACCACACCCACGCCTCCTACGACGGCGAGGCGGCCGCCCTGTTCTGGCGGCAGCTGCTGCAGGCGAACCGGGTGATTGGCGAGTTCCGGTCACACTTCGTCGGCAAGGTCAGCCCTGTGCATTTCTTCTGGGGAGCAATGGATCTCGCCTGCACCCGTTTCTCCGGGCGGACGGCGCCGCCGCACCCCGGCGGAGCACCGAACTGCGGGGATTGGGTCATGGTCGAGGGCTACTCCCGGGAACTCTCCAGCTGCGGGTTCTGGCCCGGCGGAGGCGCGGAAGGCGCCTTCTATTCCTACGCCTACCCCGAACCCGAGGGGTTCGCCGACCAGCCGGTCGGCACCGAAGGCGCGTACTTCAGCACCGAGTTCCAGCAATTCCTCCTGCCCTACGAGGCCGCCCGCGCCGCACCCGACCCAGACCGCGCCGTCGCCGAATTCCTCCACGCCACCTACGAAGCCGCCGCGAACCGCGGGCAGTGGGACCGCTCCGCACTGGAAGACGACCCCTTCCGGTGGCACGGAACCCCTGCGCCTCAAGGAAACGGCGACGCCTAAGCCGAACACGTCGTGGGCAGCCGCGCGCTGCGAGTTTCTCCAGCGCGTCCATTCCGGAAGCCGAACTGGCCACTGTGGACAACACTGCCGCTCAAGCACGCGACGGAGACCGAGAACGTCTTCAGCGGCAAGCCCTGCTTCACCGTGCAGTGACCGCGATTACGGAAGCAGGAGAAAGGGATCACCGACGCGATGTCGGCTGCCGAAACAGCGAAAGGCGCCGATTGTTTCGATCGGCGCCTTTCGCGAAGTACCCCCGATGGGATTCGAACCCACGCTACCGGCGTGAGAGGCCGGCGTCCTAGGCCGCTAGACGACGGGGGCTAGGAACTTTCTCCTTCAGAAGGAGATTTTCAGTTGTTCACCTGCTGTGTTGCTGTGGAGAAACTTACCAGACCGGGTTTCCCTCCTCTGCAGGGGGGTCACTCTGTGTTTCACTCCGGAGAGTTCTCCAGCTGGGGTACCAGGACTCGAACCTAGACTAACTGGACCAGAACCAGTCGTGCTGCCAATTACACCATACCCCAGTGAGGTACCGTTCCGATCTTGACCGGCTCGGTGCCGCACGAGAAAGAATACTAGAGCACGCCGTTCCGCACCGTGAAAGCGGGGGTCTCCGTAGCGCGCTGAGCGGGGACGCCGAGCTTCGCGAACTCGGAAACGAGCAGCTCAGGCAGCTCGTCGAGGCCGGAGATGGTGTGCACACCCGCCGGGGCGCGCTCGGCGATGCCGTCCCGGTCGAGCCAGACGGCACCCAGGCCGGCGTCGCGTGCGCCGATGGCGTCGGTGTCGAGCTTGTCGCCGACGTGGACCGCCTGGGCGGGGTCGCAGCCGAGGCCGAGGCAGACCGAGTGGAACATCGCCGGGTCCGGTTTGGCTACTCCGAGTTCACCGGCGATGGCCACGTGGTCGAAGAACCGGGCGAGTCCGAGGTCGGCGATCTTCTTGCGCTGATGCGCGCCGGAGGCGTTCGTGACGGCCGCGACAAGGACACCCGCGGCTCTCAGCCATTCCAGGCACGGGAGGACATCTTCGAACAATTGCCACGAACGCGTGAGAATTTCACGACGCCGTCTTTCGAAGCCCTTGACCTGCTCTTCGTCGGCCAGAATGCCGATCTCGGCCAGGAAACATTCAGTACGCTTGTGATGCATGATCGCGTAATCGATTTCGCCCGCCACCACCAGCGCGACATGCTCTTCGGTGATGAGATCCCACAGCGGCCAAAGGTCGTTCTGACCGGTGAGCGCGCTCAGGCTGAGCCGGATCGCCGCCGTGCAGTCGATCAGCGTGTCATCGATGTCGAGACACACCAACCGCAACTCCGGCGGCTCCCACGGCGCCCCATCCGGAGCGTCCGGCGTGGTTCGTGACGGGGTCCGGGGCACGAGAGCGAAATCCACCAAGTGAGGCTAGGGCACTCAGCGCGATCGCGACTCTGCCGATGAGGTGATTAAGGCTGGCCTGTTCCGGCGCGGGCACTCTACTCCCAGTTGGTGAGATGACGTGTTTTAGTTACCGGACAACGGCTAAGGCGGGCGGCCGGGTGAAATACGGACTCCTCGATTCGCGACGCACACACCCTGTGACGACAACGGAATCCTTAATCGGCTTCAAGTCACGGACCGTCCACAAGCGCATTTCCGCGATCGTCGTCCTTCCGGAACGTTCCCGCCACACCTCGCGTCCTTTTTGGACAGTCGCCCCGGACACCCGGACCGGTGAGACCCGCGTCATAGCCCGAACGGCGCATCCGCCCGGATGGCGCTTGACGCGCCGGTCGAGCAGGTGCATGCTGAGCTTATTCAACAAGTGATGAATAAGGGTTTCGAAGGGGTGGGACGGATGAGCGAACGCACGAACTGCGTGGTCGTCGGCGGTGGCCCCGCGGGCATGGTCGCCGGATTGCTGCTGGCCAGGGCCGGGGTCGAGGTCACGGTGCTGGAGAAGCACGAGGACTTCCTGAGGGACTTCCGCGGCGACACCGTGCACCCGTCGACATTGACGTTGCTCGACGAGCTGGGCCTCGGGGAGAAATTCCTCAGCCTGCCGCACAGCGAGATCTCCTACGCCGGCTTCCCGGCCGAGGACGGCACGATGATGCGCCTCGCCGACCTGACCCGGCTGAAGGTGGCGCACCCGTACATCGCGATGGTCCCGCAGTGGGATTTCCTGGACCTTCTCGCCGACGCCGGCGCGAAGGAGCCCACGTTCACGCTGCGGCAGAGCACGGAGATGACCGGGCTGATCTTCGAGCACGGCCGGGTGAGCGGGGTCCGCTACCGCGACGCCGATGGGAAGACCGGCGAATTACGCGCCGACCTGGTGATCGCCGCCGACGGGCGCTGGTCGCTGGCCCGCCGTGAGGCCGGGCTGATGACGAAGGACTACGCCATCCCGTTCGACGCGTGGTGGTTCCGGATCTCGCGGCGGGAAGGCGAACACGAGGGCATGCTGACCCCGAAGATGCGGGATCGCCGCTTCGCCGTGCCGCTGCCGCGCAAGGGCTACTTCCAGATCGCCTATCTCAGCCCCAAGGGCCAGGATCTCCGCGAAAACGGCATCGAGGCGTTCCGGGAGAACGTGGCCGCGATCCTTCCCGACCTGGCCGACCGGGTCGACGAGCTGAAGACGACCGACGACGTCAAGTTCCTCGACGTCAAGATGAACCTGCTGCGGAAGTGGCATGTCGACGGGCTGCTGTGCATCGGTGACGCGGCGCACGCGATGTCGCCGGTCGGCGGGGTCGGCATCAACCTCGCGGTGCAGGACGCGGTCGCGGCCGCCACCCTGCTCGCCGAGCCGCTGCGCCGGGGCAGGCCGTCGGTGGCGGACCTGGCGAAGGTCCGCAAGCGCCGTCTCGCACCGACGATGCTGGTGCAGGGGCTGCAGCGGATGCTGCACAAGAACGTCATGAAGCCGGTCATGGAGGGCAGGCGCAACGGTCCGCCCGAGGTGATGGTGAAGCTGTTCGGCCGGTTCCCCGTGCTGTCCTACGTCCCGGCCCGGTTGCTGGGCCTGGGGCTGCGGCCCGAGCACGCGCCTGCCTTCGCGCGGCGGGCGATGGAACCGGCCGGTTAGCGTCCGGATGTGATGAAAGACTCCTTCATCGCGAAATTTGCGATGAAGGAATCTTTCATCGCATGGGGGTCTGAGGCTAGACGTCCTGCACCGGGTTGGTCAGTGTGCCGATGCCTTCGATCGTGATCGAGACCGACTGGCCGTCCTCGATCGGGCCGACGCCCTCGGGCGTTCCGGTCAGGATGACGTCGCCGGGCAGCAGGGTCATCACGCCGGACACGAACTCGACCAGCTCGGGGATCTTGTGCACCAGGTCCGAGGTCCGGCCGTCCTGCTTGAGAACACCGTCCACCTCGGACTTGAGCGCGAGGTCGGCCGCGTCGAGCGAGGTCTCGATCCACGGGCCCAGCGGGCAGAAGGTGTCGAACCCCTTCGCCCTGCCCCATTGGCCGTCGGACTTCTGCAGGTCACGCGCGCTGACGTCGTTCGCCACGGTGTAGCCGAGGATCGCGCTCGCCGCGCGGGCGGCGGGCACGTTCTTGACCGGCTGGCCGATGACGATCGCCAGTTCACCCTCGAAGTCGACGCGGCCGACACCGCGCGGACGGCGGATGGGCACGTTCGGGCCGATCACCGTGGTCGACGGCTTGATGAACAGCATCGGGTCCTGCGGGACCTCGTTGCCGAACTCGGCCGCGTGCTTGGCGTAGTTCCGGCCGACCGCGATCACCTTCGACGGCAGGATCGGCGCGAGCAGCCGGACGTCGGCGAGCGGCCAGCGTTTGCCGGTGAAGTTGGGGTTGCCGAAGGGGTGCTCGGCGATTTCCAGTACCTGGGCGTCGTCGCCGTCCCCTTCGATCGAAGCGAACGCGACACCACCGGGATGAGCAATTCGGGCTAGACGCACTCCCCCACTGTACGACTCCTCACGCCGGGCCCTCCCTGAGGGACTTGTGCACGAGCGCGTCGCACAACGCCAGCCAGCTCGCTTCGACGATGTTGCCGTGCACGCCGACGGTGGTCCATTCCCGCTCGCCGTCGCTGGTCTCGACGAGCACGCGCGTGACGGCGTCGGTGCCCGGGTGCCCGGGCAGGATCCGCACCTTGTAGTCGGCCAGCTCCACACTGTCCAACCAGGACAGATGCGGGCTGAGCGCCTCGCGCAGGGCGGCGTCGAGCGCGTGCACGGGGCCGTTGCCCTCGGCGGTGGCGATCACGCGCTGCCCGGCGACGTGGACCTTCACCGTCGCCTCGGACACGACCTCGCCGTCGGACCGGTGGTCCAGCACGACCCGGTACGACTCGAGTTCGAACGGCGGTTCGTCGAGGACATCACTCTGCGGGCCGTCGACCTCCCGCCGCAGCAGCAGTTCCAGTGAAGCGTCCGCGGCCTCGAAGGACCAGCCTTCGGACTCGAGGCGCTTCACCTTCCGGACGGCGCTCGTCAGCGCCTCGGGCTGGCCGGCAAGGTCGACCCCGAGCTCACGTCCCTTGAGCTCCAGGCTGGCCCTGCCGGCCATCTCGGTGACCAGTACCCGCATGTCATTGCCGACCGAAGCTGGATCGATGTGGTTGTACAGCAACGGATCCACCTTGATCGCGCTCGCGTGCAGTCCCGCCTTGTGGGCGAAGGCCGACGCCCCTACGTAAGCCTGGTGGGTGTAGGGGGCGATGTTCGCGATTTCGGCAAGGGCATGGGAGACCCGGGTGAGCTCGGCGGCGCCTCCGGTCGGGAGGACCTCCATGCCGAGCTTGGTCACCAGATTTCCCGTCACGGCGAACAGATCGGCGTTACCCGCCCGTTCGCCGTAACCATTGGCGGTGCACTGGACGTGCGTCACGCCGGCCTGCACGGCGGCGACGGAATTCGCCACCGCGCAGGAAGTGTCGTCCTGACAATGGATTCCGAGCCGGAATCCGGTCCTTTCCTTGACCTCGCGGACGGTTTCCGCGAGGCCGAGCGGCAGCTGTCCGCCGTTGGTGTCGCACAGCACGGCGACGTCGGCGCCCGCGTTCACTCCCGCGTCGAGCACCTTCAGTGCGGTGTCCGGGGAGAACGCGTAGCCGTCGAAAAAGTGTTCCGCGTCAAGGAAGACGCGACGTCCTTCGCCGACGAGGAACGCGACGGTGTCCCGCACCATCTCGCACGCTTCGTCGACATCGACCCGCAGCGCGCGTTCGATGTGCCGCAGATCCGATTTGGCCACCAGGGTGACCACCGGCGCCTGGGAATCGAGCAGCGCCCGCACCTGCTGGTCCTGCTCGGCCTTGGCGCCCGCCTTCCGCGTCGCGCCGAACGCGACGAGCGCGGCGTGGCGCAGTTTCAGTTCGCCCGAAGCGGCTCGGGCGAAGAATTCCGTGTCCTTGGGCAGCGCCCCCGGCCATCCGCCTTCGATGAACCCGACCCCGAGATCGTCGAGCAGCCTCGCCACCGCCAGCTTGTCCGTGACGGAGTAGGAGATCCCCTCGCGCTGCGCACCGTCGCGCAAGGTCGTGTCGTACAGGTGGAAGGCGTCGCCGAGTGGCGTATCGGCGGGCTCCTTGCGGGTCACGGGGACTCCTCATGGTGGTGGCAAAACGTGTTCAGGCAACAAAAAAACCTCCCGCATGGGTGCGAGAGGTTGCGCGCCGGGGGCTCTTGTGGAGCTGTTATCCGGCGCGCTCGGCGATAATGATGATGCAGGAGGTCACGGACGCATCATCGCACACGTCCCGGCGGGCGTCCACACGCCGGGCGGAACTTCCCACTTGCTGGGATGGAGCCGGCACGCAGGTCACACGCCCGGTCAGCGCGAAGGCGTGCCTCGCGTGCCTGGAAGCCACCGGGGTCGTGAGTGGCGATTCGGGTTAGAACCCGAAACGCCACTCACGACCAACCCGACCCGCGACCAGGGCCGAAGGTGCCCCTTCGTCGCATCAGACGCAGCGAAGGGAGCCTTCACTCCACTTGTCAACTTCGCCCAAGATCAACTTAAGCTACGTGACATTGGGTGGAACGGTCCCGCGCGGATCACGGTCACCGGGTGACACCTTCCCGCCAGCCCGGGTGCGGCAGCCGCGCGGGCGGAGCCTCGCCGGGCCGGTACTCGAAATGCCACCACTCGTTGTCGTAGATCCGGTAGAGCGCGAAGCGGGCGCCGTGGTCCTCCAGCCACTGCGCGCCTTCGCGCGGCCGGACGTCCAGCGCGGTACCGCTGACGTGCGCGGAATCCTGCGGCGGCAGGACACGCTTGCCGCCGCGTGCGGTCTCGGCGAGGTACAGCCGATGCTGTTCGGCGGCGTCCCGATGCCCCGAGGTGACGCCGAGGAGCGTGCGGTGCCGCCAGAACGCCTCGGTCCTGGCGGTGGTGAACGCGGCGAGCGTTCCGGCGGTCAGCCCGGCGAGGTTTTCGGCGGGGAACCGCAGCGACAGCGCCCAACCGCAGGCGAGCCGCCGTGCCTGGCCGGGGGACCGCAGCCATGCCGGG